>NZ_JTKF01000023.1:0-299473 GCF_000828175.1 Pseudomonas sp. W15Feb9B | reverse complement strand
TGTCAACACCTCTTTTTCACCACTTTCGACCGAGAAGATCGAACCGTCAAAAGAGCCAAACATCACCGCCCTTTCAACTCCTTCCAGACTTCGATGAACTGAAGCGACCCGCTGTCGAAAACCGCGTAACTCATTGAATCTCAAGGAGTTTTCCGTTTCGACCGCGCCGGAAGTGGGGCGAATTATAGACCTCCAGAATCTGCCGTCAACCGTTAATTTCAGTTTTCTGTCGAGACACCGAAAAAGCCAGCTATATATAGACGCAACGCCTGCGAATGCGCAGTATATTGCCCAACACCTAAAACAATACCCTGCTCTTACTTTCGGACGATGCCTCGCAATGACTGACCAACCTCGCTCCCTGGCCTCAACGCTGTTCCCGGTTGGCCTCTTATTAATAGCCATGGCATCCATCCAGTCTGGCGCCTCTTTAGCCAAGAGCATGTTCCCGGTAGTCGGCGCTCAAGGGACGACCACGCTGCGCCTGGTCTTCGCCAGCGTAATCATGCTGTTGTTGTTGCGCCCATGGCGCGCAAGGCTGACAGCTCAGTCGCTGCGGACAGTGATCGTTTACGGAATGGCGCTAGGCGGGATGAACTTTCTCTTCTATATGTCATTGCGCACCGTACCGCTTGGTATTGCAGTCGCGCTTGAGTTCACGGGTCCGCTGGCCGTCGCCATTTACGCCTCTCGCCGCGCTATCGATTTTCTCTGGATTGCCTTGGCGGCGGTCGGCCTGCTGTTGTTGATCCCGACTGGAGCAACATCCGCGGGAATTGATCTGGTCGGCGCCGGTTATGCCTTGGGCGCCGGCGTGTGCTGGGCGTTGTATATTCTGTTCGGCCAAAAAGCCGGTGCAGACAACGGCGTGACGACTGCGGCTCTGGGCGTGATGATCGCCGCACTGTTTGTCGCGCCGATCGGCATCGTGCATGCCGGCACCGCGTTACTGACCCCGTCGCTGATCCCGATCGCCATTGGCGTCGCCATCCTCTCAACGGCTTTGCCCTATACCCTTGAGATGGTCGCCCTCACCCGCATGCCTGCCCGCACCTTCGGTACCTTGATGAGCATCGAACCGGCCTTCGGCGCATTGTCGGGACTGCTGTTTCTGCAGGAGTACCTCACGCTGTCACAATGGATGGCGATCCTCTGCATTATTCTGGCCTCCGTCGGGGCAACCATGACCATGGGCAGCACCGCCAAGCCCGCCGTTGCGGCAGATTGAGACAGGATTTGACGAAGGTCTGGCAATTGGCGTTCATTTAGGCCATGTTTAGCCCCCTTAACTCAGTGCCAGACATGGATTTTTCGGACAGGGATATCAAACCGCTTAAAGCGCAGGCGAATACAGGCAGACCCGAGCGCCAGACTCGTGGCTACCATAAGGACGGTAATGAAACGAATTTTGATACTGATCGCTGTATTGGCAGTAGCGGGGTGCGCAGCGACCTCCAAGACTCAGGTGAAGCACGGTAAAAAAGGGCTGCACATCAACTGTTCCGGGCTGTCGTCCTCTTGGGACAAGTGCTACACCAGCGCCGCCAATTCCTGTGCCCCCAAAGGCTACAAGGTCATCGCCAAATCCGGGGACGCCGTGGAAGAACCAGGCGATTACCCGTTCGGTCTCAATCCGGCTGGCTATACCAGCCGCAGCATGATCGTCATCTGCAAGTGAATCATTCTGGCTGCTCGCCTTGTCGAGCAGCCAGTTGACGCCCGATTTCCTCATGACTGGACTGCAATACCGTCTGTTGAATCTCCGGCGTCACCAGCATCCGCGCCACCACCAGTGCTCCGACGCATTGCGACAGAATCGCCCAGGCCAAGCTGTCGCTTTCCAGGATTTGCGCCCAACTGGCTTGCAGCCGACAAATCCACAACTCTGCCTGCTCGCGAACCTGATCATCTGAACGGGCAATTTCTGCGCCCAGTGTCGGCAAGGCACAGCCCGATTCAGGCTGCTCCACGTGAGCCATGCTCAGGTACTGCTTGAGACAGCGTTCCAGCCGCTCACGGTCCTGCGCTCCCTTCCCCCCCAGCCGCTCCAGGCTCTGACACAGTTCGCGCTCGACGATAGCGGTGAACAGCTCGTTTTTCGACGAGAAGTGGCTATAAAACGCCGCGCCACTCAGGCCGATCGCCTTCATCAAACCATCGACACCGACTGTGGAAAAGCCCGAACGCTTGGCTGATAGCGCACTGCTGTTCAGCAATTTTTCTCGGGTTTCCAGCTTGTGACCGGCGGAATACCGCATGTGCTTTCCTCTTGATCGAGCGCCTTGACGTTGTCCGGATCCTAGCATAACGTTCGTTCACTTAACGATCGTTTACTAAAGGGGTTCACCCATGAATAACAACAAGAAGGTCGTATTAGTTGTTGGTGCCGGCGATGCCACCGGCGGAGCGATTGCCAAGCGCTTTGCCAGGGAAGGATTTGTCGCTTGCGTCACCCGGCGCAGTGCCGACAAATTGCAGCCGCTGGTCGACGCGATTTCGGCCGAGGGTGGAGAAGCACATGGTTTTGCCTGCGATGCACGCAAGGAAGAAGACGTCATTGCGTTGATTGAAGAAATCGAAACCCGCCTGGGTCTGATCGAGGCGTTTGTCTTCAACATCGGCGCCAACGTGCCTTGCAGCATTCTCGAAGAAACTGCGCGCAAGTATTTCAAGATCTGGGAAATGGCCTGTTTCTCGGGCTTTCTCAATGCCCGCGAAGTGGCCAAGCGCATGGTCACGCGCCAGCGCGGCACCATTCTGTTCACTGGCGCTACCGCCGGGCTGCGCGGTGCTTCCGGATTTGCCGCGTTTGCCGGCGCCAAACACGGTATCCGTGCACTGGCGCAAAGCATGGCGCGCGAGTTGGGGCCGATGAACATCCACGTCGCCCATGTAGTGGTCGATGGCGCGATCGACACCGACTTCATCCGCAACAGTTTCCCGGAGAAGTACGCGACCAAGGATCAGGACGGTATTCTCAATCCCGAACACATCGCCGAAAACTATTGGTATCTGCACAGTCAGCCACGGGATGCCTGGACCTTCGAGCTGGATCTGCGCCCGTGGAACGAACGCTGGTAAGCCCCGCCTCCTCCATAACAATAATCAGAGAGCAGCGAAGATGACGAAAACCGTGGAGTTCTATTTCGACCTCGGCAGCCCTGCCACCTACCTGGCTTACACCCAATTACCGAAAATATGTGCCGCAACTCAAAGCGAGCTGATCTATATCCCGATGCTGCTGGGCGGCGTGTTCAAGGCGACCGGCAACGCATCGCCGGCGATGATTCCGGCGAAGGGCCGCTACATGTTTCAGGATCTGGATCGCTACGCCAAACGTTACGGCGTGCCGCTGAAATTCAATCCGCATTTTCCGATCAACACGTTGATGCTGATGCGTGCCGTCACTGGCATACAACTGCGCCAACCGGAACGCTTTCAGACGTTTATCGATTGTCTGTTCAAGGCATTGTGGGTGGAGGGACGCCCGCTCGATGAGCCGGCAACTGTCGCTGCTGTTTTGAGCGAGCACGGCTTCGACCCCAATGAAGTTCTGGCCCTGACCAACGACGAGGCGGTAAAGGCAGCCCTGAAGGACAACACCGAAACAGCCATTAAACGCGGGGTGTTTGGCGCGCCGAGCATGTTTATCGGCAATCAGATGTTCTTTGGACAGGACCGCCTCGACTTCGTCGAAGAGGCCCTGCGTCAGGCTTAGAAAAACCTCAGAACCCGGACGCTGCCAACAGTGCCCGGGTTTCAGCCATTCAAATCGCCGCTGTACGCGTGTTCAGCCACTCCAGCGCGGCCCCCTCCAGCAACGGACTCAGACGCTCACGCACTTCAGCGTGGTAGGCGTTGAACCACTGCTTCTCTTCCTGCGTCAGCAAGGACGGCTCCAGGCAGCGCGTGTCGATCGGACACAGGGTCAAGGTTTCAAACTTGAGGAACTCGCCGAACTCGCTGTTCCCCGCCTCGCGGTTCATCGCCAGGTTCTCGATGCGCACGCCCCAACGGCCCGGACGATAAGTGCCCGGTTCGATCGAGGTGATCATCCCCGCCTGCATCGCCGTTTGCGGTGCCGGTGCTGCCTGATAGGCGATCACCTGCGGGCCTTCATGCACGTTGAGGAAATAGCCGACCCCATGACCGGTGCCGTGACCGTAATCCACGCTTTCCGCCCAGATCGGTGCGCGGGCGATGGCGTCGAGCAACGGCGACAGAATGCCTTTCGGGAACTGCGCCCGCGAAAGAGCAATCACGCCTTTGAGTACCCGAGTGCAGTCACGCTTCTGTTCAGCCGTCGGCGTCCCCACTGGCACCATTCGGGTGATGTCGGTAGTGCCGCCCAGGTACTGGCCGCCCGAGTCGATCAGCAGCAAGCCGTCCCCCTCGATCACCGCGTGTTCTTCTTCGGTGGCGTGGTAGTGCGGCATTGCGCCGTTGGCGTTAAACGCGGCAATCGTATTGAAGCTCAGCGACACGTAATCCGGACGACGCTCACGGGCAGCAGTGAGTTTCTCGTCGATGGTCAGTTCGGTGATGCGTTCACGACCCCAGGCCGATTCCAGCCAGGCGAAGAATTCGCACAACGCCGCGCCGTCCTGCTCCATGGCCTTGCGGATGTGCTGCGCATCAGCCTCACTCTTTTGCGATTTGGCGAGCGTGGTCGGATTCAGGCCTTCGACCAGTTTCACGCCTTTGTCCAGGTTATCCAGCAAACCGCTGGTCACCCGCGCCGGATCCACCAGCAGGCTGGCGCCGCCTGGTACAGCGCGCAAGGCGTCGGCGACTTCGCGGTAATCGCGCAGAGTCACGCCATCCTGCTCCAGCACTGCGCGCAACTCGGCGTCGACTTTGCTCAAGGCCACAAACAGGGTCGCTTGCTGTTGATTGATCAACGCGAACGACACAAACACCGGATTGAACGAGACATCGCCACCGCGCAGGTTGAACAGCCAGGCAATGTCGTCGAGGGTGGCGATGAAGTGCCAGTCAGCGCCACGTTCCCGCAAGGTCTCACGCAGTTTGGCGAGTTTTTCGCCACGGCTGACCGTCGCTTGCGGTGGCAGATGTTGATAGATCGGCGCGTCCGGCAGGCTCGGGCGGTCCGCCCAGACTTCATTCAGCAAGTCGATGTCGGTACGCAAACGCGCGCCGCGGGCTTCAAGCTTGCTGCTCAACGTGCGGGCCGAGGCAACGGCCATCACCGCGCCGTCGACCGCCACCACGCCACCTTCAGGTGTTTGCTCGGCGAGCCAGTCCAGCGGACTCGGCTGACCCGGTTGCAGCTTGACCAGTTCGATGCCGCTGCCCTTGAGTTCCTTGGTCGCCTGTTCCCAGTAACGACTGTCGGCCCAGACTCCGGCGAAATCAGCAGTCACGATCAAAGTGCCGACCGAACCATGAAAGCCCGACAGCCATTGCCGCCCTTGCCAGTAGCCCGGCAGGTATTCCGAGAGGTGCGGGTCGGCCGATGGCACCAGCAACGCATGAATGCCTTCACGGCGCATCAGTTCACGGGTGTGCGCCAGGCGCTGGGGAACCGTTCCCTCGGTCAAAGTCTGGGTACTCATCATATCTCCTGCCAATCACTTCATCGTTATTGTTCGTAGCCGTGAAAACCGGCTGTTTAAAGCCCTGTCGCCCAGAATGCCGGGGCACTGGCGCAGGCGCCTTTGATCAGTTCTGCCGCCTGATCGATATCGTCGGCGGTGGTGAAACGGCCGAGGCTCAGGCGAATGGTGCGACCGGCCAGCCGGGCGTCGTGCCCCAGCGCCAACAGCACGTGAGAAGGCGTGTTGCTCGCCGAGTTACACGCCGAGGTCGCGGAAAAGGCGATCGACTGGCTCAAGGCCGCACTGTTGAATTCACCTTCGCTGAACGTCAGGCTCAGCGTATGCGGGATGCGCTGGCTATCGCTGCCGTTGAGGCGCACGCCAGGCAGGCTCGATAATTGTTCGAGCAAGCGATCACGCAGCGCTACGATGGATGCTTTCTCCGCATCGAACGCCGCAGCGGCCAAGGCGAATGCCGCGCCCATACCAGCGATCTGATGGGTGGCCAGCGTCCCGGAGCGCAACCCGCCCTCATGGCCACCACCGTGAATCTGCGCCTGCAAGCGCTGTTGCGCGCCGGGGCCGACGTACAACGCGCCGATGCCTTTGGGGCCGTAGAGTTTGTGCGCCGAAAACGACATCAAGTCCACCGGCCATTGCTGCAGATCAATCGCCACTTTGCCCGCACCCTGCGCGGCATCGACGTGGAACAACGCGCCACGGCCGCGCACGACTTCACCAATGGCCGGGATATCGTTGAGGGTGCCGAGTTCGTTGTTGACCAGCATCAGCGACACCAGAAAAGTGTCGTCGCGCATGGCTTCACTGACCGCCTGCGGGGTGATCAGGCCATCGGCGTCCGGCACCAGATAGGTCACCGCAACGCCGCCGTCCTGCAATTGCCGGGCGGTATCGAGAATGGCTTTGTGTTCAATCTGGCTGGTAATGATGTGGCCACCGGCAGCGCCGCGCGCCTGCGCCACGCCCTTGAGAGCGAGGTTGTTGGATTCGGTGGCGCCGGAGGTCCAGACGATCTGCGCGGCCTCAGCGCCGACCAGTTCGGCGACTTGTCGGCGGGCCTGCTCGACCGTTTGCCGGGCCTGCTGGCCGAAAGCGTGGGAGCTGGACGCCGGGTTGCCGAAGTTACCGTGAAAACCCAGACAGTCAATCATCACCTGGATGACCCGTTCGTCCACCGGGGTGGTGGCGGCGTAATCGAAATACAGCGGACGTTTATTCATAAAAGACTCGCAGAGCGTGTTCCGGGATCAGGAGGCTCGTGTCTGCAAACGGCACAACGCAGCCTCGTGAGCTGCGCGTTGGTTCGAGAGCGTCATCAATAACTGATCGGATGCCGTTAAAGAAGAACAACTTCATTTAAAAGTGCGTAGGAACGCTCCTGAAGCCGAGCTTAACAGGCATCGGGCCGGCGGTTGAAGCAATGCGTCAGTGAAAGCTTTCGAGAAGTAACGGGTACAGCGAAATCACCAACAGCGCCGCCATGCCCCAGTTGAACACGCGCAACCAGCGCGGGTCCTTCAGCACGTTGCGCAACAGCGTGCCACACGCCGCCCAGACGCCGACACTGGGCAGGTTGATGATGGCGAACACGGCGGCAATGACCACCACGTTGGTGAAATAACCCTGCATCGGCGTGTAGGTGCTGATAGCGCCGATGGCCATGATCCAGGCCTTAGGATTGACCCACTGAAACGCTGCGGCACCGAGATAGCTGATCGGCCTGGCCTCGCCTTCGACGCCCTCGCCCACCGGCCCCGAGTGGGCGATTTTCCACGCCAGGTACAACAGATACGCGGCGCCGACATAACGCAGCACGGTGTAGAGAATCGGGTATGTCTGGAATACCGCGCCCAGGCCAAAGCCCACCGCGACCACCAATACGAAGAAACCGCAGGTGATGCCGAGCATGTGAGGAATGGTGCGGTTGAAGCCGAAGTTCACCCCCGACGCCAGCAACATGGTGTTGTTCGGCCCCGGTGTAATCGAGGTGACAAGGGCAAACAGGGCAAAGCCCAACAGCAGATCAAGCGAAAGGGTCATGGAGGGCAATCCGTCGGGGGTCATTCAGGTGTTGACCCTATCGCACGGCAGCCCGCAAACCCACGGACAGTTACGCGAAAATACGAGCAGTACAGTTTTCGATTAACTTGGACGACCATGCAGCTGTATGGCTCGCCCGGCGCTCATTTCAGCTTTCTTGTCGAATTGCGACTCGCCCAGCAGTGCGGCTTTCTTCGCGTGATATTCGTCGAAGGACAAGCCGCTGCGATTCAGCGCTTCCATCGCCAGTTCGCGGGTTTCTTCGGCGGTGTAAGGCCGTTGTTCGGGGGAAACGTGGGTCGCGCAACCGGCGAGTACGGAGACAGCGAGCAACAGCGAAACAGTCAGTAAACGATTCATGGGGAGCGTCCTGGCGGGGCGGTGGTAGTCGATGGACAAAGGCTACGCCCGCGCCCGGCCGGGCAAAAATCAACGCGCTCAATAGTGGCTATCAGGATTTCAGCTTTATCGCTCTCATATCCCCAAACGATCTATAAATATCGATTATCGTTCTTTTACGGAATAACCAGCAGTCGCTATAAATCCCTGCACACGGCGAACAACTGTTGCTCCAGCAACTGTTGCCCAGGCAACAGCAGATCAACAAACCCGCCTGATTTCCGCACAACCGACTCACGCCAGAGCGCTCAGGCCCAAGTAAACCGGGCCTTTAAGGAATTGGTACAGCGCTTGCTCAAGCCTTGGCACTGACTCACTGCTCGCTGAGCAACTGTTGATAAAAGGAACTGATCATGTCGCGTCCCCTGAAAGTCGTCGCCCTCTCCGGCGGCACCTGGCGTCCATCACGCACGCTGGTGCTGACCCAAGCGCTGTTGGCCGAACTGGCCGGGCACTTGCCGGTCGAGAGTCATCTGATCGAACTCGGTGACATCGCCCGGCCGTTGGGTGCTGCCCTGTCGCGTCAGGAGCTGAGCGTCGAAGTCGAAGCCGAACTGCAAGCCATCGAACAGGCCGATCTGCTGATCGTCGCCGCGCCGGTGTATCGCGGTTCCTACCCGGGACTGCTCAAGCACCTGTTCGACCTGATCGACCTCAACGCGCTGATCGACACTCCGGTGCTGCTCGCCGCCACCGGCGGCAGCGAGCGTCATGCGTTGGTGCTCGATCACCAGTTGCGGCCGCTGTTCAGTTTCTTCCAGGCCGTGACCCTGCCCATTGGCGTGTACGCCACCGAGGCCGATTTCGCCGACTACCAGATCACCAGCGAACCGCTGAAAGCGCGCATTCGCTTGGCCGCCGAACGCGCCGCGCCGCTGTTCGGCACGCAAATCAAACCGTTGCTGAAAATCGCTTAAGGAGCTGTTCATGGATGTTTTCTGGTTCCTGCCGACCCACGGTGACGGGCATTACCTGGGCACCACCCAAGGCGCGCGCCCGGTCACCCTGAATTACCTGAAACAAGTGGCGCAAGCCGCCGACAGCCTCGGCTACCACGGCGTGCTGATTCCCACCGGGCGCTCCTGCGAAGACTCGTGGGTGATCGCTTCGGAGCTGGTGCCGTTGACCGAGCGCCTGCGTTATCTGGTAGCGATCCGTCCGGGGATCATTTCGCCCACCGTTTCGGCGCGCATGGCGGCGACGCTCGATCGACTGTCCAACGGCCGCCTGCTGATCAACGTGGTGACCGGCGGCGACCCCGACGAAAACCGTGGCGACGGCAGCTTCCTCAGCCACAGCGAACGCTACGAAGTCACCGACGAATTCCTCAAGATCTGGCGCCGGGTGTTGCAAGGCGAATCGGTGGATTTCGAAGGCAAACACCTGAAAGTACAGAACGCCAAAGCCCTTTATCCGCCCGTGCAGAAACCCTATCCACCGCTGTATTTCGGTGGCTCGTCCGACGCCGCGCATGATCTCGCTGCCGAGCAAGTCGACGTGTACCTGACCTGGGGCGAACCGCCCGCCGCCGTCGCCGAAAAACTTGCCGATGTGCGAGAACGCGCCGCTCGCCATGGGCGCAAGGTGAAGTTCGGCATTCGCCTGCACGTGATCGTCCGCGAGACCGCTGAAGAAGCATGGAAAGCGGCGGACAACCTGATCGAGCACATCAGCGACGAGACCATCGAGGCCGCGCAGAAATCCTTCTCGCGTTTCGATTCCGAAGGCCAGCGGCGCATGGCGGCGTTGCATGACGGGCGTCGCGACAACCTGGAAATCGCCCCCAACCTGTGGGCCGGCGTCGGTCTGGTACGTGGCGGTGCCGGTACCGCGCTGGTGGGCGATCCGCAGCAAGTGGCCGCGCGAATCAAGGAGTACGCCGACCTCGGCATCGAGAGCTTCATCTTTTCCGGTTATCCGCACTTGGAAGAAGCTTATCGCTTTGCCGAACGGGTGTTCCCGCTGCTGCCGGAACCCTACGCGAGCCTGGCCGGACGCGGCGTGACCAACCTCACCGGGCCGTTTGGCGAAATGATTGCCAACGATGTGTTGCCCACCAAGTCCTGACCCAACACAAACTCTGTAGGAGCTGCCGCAGGCTGCGATCTTTTGACTTTGTTTTTTACAAGCAAGATCAACAGATCGCAGCCTTCGGCAGCTCCTACAGGACAGTTGTAAAACATAGGAGATTTGGTGTGACCGCCAAACCACAAAGCACCCTGCTCTCCCCGCTGCAGACCGCCCGTCAACTGGCCGCCGAATTCGCCCTCACCGCCGTCGAGCGTGACGAACGCGGCGGTACGCCGAAGGCCGAACGCGATGCCCTGCGCGACAGCGGCCTGCTGGCGCTGAGCATTCCCACCCGTTACGGCGGCCTCGGCGCGCGCTGGAGCGAAACCCTGCAGATCGTGCGCGAGTTCGCCAAGGTCGACAGTTCCATCGCCCACGTCTTCGGTTTTCATCACCTGATGCTCGCCACCGTGCGCCTGTTCTCGCGGCCCGGACAATGGCAGCCGTGGTTCGAACAGACCGCGCGGCAGAACTGGTTCTGGGGTAACGCCCTCAACCCGCTCGACACCCGCACTGTGGTCAAGGATTTCGGCGGCTGGCGCGAGTTTTCCGGGAAGAAAAGCTTCTGCTCCGGCGCCAGTGATTCGCAGATGTTGATCGCTTCCGCCGTCGACGAAAGTGCCGGCGGCAAGTTGCTGATCGCGGCGATCCCCAGCGGTCGCAGCGGCATCACTTTGCATGACGACTGGAACAACATCGGCCAGCGCCAGACCGATAGCGGCAGCGCCACGTTCGAACGGGTGCGGGTCGAAGAATCCGAGCTACTGCTTGATCCCGGCCCGTTGAGCACGCCGTTCGCCTGCCTGCGTCCGCTGATCGCGCAACTGACCTTCACCCACATGTTTCTCGGGATCGCCGAAGGTGCCTTTGCAGAAGCCCGGCAATACACCCTGAGCGAAACCCGGCTCTGGCACAAATCCGCCGCCCGCAACGTGCGCGAAGATCCGTACGTGCTCGCGCATTACGGCGAATTCTGGGTGGCGCTGGAAGGCATTCGTCTGCAGGTCGAGCGGGCCGCCGCGCTGCTCGACGAGGCCTGGGCCAAAGGCCCGAACCTGACCGCAGAAGAACGTGGACATCTGGCCACGGCGATTGCCACCGCCAAGGTCGCCGCCAGTCGTCAGGGGCTGGACATCTGCAGCCGTTTGTTCGAAGTCACCGGCGCACGTTCGACCCACGCCTCGCTGCGCCTCGACCGGCACTGGCGCAACCTGCGCACGCAGACTCTGCACGACCCGCTCGATTACAAACTTCACGAGTTGGGCGACTGGGCGCTGAATCAGGCGCTGCCGGTGCCAACGTTCTATTCCTGATTCTGCCTTTAATGGAGCGAGCCCCATGCAACTGCTGACCCTTCCGCCCTCACCCGCTCTGGCGACGTCGATCCGTGCCACCGCGCAGGTCTTTGAAGACCCGAAATCCCAGGCCTTGCTGGCGCATCTGCAACAAGTCGCGCCGAGCGAAGCCAGCGTACTGATCATCGGCGAAACCGGCACCGGCAAGGAGCTGGTGGCGCGGCATATTCACAACCTGAGCCACCGCCGGCATCGGCCGTTTGTCGCGGTCAACTGCGGTGCGTTCTCCGAATCACTGGTGGAAGCCGAGCTGTTCGGCCATGAAAAAGGCGCCTTCACCGGCGCGCTCAGCGCCAAGGCCGGCTGGTTCGAAGAGGCGGACGGCGGCACTTTGTTCCTCGACGAAATCGGCGATTTGCCAATGGCAATTCAGGTCAAGTTGCTGCGGGTGCTGCAGGAGCGCGAAGTGGTGCGTCTCGGCTCGCGCAAGAGCATTCCGATCGATGTGCGGGTGCTGGCCGCGACCAACGTGCAACTGGAGAAAGCGATCAATGCCGGCAACTTCCGCGAAGACCTGTTCTACCGGTTGAACGTGGTCAATCTGGAACTCAGTCCGCTGCGCGAACGGCCCGGCGACATCCTGCCGCTGACCCGGCATTTCATCGAGGCCTACAGCCAGCGCCTGGGTTACGGACGGGTCAACATCAGCCCCGGTGCCGAACAGAAACTGCGCAGCTACAGTTGGCCGGGGAACATCCGCGAACTGGAAAACGTCATCCATCACACCCTGTTGATCTGCCGCAACGGCGTGATCGAGCGTGATGATCTGCGCCTGTCCAACTTGCGCATCGAGCGCGCGGACGATCAGCAGTCGGGCGCCGGCGATTCACCGGAAGCGTTGCTGGAACGGGCCTTTCAAAAGCTCTTCGAGCAACAGGCCGGCGCCCTCCACGAAAAGGTCGAAGACGCCTTGCTGCGCGCCGCCTATCGCTTCTGCCATTACAACCAGGTGCACACCGCCGCGCTGCTTGGTCTGAGCCGCAACGTCACGCGCACACGGCTGATCAAGATCGGCGAACTGGCGGTGAACAAGCGGCGGCTCACGGAAAACCTGCACGGTGAACGCCTGATCCAGTTGTCGATCTAGCCGACCAGATTGCAGTGCAGCGCATCGTCATGGCTGCGGGCGATGCTGCTCAACACCTGAAATGAATTGAAGGTCACGGTCTTCGCCTGATGGGCGCGGATCAGCTGCCAGAAATCCTGCTCGCCGCTTTCATAGCGACAGAACGCCGCCTCCCCGGCTTCGCGGCTTTGCCATTGCAGCAAGCTCAGCACCCGCCGACCGTCGTCGCTGACCTGGACGCTGGCGCTGACAAAGCCTGCGTAGCGCTGCGCCAGATGTTCGCTCTGCTGCGACAGCGCACAAACCAATGCCGGCTGCTGACGCGGCTCGATCTCGAATTCGATCAACTGGGTAAAACTGCGATTTTTCGCTGAGGTTTGCATGAGAAGTCCCCACTCATTAAGCCGAGTCTTGCGACTCGAAGGCCTGCAGGGTAAAACCTCTAGTTAAGTCAAGGTCAAGAGCCCTTTGCAAAATGATCACCCCGGAAAACCTGCACAAACAGCTCACCGTCGGCGAAGTCGCCGCGCGCAGCGGTGTCGCGGTCACTGCCCTGCACTTTTATGAAGCCAAAGGCCTGATCAAGAGCCAGCGCAATGCCGGCAATCAGCGCCGTTATCCACGGGCAGTGTTGCGCCGGGTGGCGTTGATCAAGGTCGCGCAGCGTCTGGGCATTCCGCTGGCGGAGATTGGCGAGGCGCTGAAGAGACTCCCCGACGACCGCGCTCCGACAGCAGCAGACTGGAAAGTCCTCTCCGAGCAATGGCGCCGCGAGCTGGATGAACGGATTAATCAGCTGACCCTGTTGCGTGACCGGCTTACCGGCTGCATCGGCTGCGGCTGTCTGTCGATGGAAGCTTGCCCGTTGCGCAATCAGGGCGATGTGCTCGGTGAGAAAGGGCCGGGGGCACACTTTCTCGGCTGACGGCTCGTCGGGGAAAATTTCTGCCCGCGCAGACAGTTCTATAGTGAATCTTCCACAAATCCAGTGGAGCCCTACCTCGCAAAACAAAAACAGGGAGAACGTCATGAGCGTCAAACCCATTCCCGAGGGGTATCACAGCATTACCCCGTACCTCGGCATTCTCAAGGCTGCCGATGCCATCGAATTCTATAAAAAAGCCTTCGGCGCCACAGTGGTCATGCGCCTGGACATGCCCGACGGGCGCGTCGGCCACGCCGAACTGCGCATTGGCGACAGCGCGATCATGCTCGGCACACCGTGCGATCAAGGGCCCTTGAGCGGCCCGGACCATGCCGTGTCGGTCGGTCTGCATCTGTATGTCACCGATGTCGACAAATCTTTTCAGCGAGCACTCGAGGCCGGGGCGCAAGCGGTGTCCGAGGTCAAGGATCAGTTTTATGGTGATCGCAGCGGAACGCTGAAGGATCCCTATGGGCACCTGTGGTTTCTGGCGACGCGCAAGGAGGATCTGACAGAAGAGCAGATCAAGCAGCGGGCGATGGAGATGTTCAGCCAAGGTTGAGATCTTCAGGGTTTGGGCTGGCCTCTTCGCGGGCAAGCCCGCTCCCACAGGGATCTCTGGTGTTTACACGATGGGTGTCACACAGAAAAACACTGTGGGAGCGGGCTTGCCCGCGAAGGGGCCAGCCCTGACGACACACATCACACTTCATGAACCACCACACCACGCTTCAACCCTTGCCCCGAATGCCGAACACTTTCACGATGCATCCACCCGCACCTGAACAAGGATCAGCCCGATGTTTGCCGGATTCAGCAAAGACCAGCGCCATGTCAACGGCGTCGATATCGCTTACCGCCTCGGTGGCAGCGGCCCGGGCCTGTTGCTGTTGCACGGGCACCCGCAGACCCATGTGATCTGGCACAAGATTGCCGAGCAGTTGGCGGAGCATTTCACCGTGGTCGCCGCCGACCTGCGCGGGTACGGCGACAGCGCCCGGCCGGCTGCCGATGAACAGCATCGTCATTACTCAAAGCGCGAAATGGCCAGGGACAACCTCGAGTTGATGCAGGCGCTGGGCTTCGAACAGTTTTCGGTGCTGGCCCACGACCGTGGCGCGCGGGTCGCCCATCGCCTGGCCCTCGACCACCGCGCTGCGGTGCAACGGATGATGTTGCTGGACATCGCCCCGACCCTGGCGATGTACACGCAGACCAACGAGGCCTTTGCCCGCGCCTATTGGCACTGGTTCTTCCTGATCCGCCCGGCACCGTTGCCGGAAACCCTGATCGAAGCCGATCCCGAAGGCTATCTGCGCAGCGTCATGGGCAGCCGCAGCGCCGGGCTCACGCCGTTTACCGGGCCAGCGTTCAGCGAATACCTGCGGTGTCTGCAACGTCCCGGCAGCGCCCTCGGCATTTGCGAGGACTACCGCGCCAGCGCCAGCATCGACCTGGAACATGACCGGGCCGACCTCGCTGCCGGCCATCATCTTGACCTCCCGCTGCGGGTGCTGTGGGGCGCGCAAGGCACGGTCGGGCGTTGCTTTGACCCGCTCAAGGAATGGCAGCATGTGGCGAGCAACGTCAGTGGCAAGGCGCTGCCGGCTGGGCATTATCTGGCCGAAGAAGTGCCCGAACGGTTGCTCGCCGAAGCGCTGGATTTCCTGCGCTGAATCGAGCCCTGTACGGCCGATGCTATGCTGGCGGCTTGTGCCGCCAGTGCTCGTTCCCACATGTCCCAGAACCAAGACCCCGTGCCCCTGCCCGAAGACCTGCGCGTGCTGCTGACCGTGATCCGCAAGAACGGTTTCGCCGCTGCCGCCGATGAACTGGGCCTGTCCCCGGCCTACGTGAGCAAACGCATCCAGATTCTCGAGTCGACCCTCGGCACCCGCCTGCTGCACCGCACCAGTCGCCGCGTGTCGCTGACCGAGGACGGCGAGCGGGTGCAGCGTTGGGCGTTGCGTATTCTCGATGACTTCCAGCAACTGCGCGACGACCTCGCCGACGCCCACGACAGCCCGCGCGGGCGCTTGCACATCTGCAGCAGTTTCGGTTTTGGCCGTAATCATGTGGCGCCTGCGGTTTCACGGCTGGCCGAGCTGCACCCGCAGTTGCAGATTCGCCTGGACTTGTTCGACCGTGCAGTGGACATCGTCAACGAGGGCTTCGACCTGGAAATCCGCGTCGGCGACGACCTGCCCGGTCAGCACATCGGCCGGCAACTGGTGAGTAATCGCCGGGTGTTGTGCGCAGCGCCCGAATACCTGCAACGCCGTGGCACACCGCAAACGCTGGAGGATCTGCAACAGCATGACTGCCTGGTAATCAAGGAGCGCGACAACGCTTTCGGCGTCTGGCATCTGGATCGCGACGGCACACAGGAAAGCGTGCGGGTCAGTGGGCCGCTGTCTTCCAACAACGGCGAGATCGTCCTGCAATGGGCGCTCGACGGACGCGGCGTGTTGCTGCGTTCGTTGTGGGATGTGAAACCGTTGCTGGAACAGGGCCGACTGCTGCCGGTGCTGGCCGATTACAGCCAGAGCGCCAATGTCTGGGCGGTGTACCCGACGCGGCTGGCCAACTCCGGGAAGCTACGGGCGTGTGTGGAGTTTTTGCAGGGGCATTTCAAGGATCTTTCTCTGTAGCCAAAACACCACAAAACCCTGTGGGAGCTGGCTTGCCAGCGAAGGCGTCAGCTCAGCCAATATAAATGTCGGATGTGCTGGCCTCATCGCTGGCAAGCCAGCTCCCACAGGGTAAAAGGCGTGTCAGGTCAGCCACGGGTTGGCGGCCAGATGTTCGCGCTCGAACGCCTTGATCTGCTCACGCCGCTGCAAGGTACTGCCTATCGCATCCAGCCCCAGCAACAGTGCGGTCTTGCGCAAGCCGTCAATCTGGAAATCGATGACTTCACCGTCCGCCAGATGGATCTGCTGCGCCTCTAGACCCACATTGATCCGGGCCGATTCAGGCTGACTCACCAACCGGCCGATACGCTGCACCTGCGCTTCATCCAGCGTGATCAGCAACACCCCGTTGCGCTGGCAGTTGTCGTAGAAAATCCCGGCAAAACTGCTACCGATCAGCGCGCGAATGCCCATTTGCTGCAACCCCCACACCGCGTGTTCGCGGCTGGAACCGCAGCCGAAATTCGCCCCGACTACCAGAAAACTCGCGCCCTGCCAGGGCGGCTGGTTCAACACGAATTCAGGGTTGGGCGTGCCGTCGGCGAGAAAGCGCAGATCGAAAAACAGCCCACGATCCAGCCCCTGACGGTCGATACCCTTGAGAAACTGCTTGGGCATGATCACGTCGGTATCGACGTTGGCCGCAAGCAGCGGCGCGGCCCGGCCGCTGACTTGCGTGAAGGGTTGCAGGCTCATGGGCGTTCTCCGAAGTGGCAGATGTCGGTCAGATGGCCGTTGATCGCCGCAGCGGCGACCATGGCCGGGCTCATCAGGTGCGTGCGCGCCCCGGCACCCTGCCGGCCTTCGAAATTGCGGTTGGTGCTGGAGGCGCAGCGGTCGCCGGGCGCGAGCACGTCATCGTTCATCGCCAAGCACATCGAGCAACCGGACTGACGCCATTCAAACCCGGCGTCGATAAAGATCTGCGCCAGCCCTTCCGCTTCAGCCTGAGCACGCACTTCGCTGGAACCGGGCACGATCATCGCCCGCACATGCCCAGCCACCTGCCGTCCACGCACGACGCTGGCTGCGTCACGCAGATCCTCGATCCGCGCGTTGGTGCAGGAGCCGATAAACGCGTGACTGATGACGATATCGCGCAGCGCCATGCCCGGCTCCAGGCCCATGTAATGCAGGGCGCGGCGCATGTCCTGACGCAGGATCGGATCGTCGATGGCCTGCGGGTCCGGCACCTGCGCGCCGATCGGCGCCGCCTGATCCGGGCTGGTGCCCCAAGTGACCATCGGCTCCAGCAGACTGGCGTCGAGATGGATTTCGCGGTCGAACACGGCGCCGGGATCGCTGCGCAGTTCACGCCATTTTTCCACGCCGCGCGCTAACAGTTCGCCTTGCGGTGCGCGGGGTTTGCCCTTGAGATAAGCAAAAACTTTTTCGTCCGGCGCCATGAACGCACCGCGTGCGCCGGCTTCGACCGCCATGTTGCAAATGGTCATCCGCGCTTCAACGCTCAGCGCATCAATGGTCGAACCCGAGAACTCGATCGCATAGCCCGTGGCACCCGACGCACCGATGCGGCCGATCAGCGCCATGATCACATCCTTGGACGTCAGCCCCGGCGCCAGCTCGCCCTCCACCGTCACGCGCAGGCTTTTCAGGCGCTTGTAGACCAGCGTTTGCGAGGCCAGCAGGTGCTCGATTTCCGAGGTGCCGATACCAAATCCGAACGCCCCCAGCGCACCGTAGGTGGTGGTGTGACTGTCGCCGGCGGCGATGACCATGCCCGGCAGGATGAAACCCTGCTCCGGGGCGATCACATGCTCGATGCCCTGACGTTTGTCGAGGATATCCAGCAGTTCGATGCCGAAGTCCCGGCAGTTTTCCGCCAGATACGACACCTGCCGCGCACCGCCGGCATCGGGCATTGCCGCCACCCGTTGCGGCGTGGTCGGGTTGACGTGATCGACCACCGCCAGCGCCGTGCCCGGCCGCCAGACCTTGCGCCCGGCAGCACGCAGACCGCTGAACGCCTGAGGGCTGGTGTATTCGTTGATCACCTGGCGATCGATATACAGCAGCACATGGCCCTGATCGTCGAGGCGGCACACGGTGTGCGAATCGATGTGTTTGTCGTAGAGGGTTCTGGGGCTCATCAGGGGGCTCACTCGGGGAATCCAGTGCTTTCCATCATAGGCAGCGCTGTGATCGCATCAATCGGCAGGCAGTGAGAGCAGCATTCATGAAGCGTGTTTGATCGGCTGATCACCGAACGCCCCTGTGGGAGCGGGCTTGCCCGCGAAGGCGTCGTGTCAGTCGACATCAATGTTGAATGATCTACCGCATTCGCGAGCAAGCTCGCTCCCACAGGGATTGGTGGTGACTGGGGGAAGTGCGAAACATTTGCTTTCATATCACCTTTCGGGATTTGTCCGGCTCATCCGTCCTATAGAAATGCAGGCCGTTCGCACAGGCAACCGCCACGACCGCGCCTTTTTGCGGACACCCGCGCTGCGAAGCCCGTAGCCGCGTGCCCTTTCATCGAAATCAAGACGCGCAATCATGTCGAAGAAATCCCGTTCCAAACTGTGGTTCCTGGTGCATAGCTGGCTCGCGTTGCCGATCTGGTTTTTTGTCCTGATCGTGTGTGTCACCGGCACGCTGGCGGTGGTCAGCCAGGAAATCGTCTGGCTGGCCAACCCGCAGATGCGCGCCAGCCAGCCATCGGATGACGCACCGCGGCTCAGTTACGATCAAGTGCTGGCCGCGATCAAACAGGCCGAACCGCAGACGCTGGTGGAAAGCATCAGCCGCCCCGACGAATCGCACTTCGCCCTCGACGTCGAGGTCAGCTACCCCGACGGCCGCTCGCAGACGGTCTACGTCAACCCGTACACCGGGGTGATCCAGGGCCCGGCGCCGGACTTCAACTTCAAGGCGTTCACCCGCGCCCTGCACGGCTGGTGGCTGGTGCCGTTCACCAACGGTTTCAGTTGGGGCTGGTACCTGGTGTCGTTCCTCGGCCTGCCAATGCTCGCTTCGCTGGTCACAGGGCTGGTGGTGTACAAGCGCTTCTGGAAAGGTTTCTTCAAACCCACCCTGCGTTTTCGCCACGGCGCGCGGATTTTCTGGGGCGACTTCCACCGACTGAGCGGCATCTGGTCGATCTGGTTCATCGCGGTGATCTCGATCACCGGCACCTGGTTTTTGATCCAGGCCATTCTGGCCGACAACCAGGTGTCCATCAGCAGCGAGCCGATCATTCCCGCCATGTCCCGGGAAAGCGTACCGATGTCGAGCGACGCCAGTCCTCCCCCACGGATCAGCCTTGATCGCGCGGTGCAGATCGCCGAACAGCACATCCCCGGGCTGGAAGTCAGCTTCGTCAGCCTGCCGGGCAATGCCTACAGCCACCTGAGCCTTGGCGGTCGCGGCTGGTATCCGCTGATGTTCCAGACCGCCACGCTCAACCCGTACAACGGTGAGATGGCCGCCACGCGACTGCTGACTGACCGCTCCTCGCTGGAGTTCGTCACCGAGTCGATGCGACCGCTGCACACCGGTGATTTCGGCGGTCTGTGGATCAAACTGATCTGGTTCTTCTTCGGCCTGCTGCTGAGCATGATGGTCCTCAGCGGCCTGTTGATCTGGACCAAGCGCACCGCGCTGGCCACCGCCAACGCCCTCAAGCGCGAAAATAAAAAGGCCCGCAGCCCCCGCGTCAGCCGTGAACCGGCGGAGGTCAGCCTGTGAGCCCGTCCAATCGCACTGCCCAACCGTCCGCCCTGCGCCGCTTCTGGCACAAATGGCGCTTTCACCTGAACGCCTTGTTGCTGCTGATTCCGCTGGGGTTCATGCCCAAGTACTTCGCCGATGCCGCGCTGTTTCGCGGTGACGTCGGCCTCGGTGAACATGAGGTAGGCGAGATCCAGGTCGGCCCGTGGAGCCTGCGCCTGGCCGAACTGCGTAACGAAGCACCGCGCCTGAGCGGCCCCGCCGGTTACATGAAGGACTTCAATGCCGCCCTCTGCGATGCCTGTGTCGAACAGGTCAAGGCCACCTACCTGCGCATCGGCAAACCGCGCAGCCTGCGCGCCGCCGGGGTGATTTTCTTCGGCACCCCGTATCGCATGGGCGCGCAACTGCCGGTGGCGGAAAAGACCAAGGCCGATGCCGAACTGTGGATCACCATGGAAGGCTGGGACGGCAGCCTGCACCAAGCCTCGATTCCCCTGAGCCAGGCCTCTCCCGCGACCCTCGCCTGGCTGACCAAACAAGGAGCCAAACCATGAACCGCGTTCAACGCCCTTCCCGCCTGCGGTTGCGCGCCGCGTTACTGCTGCTGTGCGCAGGTTTCAGCGCCGGCGCCCTGGCCCATAACCCAATGTGCGAATGCAAAGCCGTCGATGCCGAGCAGATCAAATGCACCGGCGGCTTCTCCGACGGCAGCGGCGCGCCGGGGGTGACCCTCGATGTGATCGGTTACGACGAAACCATTCTGCTGCCGGGCAAGCTCGGCGCCGACTCGACCGTGACGTTCAAGAAACCGGCAGCCGAGTTTTACGTGCTGTTCGACGCCGGCCCCGGCCACGTCGTGGAAATCGACCAAGCCGACATCGAGGCCCCATGAGCACGCCCACCACGCAAGTCGTCCGCCCGGCCGGTGCCGGGCATGAAACCCTTAACGTTCTGCTGTTGTGTTTGCTGATCCTTGCCGTCGCCGGCTCGGTGGTGGCATGGCGCGGTGTGTCCCATGAACCGGAACCAGTCGCCAGCCATCAGCTCGATGCGCGGCGCGACCTCAGCGCCGCCGAGCAAGGCATCTACGCCGACCTGCGGGTGACCCTCGATGAAATCCGCCTGCTGCGTGCAGAACAGCAAAGCCTGCCGACGCCACAGACCCTGGCTGAAGAAGGTTTCGCCCCGTTCGCCCAGGACGCCAGTTCGGTCAGCCGAGGCGGTCACGTCTGGCAATTGCTGGCGGACACCGCCTATTTCGGCCACAGCCAGGCGCCCGCCGTCGCCGGTTCATTCGTGATGCGGCTGAGCGCCGACGCCACTGCCGCGCCGGACATCTGGCTCAACCGCGCCGCCGAGCTGCAGACGCCCGCCGACCTCACCGACGCCGCGCTGTCCGCCGCTGGCTGGAAACAGATCGTCGCGCAGTTCGATGCCGGTGTGACCCGCGAGCATCGCCACTGAACCTTCGCCTTCACCCGAGAGAAGACCGCTTGCCCATGCTTATTTCACTGACTCGCCGTCCCCTCCTGCGCACCTTGCTCTTAGGCCTGTGCGCGTGCCTGCTGAGCCCGCTGGCCAGCGCCGATCCGGGTAAACGCCTGCGCATCGGCATCACCCTGCACCCGTATTACAGCTATGTGGCGAATATCGTCGGCGCCAAGGCCGAGGTGGTGCCGCTGATTCCCGCCGGTTTCAACCCGCACGCCTACGAGCCACGCGCGGAAGACATCAAGCGCATCAGCGGGTTGGATGTGATCGTGCTCAACGGGGTCGGTCATGACGACTTCGCCGACCGCATGATCGCCGCCAGCGAAACGCCAAACATCAAGACCATCGAAGCCAACGAAAACGTGCCGCTGCTGGCGGCCACCGGTACCGCGGCGCGCGGCGCCGGCAAAGTGGTCAACCCGCACACCTTCCTGTCGATCAGCGCCTCGATTGCTCAGGTCAACAATATTGCCCGCGAGCTGGGCAAGCTCGATCCGGACAACGCCAAGACCTATACCCAGAACGCCCGCGCCTACGGCAAACGCCTGCGGCAGATGCGCGCCGATGCCTTGGCCAAACTGACCGAGGCACCGAACGCCGAACTGCGCGTGGCCACAGTGCATGCGGCTTATGACTATCTGCTGCGCGAATTCGGTCTGGAAGTGACGGCCGTGGTCGAACCGGCCCATGGCATCGAACCGAGCCCGAGCCAGTTGAAAAAGACCATCGACCAACTGCGCGAGCTCGATGTGAAGGTGATCTTCTCGGAGATGGATTTCCCTTCGACCTACGTCGAAACCATCCAGCGTGAGTCCGGGGTGAAGCTGTACCCGCTGTCGCACATTTCCTACGGCGAATACAGCGCCGACAAGTACGAAAAGGAAATGACCGGCAACCTCGACACCGTGGTGCGGGCGATTCAGGAGTCCGGGGCATGACAGCAAAAGAAACCCTCTCTGACACCCCACCATCCCCTGTGGGAGCGGGCTTGCTCGCGAAAGCGTCCGGTCAGTCAGCATCATTATTGAATGAACTACCGCATTCGCGAGCAGGCTCGCTCCCACAAGGATTGGGGCCGACACTGGATTTCGCACAAGTCAGCCTGACGCTCGGGCGCACGACAATCCTCGACAACGTCACCTTTCAGGTCCAACCCGGCCACGTGCACGCCCTGGTCGGCCCCAACGGCGGTGGCAAGAGCTCGCTGATCAAAACCCTGCTCGGGCAGATGCCGCACCAAGGTCAACTGAGCCTGCACTGGCCCGGTCAACCCGGGACCATCGGTTACGTGCCGCAGGCCCTGGAGTTCGAACGTGGCCTGCCGATGACCGTCGACGACTTCATGGCCGCCATGTGTCAGCGCCGGCCGGCCTTTCTCGGTTTGAGCAAGCACTACGCCAACGCCATCGGCGAGGCGCTGGAACGGGTCGGCATGCAGGACAAACGCAAGCGGCGCATGGGCGCGCTGTCCGGTGGCGAACGCCAGCGTGTGTTGCTCGCTCAAGGCTTGATCCCGGCCCCGCAATTGCTGGTGCTGGATGAGCCAATGTCGGCGCTCGACGAAGCCGGAATTCAGGTCTTCGAACGCCTGCTCGGCGACTGGCGCGCGACCGGCATCACCGTGCTGTGGATCGAGCACGATCTGGAAGCGGTAAAGCGTCTGGCCGACCGAGTCACCGGTCTCAACCGCCGCGTGCTGTTCGACGCCACGCCGCAACAGGCGCTGACCCCGGAACGTCTGCTCAGTCTGTTTTCCACCCATCCACGGAGCGCAGTCTGATGAGCTACGAAGCTATTCGTTTGATGGTTCAGGGCTGGGCGTCGTCCGGTTACCTGCCGGAAGCGCTGGCCTACGGCTTTGTGGTCAACGCGCTGCTTGCCGGCCTGTTGATCGGCCCGGTGCTCGGTGGCCTCGGCACGCTGGTGGTGGTCAAGCGCTTTGCGTTTTTCTCCGAAGCGGTCGGCCACGCGGCGCTGACCGGCGTGGCCATCGGCATTCTGCTCGGCGAACCCTACACCGGGCCGTACGGCAGCCTGTTCGGTTACTGCCTGCTGTTCGGCATCCTGCTCAATTACCTGCGCAACCGCACCGGTCTGGCGCCGGACACCCTGATCGGTGTGTTCCTCTCGGTGTCGCTGGCCCTCGGCGCGAGCCTGCTGTTGATTCTGGCCGGCAAGATCAACGTGCACATTCTGGAGAACGTGCTGTTCGGTTCGGTGCTCACCGTCAATGGCAATGACCTGCTGGTGCTGGCCATCGTCGGCTCGCTGGTCATGGCTTTGGCACTGCCTTTGTACAACCGGATCATGCTCGCCAGCTTCAACCCGCAACTGGCGGCGGTGCGCGGCGTCGCGGTGAAGACTCTGGATTACCTGTTCGTGATTCTGGTGACGCTGATCACCGTCGCGGCGGTGAAGGTCATCGGCGCGATTCTGGTCGGCGCATTGCTGGTCATTCCGGCGGCGGCAGCACGCTTGCTCAGCCAGTCGCTCAAGGGCTTCTTCTGGTGCTCGGTGCTGATTGCTACCGTCAGCACGCTGTTCGGGATCCTCGCGCCGATCGTCTTCGATCTGCCGATCCCGTCCGGCGCCGCGATCATTCTGGTCGCCGGCATCGCCTTCGCCCTCGCCGCCATCGCGCGCGGGGTTGTCCCGAGTCTGAAAGGGAACCTTGGATAAATGACTTTCTCACTGCGAAAACTGACCCTGGCCATGGCCCTGTGCGGCGTGATCGGCAGCCCGTTGCTGGCGGCTGAAAACCCTCAACCGCTACGCGTACTGGCCTCGCTGCCCATCACCTACGGCCTCGGCGAAGTGCTGCTCAAAGGCACCGACGTCAGCCTGGAACGCGCGGCCCCGGCCAATCTGCCGGGCAGCCGTCAGACTGCGTACTTCACCGGTCGCGGCGCACCGGCGCTGGGCAAACTGGCGAGCAATGCCGACGCGGTGATCGGCGTGCGCTCGCTGTGGGCGGATGATCCGCTGTACCCGATCGCACGGCGCAGCAACATTCGCATTGTCGAGGTCGACGCAGCACGTCCGGTGGACGGCGCCCTGCCGGGGATCGCTGTGCAGCCGGGGCTGAAGGTCGATGGCTTGAACAGTCAGCCATGGCTGGCGAGCAACAACATGGGGCGCATGGCCGACGTGATCGCGGCGGATCTGGTGCGCCTGGCGCCGTCGGCCAAACCGAAGATCGAGGCCAATCTGGCGGCGCTGAAACAGCGCCTGCTCAAGCTCAGCGCCGACAGCGAAGCGCGCCTGGCCGAGGTCGACAACTTGAGTGTGATGAGCCTCAGCGATCACTTCGGTTACCTGATCGGCAGCCTGAATCTGGAGCTGATCGGCGAGGATCCACGACCCGATAGCGAGTGGACGCCGCAGGACCTGAAGCAACTCACGGCGACGCTGAAGGACAACGATGTGGCGCTGGTGCTGCATCATCGTCAGCCGTCGGAGGCAGTGAAAGCAGCAATTGCCGCCTCGGGGAGTCATCTGCTGGTGTTGAGTACAGATGCAGCGGATCCGGTGGCGGAGCTGGAGGGGAATGTGGATTTGTTGCTCAAGGGGTTGAGCGGCGGGCCTTCGGCCTAAGATCAAAAGATCGCAGCCTGCGGCAGCTCCTACACGGGAATATTTACACCCTGCAGGAGCTGCCGCAGGCTGCGATCGTTTGAAGGCCATGAAAAAACCCGCTGACTGTCACCAGTCCAGCGGGTTTGTTTTTGCCTGTCAGATTACTGAGCAGCCATCTGCCCTTCCATCTTCTGGCGCAGGCTCAGCGGACGCATGTCGGTCCAGACCTCTTCGATGTAGGCCAGGCATTCCTTCTTCAGGCCGCTCTTGCCCACGGTGCGCCAGCCTTGCGGCACGGCTTTGTAATCCGGCCAGATCGAGTATTGCTCTTCGTGGTTGACCACGACCTGAAAGAGGATGTCCTCGCGGTCGAATACTGACGTCATGCTGGTTCTCCAATCGTTGTGAGGGTGGGCTGCAGCCGAGTGCAGCCGGTTATGTAGAAAGAACGTCCGGCGCTGCGAAAAATTTACTCAGCGCCAGTGGCAGCGGCCAAGGCCCGGCCAAAGATCTCGGCGACGCGGTCGATTTCGGCGGCGGTGATCACCAGCGGCGGCAGGAAGCGCACCACCGCGCCATGCCGGCCGCCCAATTCGAGAATCAGTCCGCGCTTGAGGCATTCGCGCTGCACCAGCGGTGCCAGACGCGCGAACGCGGGAGGGTGACCGAGAGCATCCGGCGCGCCGTTCGGGTCAACCAGCTCGACGCCGAGCATCAAGCCACGACCACGAATGTCGCCCAGTTGCGGAAAGTCGCGTTGCAGGATGCGCAGGTGTTCGCCCAGGCGCTCGCCCATGGCGGCGGCGTGTTCGCAGACCTTGTGCTCAAGCAGATAACGCATTACCGCGGAACCGGCGGCCATCGCCATCTGATTGCCACGGAACGTGCCAGCGTGGGCACCCGGCTGCCAGGTGTCGAGCCAGTCGCGATAAACCACCACCGCCAATGGCAGGCTGCCGCCGATGGCTTTGGACAACACCACCACGTCGGGGACGATACCGGCGTGTTCGAAGGCAAACATTTTGCCGGTACGGGCGAAACCGCTCTGGATCTCATCGACGATCAGCGCCACGCCAGCCTTCTCGGTAATCCGGCGCAAACCGCGCAGCCACTCGACATCAGCCGGAATCACCCCGCCTTCGCCCTGCACCGCCTCGACAATCACCGCTGCTGGCAACTGCACGCCGGCTTCAGGATCGTTGAGCAGGTTTTCCAGATAACTCAGGTTGGCTTTGATCCCGGCTGCGCCGCCGAGACCGAACGGGCAACGGTAGTCATACGGAAACGGCATGAATTGCACACCGTTGCTGAGCAAGGCGCCCAGCGGCTTTTTCGGCCCCAGGCTGCCCATCAGGCTCAAGGCGCCCTGGCTCATGCCGTGATAACCGCCGGAGAACGACAGTACCGTGCTGCGCCCGGTGGCGGTGCGTACCAGTTTCAGCGCGGCTTCCACCGCATCGGTGCCGGTCGGCCCGCAGAACTGGATTTTCGCCTCGGCTGCCAATGCCGGCGGTAGCAGGCCGAACAGGTCCTGGACGAATTGATCCTTCACTGGCGTGGTCAGGTCGAGGGTGTGCAGCGGCAGCTCATCGGCGAGCACTTGCTGGATCGCCTCGATCACCACCGGGTGGTTATGCCCCAAGGCCAGCGTGCCGGCACCAGCCAGGCAGTCAATGAACGTACGGCCTTCGACATCCTCGACGTACAAGCCCTTGGCGCGTTTGAGGGCCAGCGGAATGCGTCGCGGGTAGCTGCGGGCATTGGACTCCTGCTGGCTCTGCCGGGCCAACAGTGGCGATTCGTTGAACTGGTACAGGGTTTCCGCCGGCGCGGCGGTGATCCGCCCCGACGACTCTTCGATAAGGCTGGTGGCGACTGACATCTCTCGACCCCTCAATACGCTATGGATAGTGACCAAAACAGCACACCGCACAGGTGCGCGTTCCGGTCGCGGGGCGCACATGCAGGTTTTCCTGTTCTGGAAACGCTTAAGCGGGGCGAGGATTTAGACCCTTGATCAAGTTGTCAGCCAGGCAATGCCAACGGCTTGTACAGCGTCACGCGGTGCAAGCCCTGATCGCTGGCGGGTGGCGCCGAATCGCAATAGCCCAGATGTCGATAAAAAGCCGCGCCACTGCGGGTGCTGGCGATGCACGCCTGCGGCACACCACGAATCCGCAGCCAGCCTTCCAGGTCGCTCATCAGCGCACGTCCTGCGCCACGGCGAAACCATTCCGGCTGCACATGGCAAAAGCCGATGTCACCGCTGGCTGTGGCCATGCCGACCCCCACCGGTTTGTCCTGTAGCAGGGCGACGTTCAGGTAGCAATGCGAGTCGGCAAGGCGCGCACTGATGATGTCGGCGGATTGCCGGTCAATCCAGCGGTTGACCTGCTGCGGGTCGTTGCGGTGTTCCAGCGCACAACCGACGCGAATCGAGCGCTCGATGATGCGACTGATGAGGCCGGCGTCGGCAGGTTTCGCTGGACGAATGCAGATCGGTGCTTGCATGGCGCGTTCCCTCAATCCATTGAGTCAGAGCAGCCCCGACCTTAGCGTCGAGAGCTGTGAATCACTAATGGAGAGAAGTTACATTTGATGTAGACCAACACAAATCCCCTGTAGGAGCTGCCGCAGGCTGCGATCTTTTGATTTTGATTTTTTCAAGATCAAAAGATCGCAGCCTGCGGCAGCTCCTACAGGGGGGAAGTGTTTTCAGAGGGGCTGTAGCGGCATGGTCAGCTCAACGCGCAGCCCATCCGCGCGGCTGTCGAAATGCAGGGTGCAGGCGCAGCGCTGGACGATAGCCTGGACGATGGCCAAGCCGAGGCCGCAGCCGGTGCTCTGGCCGTTGCGCCAGAAGCGTTGGGTCAGGTGCTGCAGATCTTGCGCCGCAATCCCCGGGCCGTGGTCGCGCACCACAAAACGGGCGCGTTGGCCGACCGTTTCCAGACTCAGCTCGACCTCAGCATCCGCCGGGGTATGGCGCAGGGCGTTGTCGAGCAGATTGCGCAACGCGGCAATCGACAGCACCGCCGGCATTTGCACCGGCGCACTGGAGAGCTGCTTGGGCAAGTGCAGTTTGATGCGCTGACGCTCACCGCCCGCTGCATCCTGCATCGCCAGTTTAGCCACCTGCTCGGCGCTGCACTGCACGCCATCATCGAACGACAGACTGCCCTCGACCCGCGCCAGCAACAGCAGTTGCTCCAGCGTGCGGTGCATGCGGTCGGCGCCCTCCTCGGCCCGCGCCAGCGACTGATCGCGGGCACTGCCTTCGGTCATGCGCGCCACTTGCAGGTGGGTCTTGATCGCGGTCAGCGGGCTGCGCAGTTCATGCGCGGCGTCACCGGTCAGGCGTCGCTCGCGCTCGATGGTCTTGCCGATGCGCTGGAACAGCTGGTTCTGCGTATCGAGCAACGGTTTCAGTTCGCTGGGAAACGACTGCAACTGCAACGGTTCCAGCGAATCGGCGTTACGCCGCATCAAGGCTTCGCGCAGGCGATTGAGCGGCGCCAGGCCCTGGCCGATGCCCAGCCACAACAGGCACAGACAACCGAGCAACGCCACGCCGACCGGCACCGAGGCCGCCAGCAGGATCGACATGTTCAGCGCTTCGCGTTCGATCTGCCGATCAGCCGTGGTGATCCGCACGTCGCCTCGCGCGAGGGTAAAACTGCGCCACGGCGCGCCATCGATCATCTGGTCATGGAAGCCCATTTTTTCTGCTTCCAGGGTTTGCTCGGGACTGCTGTGACTACGCGCGAGAATCTCCCCGCGCAACGAACTGACCTGACAGGCCATGCCGCCGGGAATGTTCAATTGTTCGGCGCTGAAATGGGTGCCCTCGCCCTTGCTCGGCAGCGCCGGCAGTTGCTCCAGCAGCCCGGCGACCATGCGCGCCGAAGCCACCAACCGCTGATCAAGGGAAAACATCATCTGATTGCGCAAGTCGCTGAGCATCCAGGCAGCGGCCAGGGCCCAGATCAGGGCAAACGCGGCGCCGAGGGTCAGACTCAGGCGCAGACGCAGGCTCATCACTTCTGTTGTTCTCCACCATCGGCCGGCCCAAGGCGATAACCCAGACCGCGCACGGTTTCGACGATGCCCTTGCCGAGTTTGCTGCGCAGGTGGTGGATATGCACGTTGAGGGCGTTGCTCTCCAGTTCATCATTGAAGCCGTAGACGCTGTCCTTCAACTGCTCGGTGGACAACACCCGGCCACGGTTGTGCAACAGCGCCTGCAACAGCGATTGCTCGCGGCGCGACAAATCCACCGGTTGCCCGGCCAGAGTGGTTTCGCGGCTGCTTGGATCGTAGGTCAGCGCACCGTGCTCAATCAGGTTGACGCTACGCCCGGCGACCCGGCGCAGCAGGGTTTGCAGGCGCGCGAACAATTCACGCAGATCGAAGGGTTTGAGCAGGTAATCGTCAGCCCCGGCTTGCAGGCCGTCGACCCGATCGGTCACCGAATCGCGCGCAGTCAGGATCAGCACCGGAATTTCCAGGCCCTGTTGACGCAGTTGTTGCAGCAACTTGAGGCCATCTTCGTCGGGCAGGCCAAGATCGAGCACCATCACGTCGAATTCGGCGACCTTGAGCATCGCCCGTGCTTTCGAGGCGGTATTGACGTGCTCGACCGTCAAGCCTTGGGCTGTCAGGCCGGCGACGATGCCACTGGCGATCAACTCATCGTCTTCGCAAACCAGTACGTGCATGGTGGTTCCCTGAAATAAAAGGCAAGTCGAACAGAACAGGATTAAGCCGCAATTATGGCAGGGCGACAACCAACACGGCAGCGACTCGTTTGTTCGCCGGGTCCGGACTCAAAACTGCCAACAGACAACTTGCGCAAGAACAAGGCTCAATCAACATAAAAACAAACTAGCCGACATGAAATTCAACACCTTCAAACTATACAAACCCACAACTAAAAACTAATCTCGCTTTCGCAAGTTACATACAACTAATCAAAACTTTAAAAACATAAATCAACCTATTAAAGGAACCATGAATGAGCATTACAAAAAACTTCGTAGCCGTTGACTGGCGCACCGGCCCCGACCGCATTTATTTCTTCTTCCCGGAGAAAAACAGTTATTCCCGTTTCGACTTCGAGGATAACAAAGTACTTTCCGGCTTCCCCAAGCCGGTGGATGGCAAATGGGAAGGCTTCGACAAGACCGCTGCAGACTTGCGCTTTGGCTTTACCACGACGACCACCCACTGGAACGGTGGCGTCGACACGCTCTGGCTGTTCTACGACGAAGGAACAACACCCTCCGTTTGTGAGTTCAGCCAACAATCCGACAAGGCACTCTCGAAAACCCCCATCGCAAAATCAAAGTGGGAAAAAATATTGCCTTACTACGACAAAATCGTTGGCGTCATGTGGGCTGAAAGCACTGCGCAAAGAGAGAGTTACTGGTTCTTGTTAAATGACGGAAACTATCTGATCTACGAAATATACTCAAAGACCCTGGAACTACTACCTCTTAAAGGTTCGCCCTGGGCATCGCTGGAAGAATATAAAAGCCAAATGATGACAGCCGTCACCAATGACTACCCGACCTTCGACACTTACTTTTATGTTTTCCTGAACGACAACCGCTACCTGCGTTATGAACAGAGCGCGAAAAAAGTATTTGGCCCGTATACAATCTCCGACTCAACCTGGCCGGGACTGCTGAAGGACTGAGCCACTCGCAGGCACCAGTGAATCGGCGTCGGGTCGCCCATCCGACATCGTGCGGGGCGGTTAATCATCGGTTAATCGCCACCCGCCACTGTGCACCAGACTTGCACAGGGACAAGGCTCCTCCATGCGTCATTTTTTTCTTTTGTTTGCACTGCTGATCTCCAGCCTGGCCCAGGCCGGGAACAATCCATTCGAGACCAAACCGGAATTTCTGCCGGTCGACAAAGCCTTCGTGCTGACCTCCGAACGCCTGGAATCCGGGGAAACCCAACTGTTCTGGCAGATCACGGACGGCTATTACCTGTACCAGAAACGCCTGAAATTCGACGGTTTGTCGGCAGAGCAGCAGCCGACGTTGCCCGAGGGCGAGTCGCACAGTGACGAATTCTTCGGTGAACAACCGGTGTATCGCCAAGGGCTGGAGGTGAAAGTCCCGGCCTCGGCCAGCGGTCAGATCAAGGTCAGCTATCAGGGCTGCGCCGATGCCGGCCTGTGTTATCCGCCGCAGACCCGGGTCATTGACCTGGGCGGCAAAGCAACACCAACGGCCAGTGCTGAAGCGCCGGATCAAGCCTTGGCCAGCAGCCTGCAACAACGGGCGCTGGGCTGGAGCCTGCTGGTGTTCTTCGGCCTCGGCCTGCTGCTGGCGTTTACCCCGTGTTCATTGCCGATGCTGCCGATTCTGGCGGGCATGATTGTCGGCAGCGGCGCCACCCCACGCCGTGGTTTCGCCCTGGCCAGCAGCTATGTGATCTGCATGGCGCTGGTGTATGCCGCGATGGGGGTGATCGCTGCGCTGCTCGGCGCCAACCTGCAGGCGTGGCTGCAAAATCCGTGGCTGCTGGGTGCCTTTGCGGCGATTTTCGTGGTGTTGGCGCTGCCGATGTTCGGCTTCTTCGAATTGCAATTGCCGGTAGCCTTGCGTGATCGCCTCGAACACGCTTCGCGCAGCCGTAACGGCGGCAGCCTGATCGGCGCCGGAGTGCTCGGCGCGTTGTCCGGTCTGCTGGTCGGCCCGTGCATGACCGCACCGCTGGCCGGCGCCTTGCTGTACATCGCGCAGAGCGGCAATGCGCTGCACGGTGGCTTGATCCTGTTCGCGCTGGGCATCGGCATCGGTGTGCCGCTGTTGCTTTTGGTGACCGTCGGCAACCGCTTCCTGCCCAAACCGGGGGCGTGGATGAACCTGCTCAAAGGCATCTTCGGTTTCCTGTTCCTCGCGACCGCGCTGCTGATGTTGCGCCCGGTGCTGGACTCGTCGCTGTGGCTGGGCCTGTGCGGCGCGCTGCTGCTGATCGCGGCGTTCTGCGCCTGGAAGCAATCGGAAGGCTTCGGCCGCGTCGCCCAGGTGTTCGGCGCCAGTTCGTTGCTGCTCGGTCTGTGGGGCAGTCTGTTGCTGATCGGTGCCGCTGGCGGCAGTGACGACCCGTATCAACCGTTGCAGGTGTACAGCGCTGGCCGGGGCGCCAGCACCACGCCGAGCGGGCATGACGCGTTCACCACGATCAAGGATCCGGCAGCCCTGCAGCGCGAACTGGATAGCGCCAAGGCTCAGGGCCAATGGGTGCTGCTCGATTACTACGCCGACTGGTGCGTGTCGTGCAAGGTCATGGAGAAACAGGTGTTCGGCAAGGACAAGGTCATGCAGGCACTCAGCGATGTGCGCCTGCTGCGCCTCGACGTCACTGCCGACAATGCCGCCAGCCGCGAGCTGCTTGGCCGCTACAAAGTCCCGGGGCCACCGAGTTTTGTCTGGATCGGCACCGACGGCGAAGAGCGGCGCAGCCAGCGCATTACCGGCGAAGTGGATGCCGAGACGTTCCTGCAACACTGGACCACCACCCGAGACGCCAATTAAATGCTGACGTTCACCCTCGGCACCTTTGCCATCGCGCTCAACCACCTGTTGCTGATCAGTGCCTTGGCGCTGGCGACCTTTGTCGGCTGGCGGGTGGCCAAGCGTGGTGGCGATAACCCCGAGTCGGCGCTGTTCAGCCTGTTCCTGCTGGGCATGCTCGCGGCGCGCGTGGCATTTGTGACCCTGTACTGGGGCCACTATCGCAACGATCCGTGGCAGATCATCGACCTGCGCGATGGCGGTTTCCTCGCCTGGCCGGGGGTGATCGTGCTGCTGCTCGCCGCTCTCTATCGCGGCTGGCGTCGCCCGGGGCTGCGTCGGCCACTGGGCTTTGGCGTGGCCAGTGGCGTAGTGTTCTGGCTGTTGGCGACCCTGTCACTGAATATCTACGAACAAGGCACGCGCCTGCCGGACATCACCCTGCGCAACGCCGCCGGGGAGACCATCCAGCTCAGCGACTATCAGGGCGGCCCGTTGGTGATCAACCTGTGGGCAACCTGGTGCCCGCCGTGCCGGCGCGAGATGCCGGTGCTGGAAAATGCGCAACAACAACGCCCGGACCTGACCTTTCTGTTCGTCAATCAGGCCGAAAGCATGCAAAGCGTTGCCACCTTCCTGGAAACCCAGGGCCTGAGCCTGAACAACGTGCTGTTCGACCGCAGTGGCCGACTCGGCCAGGCCGTGGGTTCCATGGCACTGCCAACTACGCTGTTCTATAGCCCTGACGGCCGCTTGCTGAGCAGCCATCTGGGCGAACTGTCGAACGCCAGCCTGGCCCGCGCCCTGGAAAATTTCGACACCCCGAATCCAACCGCCGCACCGGCCACCTCTGCAAGGAAACTGCCATGCCCCGCCTCCGCCACCTGCTGACGCTGACCCTGGGCACTGCCCTGCTGCACCTGCCGTCGGTGCAGGCTGCCGAAGAATTGCCCGCCGCGATCAAGCAGATCGAAGCCAAGGGCGCAAAAATCGTCGGCCAGTTCGACGCCCCGGACGGCTTGCGCGGCTATGCGGCGCAGTACCAGAACCGTGGCATGGCGCTGTACCTGACGCCGGACGGCCAGCATGTGTTGCTCGGCAATCTGTACGACGCCGACGGCAAGGACTTGAGCAGCGAACCGCTGCAAAAACTGGTCTACGCGCCGATGGCCAAGGAAATCTGGGGCAAGTTCGAAGCCAGCAACTGGATTCAGGACGGCAACAAGGATGCGCCACGTACCGTGTACCTGTTCAGCGATCCGAACTGCCCGTACTGCAACATGTTCTGGGAACAGGCGCGGCCATGGGTCAAGGCCGGCAAGGTGCAACTGCGGCACATCATGGTCGGGATCATCCGCGAAGACAGCCCGGCCAAATCCGCCGCCCTGCTGGCCGCGAAAGATCCGGCCAAAGCCCTGGAAGACCACGAAAAGGCCGGCAAGGCCAGCACCCTCAAGCCCTTGAAAGACATTCCAAAAGCGGTGCAGACCAAACTGGCCGCCAACATGCAGTTGATGGAAGACCTGGAACTCCAGGCGACGCCGGCGATTTTCTATATGGATGACAAGGGTGAGCTGCAACAGCAGCAAGGCGCGCCTTCGCCGGAGAAACTGGCGAAAATTCTCGGGCCGAAATAAGCCAGATCAAGAGATCGCAGCCTGCCGCAGCTCCTACAGGGGAACGCGTTTTCTGTAGGAGCTGCCGCAGGCTGCGATCTTTTTCAATGGCGCTCAGCCAGGAAGGCGAACAACACCTCAGTGACAAACTGCGGGTTCTCCAGACTGGAAATATGCCCCGCCTCCGGCACCAGCACCCACGGGCAGCCGATCAATTCGGCCATTTCCTGTGCTTCGGACGGCGGTCGCGGTTTGTCCTGATCGCCGCACAGCACCAGCGTGGTTGCGGCATTCAATTCGCCCAGACGCGGCAGCAGGTCATCCCGACTGAAGGTGATACGCCCCATGGGCACGATGCTTTCGCGCAGGCGATCCGCGGTGTACGCCGCCAGTTTCGCGCGGAAGTCCTGATACAGCGCCGACTGCGGATCGATGTCCGGGCGGAAGAAGATCGGTACCACGATGTCGAGCAACTGAGGCGCAATCTCGCCGCTTTCCTCGATCTGCTTGAACAGCGAGAAATAGTACTGACGGGTTGGCTCAGGCTCGACGCCGACGTAGGTGTCGAGTAGCACCAGACCGTTGATCCGCTGCGGTGCCGACAACGCCAGACGCACGCCCCACATGCCGCCGACCGACAGCCCCGCCAGCGTGACCCGTTCGATCTGCAGGTGATCGAGCAAGGCCTCGACCTGCCGCGCGATGTCATCCAGCGAGGTGGTGCCTGAAGGTAAACGCCCGGACTCACCATGGCCCCACAAATCCAGCGCAATCACCCGGTAGTGCGGTGACAGTGCAGCGATCTGCGGCGCCCACATGGCCGTGTCCCACAGATAACTGCCCGCCAGCAACACGGCCGGGCCGGTGCCTTGATCAATGTAGTGCAGCGCTTGTCCGTCAACCGTGAAGAAAGGCATCGACCACCCCCGCGATGAAAAAGAGAACCGGCAGACTGAGCTGCCGGTTGTTGATCGTCAACCCTGGATATGTACGTGAATATGCCGGTTTATCGGTGTTGAATGCACTGACGCCATCGCTGGCAAGCCAGCTCCCACAGTGATCGAATGTGTACACAAATTATGTGCTCACCATGAAACGTGTGGGAGCTGGCTTGCCAGCGATGGGGCCGGAACAGGCGCTGAAGATTTACAAGCCTTCCAGCTCCGCCATCAGATCATTCAAGCGATCCACCTTGTCCTCGGTCATGTCACTCGCCGCCAGGCCTTCGATGTACTCGGCCAGCGCCTGCACCGTGCTGCACTCGAACATCGCTCGCAGCGGCACATCGCGTTGCAGGGTTTTCTGCACCCGCGAGGCGATCTGCGTGGCCAGTAGCGAGTGACCGCCCAGCTCGAAGAAGTTGTCGCGCACGCCGACCTTGTCGACCTTGAGCACTTCGCCCCAGATATCGGCCAGGGTCTGCTCCAGCTCGTTGCGCGGGGCCAGGTAATCCTGGCTTTGCAACTGGCCGATCTCCAGCGCCGGCAAGGTCTTGCGGTCGAGTTTGCCGTTGGCGTTGTGCGGCAGCTGATCGAGCCACAACCAGTGCAGCGGCACCATGTACTCCGGCAATTCGCTGCGCAGGCGCTGCTTGATCCGCTCCAGACGTTCGCTCGAATTCAACGTGCTATCAGCCGCCACCAAATAACCCACCAGGTGCTTGCCGTTCGCCCCCTCCTGCACGCCGACCGCCGCATCGCGGACTTCCGGTTGTTCGTGCAGACGCGCTTCGATTTCACCCAGTTCGATGCGGTAACCGCGAATCTTCACCTGATGGTCAACCCGGCCGACGTACTCCAGCACCCCGTCACTGCGTCGCCGCGCGAGGTCTCCGGTGCGATACAGACGCTCGCCCGGCGCGCCGAACGGGTTCGGCACAAACACCGGCGCGGTGCGCAACGGATCGCTGACGTAACCGCGACCGACGCCGGTCCCGGCCACGCACAACTCACCCACCGCGCCCAGCGGCACCAGTTCCAGCGCGCCATCGACCAGGTACAGCAAGTTGTTGTCGGTCGGCGTACCGATCGGCAAATAGCTGCCGCGAGTCGAGGCCAGGTCGACGCGGAAGAACGCCACGTCATCGGAGCATTCCGCCGGGCCGTAAGCGTTGACCAGACCGATGTCCGGATAACGCAGCAGCCATTGGTGCGCCAGTTCCGGCGGCATTGCTTCACCGGTCGGCAGCATCCAGCGCAGACCATCGAGGCTCAGGCGTTCCGAGGCGAGCATGCCCTGAATCAACGACGGCACGCTCTCCAGCACGGTGATGCCCTGCGCCTGCACATGCACCAGCAGACCCTGCGGATCGTGAGCGATAGTGTTCGGCACAATGTCCACCCGCGCACCGAACAGCGGCGCGGCGAGGAACTGCCAGACCGAAATGTCGAAGCTTTGCGAAGCGGTCTGCGCGATCACGTCGGCGTCCGTCAGTTGCAGGTACGGCACCTTGCTCAACTGATTGTTGAGCATGCCGCGCTGCTCGACCATCACGCCTTTCGGCAACCCGGTCGAACCCGAGGTGTAGATCACGTAGGCCAGGTTGTCCGGGCCACAGTAGATCCCCGGGTTGTGCAGTGATGTCGCCAGCGCCTGCACGTCTTCCCAGACCAACAGCCGTGGTCGATTGGCGCAGCTGAATTCATCGAGCAAGGTCTGCGCCTGTTCGCGGCAGGCTTCGCTGCACACCAACACCGGCGTGCGGCTCAGCTCGATGATCCGCTGCAGACGCTGGCTCGGCAGGCCCGGATCCAGCGGCAGGTAACCGGCACCGGCCTTGAAGCTGCCGATGATCATCCCCAGCAGATCCAGATTGCGCTCGCCCAGCAGCGCCACCGGTTGATCCATCTGCACCCCGGCCGCTACCAGCGCATGACCGAGACGGTTGGCGTTGTGGTTGAGCGCCGCATAGCTCAGTTGCTGATCAAGGCACGTAGCGGCGATGCGCTGCGGATGCGCCGCGACCTGCGCTTCGAACAGCGCCACGTAGCTCTGCTCCAGCGGATAATCGTGGGCGCTCTGGTTGCAGCCGTGCAGCAGGAATTCCTGCTCATCAAAGCCCAGCAGCGGCAGGTCGGCCATGTCGCCGTGGAAACCATCGACCAGCGCCAGCAGCAGGCGCTTGAACTCGCCGAGCATGCGCTCGATGGTCGATTCGTCGAAGTAACGCTGGTCATACGACAGATGCAGACCGAGGTCATCGCCCGGGTAGCACACCGCCGTCAGCGGGAAGTTGGTGTGGGTACGACCGGAGTCCGATGTCGCGTTGAGGCTCTGCGCACGGTCCAGCACCGAGACTTCCACCGGCGCGTTCTCGAACACAAACAGACTGTCGAACAGCGGCTGGCCTTTCGGCAGTTCGCTCTGTTCCTGAATGCTCACCAGCGGCAAGTATTCGTACTCGCGCAGTTGCATGTTGCTGTCGAGCAGTCCGCTCAACCACTGCCGCACGCTGGCGCGTTGGTCGTCCGCCGGGATCTGCACCCGCAACGCAATGCTGTTGATGAACAGGCCGACGGTGCGTTGCATCTCCGGCAACTCCACCGGGCGCCCGGCCACGGTCACGCCGAACAGCACGTCGCGATCACCGCTCAGGCGTCGCAGCACCAAGGCCCATGCCGCCTGGGCGAAGGTGTTGATGGTCAGTTGATGAGCCTGGGCCAGCTCGCGCAGACGGGCGCCATCTTCAACGTTCAATCGGGTATAGCGGTCACCAACGATCATGCCGCCGCTTTCACCCGCATGTTCACGCAGGAACGGCCGGTCGCTCGGGATCGGCGTGGTGCGCTCGAACCCTCGCAGGTTCTGCTGCCACCACTGGCGTGCCTCGGCCAGGCTCTGGCGTTGCAGCCAGCCGATGTAGTCGCGGTAACGCGGCGGCAGCGACAACTGTGCTTCGCGACCTTCACCGAGGGCGGTGTAGATCTCGAAGAAATCGTTCATCAGCAGCGAACGACACCAGGCATCGATGAGGATGTGGTGGTTGCTCATCATGAACCAGTAACGCGCCGCGCCGACCTTGATCAGGCGCAGGTGGAACGGTGCCTGATTGAGCAGATCGAACCCGGCCTCGCGCTCGCTTTTGAGCAGCGCCTGCAGCTTCGGTTCTTGCTCTTCTTCGGCAACGGCGCTCCAGTCCAGGTACTCGATCGGCGTGCGCCCCGGCGTGTGGATCACTTGCAGCATGTCTTCGCCGACGTTCCAGCAGAACGATGCACGCAGCGCTTCATGACGGGCGACCACCGCTTGCCAGGCCTGGGCGAAACGCTCGGGATCGAGCTCGCTGTTGATGCGGTAGCGATCCTGCATGTAGTACAGACCGGTGCCCGGTTCGAGCAAGGTGTGCAGCAACATGCCTTCCTGCATCGGCGTCAGCGGATAGACGTCTTCGATCTGCGCGGCTGGCACCGGCAGGGCATCGAGTTGCGCCTGGGTCAGTTTCGCCAGCGGGAAGTCCGACGGCGTCAGGCCGCCGGCGTCGTCCTGCAGGCAATGTTCGATCAGGCTTTGCAGCTCGCCGAGGTAAGCGTCGGCCAGGTCATTGATGGTCTGCGCGTCATAACGTTCGGCGCTGAAGGTCCAGCGCAGCAACAGTTCACCGCCATACACCTGACTGTCGATGCTCAGCTCGTTGGGCAGCGGCGCCTGCGGATCGTGGGCTGCACCGACCGGCTCATCCAGCGGACGGAACAGTGCATCGCTGGCGAAACTCTGGTCGAACTGGCCGAGGTAGTTGAAGGTCACCGGAGCATTCGGCAACGCCGCCATGCTGCGCTGGCTGAGGTCATCGGCCAGATAACGCAGCACGCCATAACCGAGGCCTTTGTGCGGCACCGCGCGCAGTTGCTCCTTGATCGCCTTGATCGAAGCGCCCTGCCCGGCCGCTTCTTCGATGTTGTGCGGAGTCAGGCGCACTGGATAGGCGCTGGTGAACCAACCGACGGTGCGGGTCAGGTCGATCTCGTCAAACAGGGTTTCGCGGCCGTGGCCTTCCAGTTGAATCAATGCCGACGGCTGCCCGCTCCAGCGGCACAGCACGCGGGCCAGCGCGGTCAGCAGCAGATCGTTGACTTGCGTGCGGTAGGCACGCGGCGTCTGCTGCAACAATTGTCCGGTACGCTCGGCATCCAGGCGTACGCTGACGGTTTGCGCGTGACGATTCTGCTGTCCGCCCTGCGGGTTTTCGCACGGCAGCTCGGCGTTCGGCCCGGCCAGTTGGGTTTGCCACCAGTTCAGTTCTTCACGCAACGATTCGCTGCCGGCATAGGCCTGCAAACGTGCTGCCCAATCCTTGAAGGCACTGGTTTTCGCCGGCAGTTGTACCGACTGTTCGGCGTCGAGCTGGCGATACACGGTTTGCAGATCGTCAAGCAGCACGCGCCACGACACACCGTCGACCACCAGGTGATGGATCGCAATGAACAGGCGTTGCTGACCTTCGGGCCCGTCCACCAGCAAGGCACGCAGCAGCGGGCCGGTTTGCAGATCGAGACTGCGCTGGGCATCGGCAAACAGCGCTGCGCACTTGTCCATCGCCGCCACCCGCACCTGCCACAACACCTCGGCGTCGGACACCGGTTGATGCGTGGCCTGCCACTGATCGTTGACCTGGGTGAAACGCAGACGCAGGGCGTCGTGCTGCTCGATCACCGCCAGCAGCGCCTGTTCCAGACGATGCGGTTCCAGCGCCACGCTTGGCTCCAGCAGCAGCGCCTGGTTCCAGTGCTGACGCTCAGGAATATCAGTGTCGAAGAACCAGTGCTGAATCGGCGTCATGGCCGACTCGCCGACCACCAGCCCCTGCTCGGCGGTGACTTGCTCGCTACGGCTGGCGACAGCGGCCAGGGTTTGCACCGTCTGATGCTGGAACAGATCCCGTGGACTGAAATGAATGCCCTGCTGCCGCGCCCGGCTGACCACTTGAATCGACAGAATCGAGTCGCCACCGAGTTCAAAGAAGTTGTCGTTGAGACCGACCTGTTTGACGTTGAGCACCTCGCACCAGATCTGTGCCAGGGTCTGCTCCAACTCGCTGCTCGGGGCGACGTAGTGCTGACGATTCAGCTCGGGATCCGGTGCCGGCAAGGCGCGGCGGTCGAGTTTGCCGTTGGCGGTCAGCGGCATGCTCGCCAGCAGGATCAGGTGCGTCGGCACCATGTAATCCGGCAGTTGCGCCTTGAGGTGTGACTTCAGTGCTTCACGCAGTTCGGCCTGTTGCGCTTCGCCTTGCTCGGCGACGTCGCTGACCAGATAACCAACCAGTTGCTTGCCGCTCGGCGCATCCAGCGCCAGCACCACCGCTTCGCGGATCGAGTGGTGATCGAGCAGACGGGTTTCGATCTCGCCCAACTCGATGCGGAAACCACGGATTTTCACCTGATGGTCGATCCGCCCCAGATATTCCACCAGCCCATCGGCACGCTGGCGCACCAGATCGCCGGTGCGGTACATGCGCCCGCCATCGGCGGCAAACGGGTCAGCCACGAAACGCTCGGCGCTGATGCCTGGACGGTCGTGATAACCCTGGGCCAGACCGGCGCCGCCGACGAACAACTCACCGGTCGCGCCTTGCGGCACCAGTGCCAGATCGGCGTCGAGAATGTACGCCACACGGTCACCGATCACGCTGCCGATCGGCACGCTGCCGGCGCCCTCTTCCAGCACTTCCGGCGCCAGACTGGCCAGCGGCATGACCACGGTTTCAGTCGGGCCATAGGCGTTGAAGAACAGGCTCGGTTTGAACGCGGCGCGAATCCGTTGCAGGTGCTCGCCAGTCAGCGCTTCGCCACCGGTGATGATCATCCGCACCGGCAGGGTTTCATTCTGCGTGGCGAGGAACTGCGCCAGCTGGCTGCCGTAGCTCGGGGTGAAGCCGAGCACATTGATCCGATGAGTGTGGATCAAGTCGCAGATTTCCTCCGCGTCCCACTGCCCTTGCGCTCGCAAAACCACCTGCGCGCCGCTGAGCAACGGCACCAGCAGACGCTCGGTGGCAGCGTCGAAGTTGATCGAATAGAAGTGCAGTTCGCAGTCGTCCGGACGCATGCCGAAACGTTCGATCACGGCCTGGCAATGCATAGCGATTTCACCGTGGGACACCACCACGCCTTTCGGCTTGCCGGTCGAGCCCGAGGTGTAAATCAGATAGGCCTGATGCTGCGGCAGGCTGATAAAAGGCAACTCGCTGACCGGGTAATCCACCAGCGCCGCGCTGTCATCTTCCAGGCACCAGCGCGCCACGCTCGACGGCAAATCGCCGAGGGCGTTGAACATCGCGCGGTCACTGAGCAGCAGACCGATGCGGCTGTCTTCGATCATGTAATGCAGACGGTCGAGCGGGTATTCCGGGTCCAGCGGCACATAAGCGCCACCGGCCTTGAGAATCGCCAGCAGGCCGACGACCATTTCCAGCGAGCGCTCCAGCGCCAGACCGACCCGCACCTGAGGACCGACCCCACGCTCGCGCAGGGCCCAGGCCAGACGATTGGCGCGGGCATCGAGTTCGGCGTAGCTCAACGTCTGCCCGGCGAACGTCAGCGCCGGCGCGTCTTTGCGCGCCAGCGCCTGCTCGGCGAACAGATGATGGATGCATTGATCGAGACGCCGTTCGCCCGGTTCGACACCGAGGCTGTCGAGCAGGTGTTGCTGCTCCGCCGGGTCGAGCAGCGGCAACTGGCTCAGACGCTGTTGCGGATCGGCGATCAGCGCTTCCAGCAGATTGCGCCAATGCCGGGCCATGCGCGCGATGGTCGGTTCGTCGAACAGGTCGGTGCTGTAGGTCAGGCAGCAACCGAGGCGATGGTCGAGGTCGGTGACTTCAAGATTGAGGTCGAACTTGGTCGCCCGTGCATCGTTGGCCAGGTACTCGACAGTCATCCCGGCGAGCATCCGGCTCTGCTGGAATTCCCAGCGCTGCACGTTGCACATTACCTGGAACAGCGGGTTGTACGCCGCACTGCGTGGCGGTTGCAGCGCTTCGACCAGATGATCGAACGGCAGGTCCTGATGCGACTGGCCTTCGATCACGGTGTGGCGCACTTGCTCGAACAACTCACCCACCGACATCTGCCCATCGAGCTGGCAACGCAGCACCTGAGTGTTGAGGAATGCGCCGATCAGCCCTTCGCTTTCCGGGCGGATCCGGTTGGCCACCGGCGCGCCGATGCGCAGGTCGGTCTGGCCGCTGTAGCGGTAGAGCAAGGTGGCGAGCGCGGCGGTCATGGTCATGAACAGGGTCAGACCGTTTTGCGCATTGAACGCTCGGACGCGGGCGGCGAGATCATCGCTGAGATCAAAACGGAACAGTTCACCCTGATGGCTTTGCACCGGCGGACGCGGACGGTCGCCGGGCAGTTCCAGCAGCGGATGTTCGCGACCGAGTTGCGCGGTCCAGTAGTCGAGTTGGCGCTGACGTTCACCGGACTCCAGCCACTGCCGCTGCCAGACGCTGTAATCGAGGTACTGCACCGGCAACGCTTCCAGCGGCGAGTCGCGTTCATCGACGAAGGCTTCGTACAGCGCGCTGAGCTCGCGGGCAAAAATGTCCATTGCCCAGCCTTCGGTGACGATGTGGTGCAGGGTCAGCACGAAGTAATGCTCGTGCTCGGCGGTCTTGACCAGGCAGGCGCGCAGCAGCGGGCCGCTTTCCAGGTCGAACGGCAAATGCGCTTCTTCGTCGGCCAGTTGCTGGACTTTCTGTTCGCGCTGGTCAGCCGGCAGTTTCGAGAAATCCTTCCAGCCCATGCGCACGCCAGTCTCGGCATGCACCTGTTGACGGGCAACGCCATCGACGCTCGGGAACGTGGTGCGCAGGGTTTCGTGGCGCAGGATCAACGCCTGCAAGGCCGACTCGAAATGCTCGACATGCAACACGCCGCGCAGGCGGGCCATGCCGCCGACGTTGTACGCCGGGCTGTCCGGCTCCATCTGCCAGAGGAACCACATGCGTTGCTGCGAATAGGACAGCGGCACCGCCTGGCGGCGATCGACTTTGGCAATCGGCGGCTGTTGGTTGGTCTGACCGCTGGCCTGGATCAGGCGGATCTGTTCGGCGAAGTCGCCGAGTTCGCTGTGTTCGAACAAGGCGCGCAGCGGCAACTCGACGTCACAGGCCTGACGGCTGCGCGAGATGATTTGTGTGGCCAGCAACGAGTGCCCGCCAAGGGCGAAGAAATCGTCGCGCAGACCGATCCGTGGCAGACCCAGCACTTCACGCCAGATCGCGGCGATCTGTTGTTCCAGCTCGGTGACCGGTTCGACGTGTTCACGCACTTGCCACTGCGGCTCAGGCAAGGCGCGACGGTCAAGTTTGCCGCTCGGGCTCAGGGGCATTGCGTCCAGACGCATCAGTTGCGTCGGGACCATGTATTCCGGCAGCTCGGCGGCCAGTGCAGTTTTCAGGCGGGCGATCTGCACGTGCTGATCTTCGCCGGCATCGACAGCGGTGAAGTAGCCGATCAATTGCGCGCCGGCCGCGGTTTCGCGCACCAGCACCACGGCCTGGGCGACGCCGTTTTGCGCCAGCAGGCGCGCTTCGATTTCTTCCGGTTCAACGCGGAAACCACGCAGTTTGACCTGCTGATCGAGACGCCCGAGGTATTCGATCACGCCGTCCGAGGTCCAGCGTGCACGGTCACCGGTGCGGTACAGGCGTGCACCCTGCTCGCCCAACGGGTCGACCACAAAGCGCTCGGCCGTCAGCGCCGGACGACCAAGGTAACCCCGGGCCAGACCGATGCCACTGATGCACAGTTCACCCGGTACACCGGCCGGCACAGGATTGAGCTCGGCGTCGAGCACGCGGCAGATCACGTTGCCCAGCGGCCGGCCAATCGGCGAGCGCTCGCCATCGGCCGTGGTGCAGTGCCAGTGAGTGACGTTGATCGCGGTTTCGGTCGGGCCGTAACGGTTGTGCAGTTGCACCGCCGGCAGTTGTGCCAGTACGCGGTTGCGCAGTTCCGCCGGCAACGCTTCACCGCCGGAGAACACCCGACGCAGGCTGGTGCATTCGGCGCTCAGCGGCTCGTCGATGAACAGCGAAAGCAGCGACGGTACGAAGTGCAGCGTGGTCACACCGTATTCCTGCACCAGTTGCGCGATGCGATGCGGATCGCGATGCTCGCCCGGCGCGGCAATCAGCAAACGCGCGCCAGTGATCAGCGGCCAGAAGCACTCCCACACCGACACGTCGAAACTGATCGGCGCCTTTTGCATCAGCACGTCGCTGTCGTTCAGGCGATAGCTGTTCTGCATCCATTGCAGACGTTCGGCCAGCGCCGCGTGAGTGTTGCCGACGCCTTTCGGTTGCCCGGTGGAACCGGAGGTGTAAATCACATAGGCGAGGTTGTCGCCGTGCAGGTGCAGACCGGGCGCCTGGCTCGGCCAGTTTTCCAGGTGCAGCGCGTCCATGGCGATGACGCTGACGCCGTCACTGGCAGGTAGACGCTCGAGCAAAGCAGTCTGGGTCAGCAGCAGTTCGACGCCGCTGTCGCTGAGCATGTAGGCCAGACGTTCGGCCGGGTAATCCGGATCCAGCGGCACGTAAGCGCCACCAGCCTTGATGATCGCCAGCAGGCCGATCAGCAGTTGCGGCGAACGCTCGGCAGCGATTGCCACGCACACATCCGGGCCCACACCTTTATCGCGCAGATAGTGCGCGAGGCGGTTGGCCTGGGCGTGCAATTCGGCGAAGTCGAGGCTGCCGCCGTCCCACACCAGCGCGGTGCGTTCCGGCGTCTGCCGCGCCTGTTCGTTGAGCAGTTCCGGCAGCCATTGCTGCGCCGGGGTGCACGGGGCGACGCTCCATGCCTGTTGCTGTTCGTGCTCACACGGAGTCAGCAGTTGCAGGTCGCCGATCGCCTGTTGCGGTTGTTCGCAGACAGCGCGCAGCAGATTGCTGAAGTGTTCGGCCAGACGCTCGATGGTCGCCGCGTCAAACAGTTCATCGGCGTAGTCGAAGGACAAGGTCAGGCGTCCGTTGCGATCTTCTTCGCTGTGCAGTTGCAGGTCGAACTTGGCCTCGCGGCTGTGCCACGGCAACTCTTCGGCGAGCAGGCCCGGCAGGCGTTTGAGCGCACTCAGGTCGCGCTGCTGGTGGTTGAACATGACCTGGAACAGTCCCTGCTCGCGAGCCTGCGGGAACGCTTCGAGCAGTTGTTCGAACGGCAGATCCTGATGGGCCTGAGCCCCCAGCGCAGCCTCGCGGGTCTGCGCCAGCAACTCGACAAACGACTGCCGCGAATCAACCTCGGCCCGCAGTACCTGGGTGTTGATGAAGAAGCCGATCAGGCCCTGGGTTTCCAGGCGCGGACGGTTGGCATTGGGGATGCCGATGCGGATATCGCGTTGACCGCTGTAGCGGTGCAACAGGCTCTGGAACGCCGAGAGCAACAGCATGAATGGCGTCGATTGATGCGCCTGCGCGGTCTGCTTGATCGCGTCGCTGAGGCTGACACCGAGGCGCACGCTGTGGCGCGCGGCGCTGTGCAATTGTCTGGCCGAGCGCGGGTGATCGGTGGCCAGCTCCAACACCGGATGGTCGTCGCCCAGCCGGGCTTTCCAGTACGCCAGTTGCCGCTCGCCCTCACCTTGCGCCAGCCATTGGCGCTGCCAACTGCCGTAGTCGGCGTATTGAGTGGGCAGCGGCGCAAGTTCGGCGCGCTGGCCTTGGGATGCCGCAGCGTACAGGCGCGAGAATTCATCGATCAGCACGTTCAGCGACCAGCCGTCGGCGATGATGTGGTGCAACGTCACCAGTAACTGGTGATCTTCGTCGTCGAGGCGCACCAGCGTCACCCACAGCAGCGGGCCTTTTTCCAAATCGAATTGTGTGCGTGCTTCGTCTTCGCGGATCTGTTGCGCGCGGGCTTCACGCTCGTGCACTGGCAAGTCGCTGAGGTCAATCAGTTGCAGATTGAATTCAGGCGCCGCCTCGACCTGTTGCAGCGCCACACCGTCACGTTCGAAAAAGCGCGTGCGCAGCGATTCGTGGCGTTCGATCAGTTGCTGGAAGCTGGCGCGCACCGCGTCCTCGTCCAGCTCGCCACGCAGACGCAGGGCACCGGGAATGTTGTAGGCGCTGCTGTGCGGGTCGAGTTGCCAGGTGATCCACAGACGGTTTTGCGCCAACGATTGCGGCAGTGCTTCGCTGCGCGACAACGGGGTGATTTCGCCTTGGGCGCTGCCGCCGTCCTGTTGCTGTTGCGCCACGGCAGCGGCGAACGCGGACAGGGTCGGCGCCTCGAACAGCAGACGCAGGTTCAGCTCCAGGCCCAGTTCTTCGCGCACCTTGGCGATCACTTGAGTTGCTGCAATCGAGTTGCCGCCGAGCAGGAAAAAGTGGTCGTCGGCGTTGACCTGTTTGAGATTGAGTTGCTCGGCCCAGAGCTTGCCGATCAAGGCTTCCAGCTCGGAGGTGGACGCGGTCGACTCGCGGGTTTCAGCGGTGGCCGGTGGGAACGTCGCGTAGCTGTCGAGGCTGCCATCGGCCAGACGCGTGCGGCACGCCGAGCGTTGCAGCTTGCCGCTGGACGTCTTCGGCAGCGCGCCCGGATTGAGCAGCACCACCACGCTCGGCGCTTCCTGACAGGCCTCGGCCACCGCTTGGCGAATGGCTTTGATCAGTGCCTCAGGCGGCAGGATTTTCTGCACGCTGCGGCTGATTTCCGCCGCGATGCCAATGCCTTCTTCACCGTCCTGATTGACCGCGAATGCCGCGACGCGACCTTTACGCACCACTTCCACTTCACGCTCGACAGTTTGCTCGATGTCCTGCGGATAGAGGTTGTGACCACGCACGATCAGCATGTCTTTCAGGCGCCCGGTGATGAACAGTTCACCGTCGCGGATGAAGCCCAGATCGCCAGTGCGCAGCCAGGTGCGACCGGCGTGCTGGACGAAGGTCCTGGCGCTGGCCTCGGGGTTGCGCCAGTAGCCGTGAGCGATGCTCGGCCCGGCGGCCCAGACTTCACCGACGAAGTTGTCAGCTCGTTCTTTGAGCGTGACCGGGTCGGCAATCAGCACCGCGTGATCGGGCTGGCTGATGCCACAACTCATGATCGCACTGCCGTCGCCCGGCTCGGCACGATTTTGCGCCAGCGCTTGATCGTCCACGCGTAATGCAGGAATACCGGTGCCACGCGGTGTGCCGGCAACGAACAGGGTCGCTTCGGCCAAACCGTAGGACGCCATGAAGCTGTCTTCGCTGAAGCCGCACGCGGTGAACTTCTCGGCGAAGCGCTCGAGGGTGTCGAGACGGATCGGTTCGGAACCGGAATAGGCCACGCGCCAGCGGCTCAGGTCGAGTCGTTCCAGCGCCGATTCGCTGACCCGCTCGCTGCACAAACGATAGGCGAAATCCGGCCCGCCGCTGATGGTGCCGCCGTATTGGCTGATCGCTTCAAGCCAGCGCAACGGGCGACCGAGGAAGTACGCCGGCGACATCAGGATGCACGGCACGCCGCTGAAAATCGGCTGCAGTAATCCGCCGATCAGGCCCATGTCGTGGTACAGCGGCAGCCAGCTGACGATCACGTCGTCGGGGTTTACGTCGATGCCGAAACCGTGGCGAATCAGCAGCTCGTTGGCCACCAGATTGCCGTGGCTGACCTGCACGCCTTTGGGCAGCGCGGTAGAACCGGAGGTGTATTGCAGAAAGGCGATGTGGTCCTGCGGCAGGGTCGGCTCAATCCAGGACTCGGCCAGCGTGTTGTCGAGCGTATCGACGCACAGCAACGGCGGCGCGCCTTCGATGTGTTGCAAGGCATCGCGCAGGCCGGCGCTGGTCAGCAGCAAACGCGGTTCGGCGTCGGCAATGATCGACAGCAGGCGTTCCTGATGATGACGACGGGCGGACTCCGGCGGATAGGCCGGCACCGCGATCACCCCGGCGTACAGGCAACCAAAAAACGCCGCGACGTAATCCGCGCCGCTGGGGAACAGCAGCACCGCGCGATCACCGAACTCAGCCTGGGCCTGCAATGCGGCAGCAATGGTGCGCGCGCGTTGATCCAGTTCGCGGTAACTGAGCACCACGCCCTGCTCCTCGGTTTCGGCGAGAAAGCGCAGGGCCAGGCGCTCCGGCGTGTGTGCCGCACGGCGCTGGAGGGCTTGGACCAGAGTGCTGGGGAGTTCGAACGCGTCGGTCATGAGGTTTCCTGCCTGAATTCGGCTTGCTAGTGGAATCGAGGTGCTGCGTCACGCCGGTCGAGGGCGTGCAGGGCGTGGTCTGTGCCGACCGCGCAAGGCTTGGGAATGCTGTCTGGCCGGGGCTGTGCGCCCGAAGCCATTCACCAATGAGAACGGATGACGTCTGCAAATAATTAGTCAGCGGGCAGGATCGCCAACGGGGGCCGGGGTGTGGCGGTGTGTCGCAGTTCTCGATTCGCACCTTTACGGAGCATTAGTTCTCTTTCTCAATTGACAATCATTATCATTCAACATAATTTGTCGCTCGATGTGTAGGACGGCCTCGTCCCCCGGCGTCCCACTAACCTATTGGCAGCAAGGTGATTTCCATGACGGAACAAGTATCCACAAGCAGGTGCGATTCACCGCTACTTCAGGCCTTCGTCGACAATCGACTGATTCTGGTCAAGATCGCAGCGCGCATTACCGGTTGCCGTTCGCGCGCCGAAGACGTGGTGCAGGATGCGTTCTTCCGCTTGCAATCGGCGCCGCCGATCACCTCGTCGATCAAGGCGCAATTGAGTTACCTGTTCCAGATCGTGCGCAACCTCGCCATCGATCACTACCGCAAACAGGCGCTGGAACAGAAATACTCGGGCCCCGAAGAGGAAGGGTTGAATGTGGTCATTCAGGGCGCTTCGCCGGAAACCTCGCACATCAATTTCTCGACGCTGGAGCACATTGCCGACGCGCTGACCGAACTGCCCAGCCGCACCCGGTACGCCTTCGAGATGTACCGCCTGCACGGCGTGCCGCAAAAGGACATCGCCAAGGAACTCGGCGTCTCGCCGACCCTGGTCAACTTCATGATTCGCGATGCACTGGTGCACTGCCGCAAGGTGTCGGGCAGCCGTGGGGATGCGGCCTCGATGGGTCGGCGCTAAGTCCGGTTCATCGCAGAAAAAAGATCGCAGCCTTCAGCAGTTCCTACAGAGGAATACCTTTCATGTAGGAGCTGCCGAAGGCTGCGATCTTTTGCTTTTACGCCAGCTTGCACCGATCAAAAAACCGCTCACGCCCCAGAATCATCAACGCCGCGCGCTTGTGCGGAAAGTCGAACTCCTTCTCGCAGTGGAAGCACTGGTTGTGCATGTGGCCGATCATCTTCGCGTTATCGGCACGCGGTTCAGCGACCACACGCTGGGTCCGCGGATCATCCAGAAACAGGTAGTGCACCATCGCCGACAGCCAGCTCGCGACCTTGTGCGGGCCACGGTGGTTTTCCTCTCCCACCAGCATGTGAATGCCACGGTCGTAATTGTCGGCGTCGTAGAACGGCGCGATACGGTCTTCCTTGGCCCAGTAGGCCTCGAAATAGGCAAACGGTTGATCGTCGAAACAGCCGATCAGCGTCAAGGTGTGCGGATCGGCATCGAGCTTGCTCAGGTACTCGCGATGCTGCTCGAGACTGCCCTCCTCCTGCCAGAAACTGGCGACTCGCGGGCTGTTCTGCCAGCGATTGAAACGCGCCAGATCCTGCTCGATCTCCACCGTACGCAGGGAAATCCACGCACCGAGACGCGCATCGAAACGCCGATAGACCTCGCCACGCGGCTTCGCCGGGCGCAGCGGATGGCGCTTGCCGTGACTGATCACCATTTGTTGCGGGTAGCTGCCGGTCAGCGACGTGCCCAGCCAGGGTTGCGGCAACTGCCAGAACAGGGTGCGTTCGCAGCGGTATTCGCCAGCCACTTCGGTGCTGACCAGCAAACCGCTGAGCAACGCTTCAGTGGGTGGTTGATCGAGTTGCCAGAGCAGTTGCTGACAGTCCGGATCGCGTGCGAACAACCAGTAACAGGCCGCCCACAGCGCCTGCCCCACAGGCAGTGCATAACGCTCGTCGAGCTGGATCGGGCCTTTGCCCAGACGATCCAGGCGCAGGCGAATCAGCGGTTGCCCGTCCAGGCTCAGGCTCAGACGGCTTTCAGTGGCATCGGCTACCAGTTGGCTGCCCGAAGGCAGGGCCAGGGCAGCCAGGTCATTCAGATTGGACATGGGTCGGGCTCACGATAATCGTCGACAGTTCAACGATGGGACGTGAGCCGAGAGGAGAAATTTAGCCGCCTGGATGAAAATCGGTCAGGGATGAGCCACCGGCACCACGGCAATCTTGTAAGGATCGAAGATCTTCAGCATCTGGCCATTGTTGCGCAAACCCTGCAGCAACTTGCCGAACGCCTCGCCAGTGATCGGTGCCGTCGGACGCAGAATGGCGTAATGGTGGTAGACCTGATCGATGCGTTGCGACACCAGCAATTCGTCACGCACTTTTTCGTTGCGCAGCAGATAATCGAACAGGTACGAGCGCGTGACCAGAGCGATGTCGGCGCGCCCGCGCAGCACCATCAGCAGGTTGCTGTCGTGGGAATAGGTCAGCGTCGCGTTGAAGGTATCGGCGAGGTATTTGGGATCGGCGTTGAAGTTGGCGAACTCATAGTGATAACCGCTGTACAGCGCCAGGCGTTTGCCCTTGAGGTCGGCGAAATAGTTCTGCTGGCGACCGTCTTCACGTTGCGCGACGAAAATCTCGGCATCTTCCAGGCCCATATCGACGTCGGTATGAGGAATCTCCTTCCAGCCCCAGTCGGGGTTCTCGAAGATCGCCATGTCGATCCGGCCCTGCTTGAAATCACCGAAACGCCGAGGAATCGAAGTCGGTACCAGTACGAACTGATAGTCCGCCTGCAGTGCATTGAGCGCCTCGACCAGTTGCGGCAGCAGGCCAGTGTCGGCACCACTTTCCGGACGCACGGTGTAAGGCGGAAAATGCGCCGCGCCCACCCGAACCAGTTGCGCTGCCTGTGCGGGTAGCACCCAAAATACCGCCAGCGCTACGAGCAAAAGCCCTGCGGTCGTCCGAATTGGCGAAGACTTCAAAACACCCCACTCCCCGAAAAAATGGCAATCAATGCATTCAAGCTAGGCGGTTTCGCCCAGTTAGCCAGTTTCCCGGCCTGTTAGAAAGTGGACTGGCGCTCTTCGAGCACCAGAATCAGCGCTTCATCGGCCAACTGATCAAGGCTCAGGCTGCCGCCGGCACGGAACCAGGTGGTGGTCCAGGACAGTGCGCCGGTGAGGAAACGACGGGTAATGAAAACATCGCCACGGATAAACCCGGCGTCCTTGGCTTCGCCCAGCACTTGCAACCAGATCTCTTCATAGACGTCACGCAGGGCCAGCACCCGGGCCTGCCCCTCCTCGGACAACGAACGCCACTCGTAGACCAGCACCGCCATCGCTTCGCCGCTGCCGCCCATGATCGACTGCAACTCGCAACGAATCAGCGCCAGCACCCGCTCCCGCACACTGGCGGCTTCGGCCAGCGCGGCGCGCATCAACGCGGTGTTGTAGACGATGGTCTCTTCCATCACCGCACGAAGGATTTCATCCTTGCTTTTGAAGTGATGAAAAATGCTCCCGGACTGAATCCCCACCGCCCCGGCCAGATCGCGCACGGTGGTGCGTTCATAGCCTTTGTTGCGGAACAGGTGGGCGGCCACTTGCAGCAGTTTGCCGCGAGCGCTGTCAGGGTCGGTCAGTTGGCCTTGGTCGACCAGTTCGCGCATGACCCTCAGGGCTTTTTGCTCGTCCACCCGTTCTCTCCTACAGTCGATCAGTCTGTTGCCCCCTGAACACGCAGGGTTGCGCGCAATTTAAGCCGCAGGCGGCAACCAAGCAAGCGCTTGGGCAGAAGATATTTCAGCTGTTTACAAACCAAGCGCTTGCTTGGTAGCCTCCAGACACTTCTGTCGCAGGTTCCTGAGTCGGAGATCACCATGCCCACGACCGTTCGCATCGGATGCGCCAGCGCATTCTGGGGTGACACCAGCACCGCCGCCGCCCAGCTCGTGGCAGGCGGGCGCCTGGATTATCTGGTGTTCGATTACCTGGCCGAGATCACGATGTCGATCATGGCCGGCGCCCGCATGAAGGACCCACAGGCCGGGTTCGCCGGGGATTTTGTCGAGGTGCTCGCGCCGCTGCTGCCGCAACTGGTCGAACAGAAGATTCGCGTGATCAGCAACGCTGGCGGGATCAATCCGAAAGCCTGTGCCGCCGCCCTGCAGGCCGCCTGCGACAAGGCCGGGGTCAGTCTGAAAATCGCCGTGCTGCTCGGCGACGACCTGCAACCGCAATTCAAGCAACTCGCCACTCAAGGCATCCACGAAATGTTCAACGGCGCACCGCTGCCGCCGATGTGCGTATCGACCAACGCCTACCTCGGCGCGCCGGGCATCGTCGAGGCTCTGCGCCTGGGCGCCGACATCGTCATCACCGGGCGCGTGGTCGACAGCGCGGTGGTCAGCGCGGCGCTGGTGCATGAGTTCGGCTGGGCGTGGCACGACTACGACAAACTCGCTCAGGCGGCGTTGGCCGGGCACATCATCGAGTGCGGCGCACAATGTACCGGGGGCAATTTCACCGACTGGCGCGACGTGCCGGACTACGAACACATCGGTTTTCCCATCGTTGAAGTCAGCGCCGACGGCCAGTTCATCGTCAGCAAACCCGAGGGCTCCGGCGGGTTGGTGACGCCACTGACGGTTGGCGAGCAGATGCTCTATGAAATCGGTGATCCGCAGGCGTATCTGTTGCCAGACGTAGTCTGCGATTTCACTCAGGTGAAACTGCAGCAACAGGGCAAAAACGCCGTGCATGTGCACGGTGCCAAAGGCTTGCCACCCAGCGATAAATACAAGGTCAGCGCCACTTACCCGGACGGCTTTCGCTGCACCGCCAGTTGCCTGATCGCCGGCATCGATGCGGTGTCCAAGGCCCGGCGCGTGAGCCAGGCGATCATCGACAAAACCTCGGAAATGTTCAGCCAGCGCGGCTGGCCGCCCTACAGCGAAGTCGATATCGAACTGCTCGGCAGTGAAGCCACTTACGGCCCTCACGGTCAGCGCCGTGACAGCCGCGAGGTGGTGATCAAACTCGCGGTGCGCCATCCACTGAAACCGGCGCTGATCCTGTTCTCCCGGGAAATCGCCCAGGCCGCGACCGGCATGGCGCCCGGACTGACCGGCATCGTCGGCGGACGGCCGACGGTCTATCCGCTGATCCGGCTGTTCTCGTTCCTGATCGACAAAAACGCCTGCACCCTGCAAATCGACATGGCCGGTGAGCAATATCCCTGCGCCCTGCCCGCGCAAACACCACTCGACAGCCACGCTCTGCCAACCCCCGAACAGCCACCCAAACCCCAGGGCCGCGCCGACGCCAGCGTGCCGTTGGTAAAACTGGCGGTGGCGCGCTCCGGTGACAAGGGCAACCACAGCAACATCGGCGTCCTGCCGCGTCGACCGGAATACCTGCCGTGGATCGCCGAAGCGCTGACGCCAGCGGTCATCGTCGACTGGATGCGCCACGTGCTCGACCCGATTCACGGCCGGGTCGAACGCTGGTACCTGCCCGGCACCCACAGCCTGAACTTCCTGCTGGAAAACGCCCTCGGTGGCGGTGGCGTGGCGAGTCTGCGCATCGATCCCCAGGGCAAGGCCTTCGCCCAGCAGTTGCTGGAAATCCAGATCCCGGTGCCGCAGAGCATCGCCGAACAACTCGACTAGAGGTTGGGCTTCATGGCTTACGCATCGATTTTCAAAGCCGATCTGTTCAGCGGCCAGACCCTCATCGTCACCGGTGGCGGCAGTGGCATCGGCCGTTGCACCGCCCATGAACTGGCAGCGCTCGGAGCCAGAGTGCTGCTGGTCGGGCGCAAGCCGGAAAAACTGCAGAAAGTCGCCGCCGAAATCACCGAAGACGGCGGCCGCGCGCACTGGCAGGCTTGCGACATCCGTGACGAAGACGCGGTAAAACAACTGGTCGCTGAGTTGATCGCCGAGCACGGGGCGATCCACGGTCTGGTCAACAATGCCGGCGGCCAATACCCGTCGCCACTGGCCGCGATCAATCAGAAAGGCTTCGAAACCGTGCTGCGCACCAATCTGGTCGGCGGCTTCCTGATGGCCCGGGAAGTGTTCAACCAGTCGATGAGCAAACACGGCGGCAGCATCGTCAACATGCTCGCCGACATGTGGGGCGGCATGCCCGGCATGGGCCATTCCGGCGCAGCACGTTCAGGGATGGACAACTTCACCAAGACCGCCGCGTTCGAGTGGGGTTACGCCGGGGTGCGGGTCAATGCGGTGGCGCCGGGGTGGATCGCGTCCAGCGGCATGGACACGTATGAAGGCGCGTTCAAAGCGGTGATCCCGACCCTGCGCGAACACGTACCGCTCAAGCGCATTGGTACCGAATCCGAGGTCAGTGCGGCGATCGTTTTCCTGCTCAGTCCGGCGGCGGCGTTCATCAGTGGCAGCACCTTGAAAATCGATGGTGCGGCCAGCCTCGGCAGCCGTGCATGGCCGCTGCACAAGGCGAGCCACAGCGAGTCGTTCAACGGGTTCCATCGGGCGTACCTGCCGGACGTCCTCAAGGACAAGGAGTAAGCCATGCCGCAGATCCAGTCCCAACTCGATCCGCACAGTGATGCTTTCGCCCGCAACCGCGCGGCAATGCTCGCGGCCATCGAGCACGTCCAGCAACTGGAACAGAACCTGCTGAACAAGGCTGCCGAAGCCAAGGGCAAATTCGACAAGCGCGGGCAATTGCTGCCCCGTGAACGCCTGAACCTGCTGCTCGACCCCGGCGCACCGTTCCTCGAACTGGCGAGCCTGGCCGGCTACAAACTGCACGACGACAAGGACGGCAGCGCCGCCGGCGGTGGCCTGATTGCCGGCATCGGTTACGTGTCCGGCATACGCGTAATGGTGGTGGCCAACAACAGCGCGATCAAGGGCGGCACGATCTCCCCCACCGGCCTGAAAAAATCCCTGCGTCTGCAACAGATCGCCCTGGAAAACAAACTACCGGTGATCACTCTGGCAGAGAGCGGCGGCGCCAACCTCAATTATGCGGCGGAGATATTCGTCGAAGGCGCACGCAGTTTTGCCAATCAGGCGCGGATGTCGGCCATGGGTTTGCCGCAAATTACCGTGGTGCACGGCTCGGCGACGGCCGGTGGCGCCTATCAACCGGGGCTGTCGGATTACGTGGTGGTGGTACGGGGCAAGGCCAAGCTGTTTCTTGCCGGGCCGCCGCTGCTCAAAGCCGCGACGGGCGAGGTCGTCACCGATGAAGAACTGGGTGGCGCCGAAATGCACGCACAGGTTGCCGGCACCGCCGAATACCTGGCCGAGAACGATGCCGATGGCGTGCGCCTGGTGCGCGAGATCCTGCGCATGCTGCCGTGGAACGAACAACTGCCGTGGCTGCCGGAACCGCAATTCAAGGATCCGCTGTACCCGATCGACGAGTTGCTCGGGCTGATTCCCGACGACCCGAAGAAGCCCTACGACGTGCGCGAAATCATTGCGCGGATTGCCGATGAATCGGAGTTTCTAGAATTCAAAGGCGAGTTCGATCAGCAGACCATCTGCGGTCAGTTGAAAATCCAGGGCCGTGCCTGCGGCCTGATCGGCAACAACGGCCCGATCACCCCCGCCGGGGCGAGCAAGGCCGCGCAGTTCATTCAGCTGTGCGACCAGAGCCAGACGCCGCTGCTGTTTTTCCATAACACCACCGGCTTCATGGTTGGCACCGAGTCCGAGCAGCAAGGCGTGATCAAACACGGTTCGAAACTGATTCAAGCGGTGGCCAATGCCCGAGTGCCTAAACTGACGATTGTCGTCGGTGGCTCCTACGGCGCTGGCAACTATGCGATGTGCGGGCGCGGTCTCGATCCACGCTTCATCTTCGCCTGGCCCAACAGCCGCACCGCGGTGATGGGCGGCGCGCAGGCCGGCAAGGTGCTGCGCATCGTCACCGAGGCCAAACAGCTCAAGGAAGGCCTGGTGCCGGATCCGAAAATGCTCGACATGCTCGAACAGGTCACCGCGCAGAAACTCGACAGCCAGTCCACCGCGCTTTACGGCAGCGCCAACCTGTGGGACGACGGCCTCATCGACCCGCGCGATACGCGCACCTTGCTCGGTTACCTGCTGGATATCTGCCACGAAGCCGACATCCGCACGTTGCAACCCAACAGCTTCGGCGTCAGCCGCTTCTGACTGCCACGGATCCCAAGGAGAACAATAAAAATGATCTTCACCCCGGAACACGAAGCACTGCGTCGCACCGTCCGCCAATTCGTCGAACACGAGATCAATCCACACGTCGATGAATGGGAAAAGGCCGGACGCTTTCCGATCCACGAGATTTTCCGCAAGGCCGGCGACCTTGGTCTGCTGGGGATTTCCAAACCGGAAAAATTCGGCGGCATGGGCCTCGACTACAGCTATTCGATTGTCGCCGCCGAAGAGTTCGGCACCATTCATTGCGGCGGCATTCCGATGTCGATCGGCGTGCAGACCGACATGTGCACCCCGGCGCTGGCCCGCTTCGGCTCCGATGAATTGCGCGACGAATTCCTCCGCCCCGCGATTACCGGCGAGCAGGTCGGTTGCATCGGCGTCTCGGAAGTCGGTGCCGGTTCCGATGTCGCGGGTCTAAAGACCAGCGCGCGCAAGGACGGCGACGATTACGTGATCAATGGCAGCAAAATGTGGATCACCAATTCACCGAGTGCCGATTTCATCTGCCTGCTGGCCAACACCTCGGACGACAAGCCGCACATCAACAAGTCGCTGATCATGGTGCCGATGAACAGCCCGGGCATCAGCCTCAGCTCGCACCTGGACAAGCTCGGCATGCGCAGTTCGGAGACCGCCCAGGTGTTTTTCGACAACGTGCGTGTGCCGCAGCGCAACCGCATCGGCCACGAAGGCGCCGGGTTCATGATGCAGATGCTGCAGTTTCAGGAAGAACGTCTGTTCGGCGCGGCCAACATGATCAAGGGTCTGGAATATTGCGTCGACAGCACCATCGAGTACTGCAAGGAGCGCAAGACCTTCGGCAACGCGCTGATCGACAATCAGGTGATCCACTTCCGCCTCGCCGAATTGCAGACCGAAATCGAATGCCTGCGGGCGCTGGTCTATCAGGCCACCGAGCAATATGTGAAGGGTCAGGACGTCACGCGTCTGGCCTCGATGGCCAAGCTCAAGGCCGGGCGCCTCGGTCGTGAAGTCAGCGACAGTTGCCTGCAATATTGGGGCGGCATGGGCTTCATGTGGGACAACCCGGTGGCCCGCGCCTATCGCGATGTGCGGCTGGTGTCGATCGGCGGCGGCGCCGACGAAATCATGCTGGGGATCATCTGCAAACTGATGGGCATTCTGCCAGGGAAAAAGAAATGAGCCCCCTGCCGGAATGCCAGACACTGCTGCTGGAGCTGCATGGCGGCGTGTTGCACATCACCCTCAATCGCCCGGACAGCCGCAATGCGATGAGCCTGCACATGGTCGCCGAACTGCGTGCGGTATTGGCGGCGGTACGCGATGAGCGCAGTGTTCGCGCCCTGGTGCTCAGTGGCGCGGGCGGGCACTTCTGCGCTGGCGGCGACATCAAGGACATGGCCAATGCACGCGCCCGGGGCGCCGATGCCTATCGCGATTTGAACCGCGCTTTCGGTGCGCTGTTGCAAGAGGCACAGCAGGCGCCGCAAGTGCTGATCACGGTATTGCAAGGCGCAGTGCTCGGTGGTGGTTTCGGGCTGGCATGTGTGAGCGATATCGCCATGGCCGATCATCAGGCGCAGTTCGGCCTGCCGGAAACCAGCCTCGGGCTGTTGCCTGCGCAGATCGCGCCGTTCGTGGTGCAACGCATCGGCCTGACCGAAACCCGTCGGCTGGCACTGACAGCCGCGCGTTTCGATGGCCATCAGGCGCGACGCCTGGGGCTGGTGCATTTTGTCGAACAGGATCCGCAGGCATTGGCCGAACGCCTCGACGAAGTACTCGACCATGTTCTGTGCTGCGCACCGGACGCGAATGCGATGACCAAAAAGCTGTTGCTGGCCAGCGCCGGACAGCCATCGAATGAACTGCTGGATGACGCAGCGCAATGGTTCAGTGAAGCGGTGACTGGTGTCGAAGGGATCGAGGGCACGATGGCTTTCGTGCAAAAGCGTAAACCGCGATGGGCCACCTGAAAGCTTCGCGAGCAGGCCCGCTTTCACAGGTTTTGTGAACGATGCAAATTCCTTGTGGGAGCGAGCCTGCTCGCGAAGAGGCCAGCCAACCCACCGCCAAATACTCAGGAAGATCACCATGCCCGCCCTCCACAAAATCCTGATCGCCAACCGCGGTGAAATCGCCTGCCGCATTCAGCGCACCGCCCAGGCCCTCGGCTATCGCACCGTCGCCGTATTCAGCGATGCCGACGCCGATGCCCTGCACGTGCAGATGGCCGATCAAGCGGTGAACATCGGCGCCGCACCGGTACACCAGTCCTACCTGAACATCCCGGCGATCCTCGATGCCGCGCGCCGCAGCGGCGCCGACGCGATCCACCCCGGCTACGGCTTTCTCTCGGAAAACCCAGGATTCGCCCGCGCCTGCGCAGAGGCCGGCCTGACCTTTATCGGCCCCAGCACCGACGCCATCGAGCTGATGGGCAGCAAGCGCCTGTCGAAAATCGCCATGCTCGACGCCGGCGTTCCCTGCATCGCCGGCTATCAAGGCGCCGCGCAGGACGACGCTACCTTGCTGCGCGAAGCCGAACGCATCGGCTACCCGCTGATGATCAAGGCCAGCGCCGGCGGCGGTGGACGCGGCATGCGCCTGGTGCACAGCAGCGATGAGTTGCCGGCGCAATTGCGCACCGCGCGCTCCGAGGCACTGAATGGTTTTGGCAGTGACGAACTGATCCTCGAGCAGGCACTGATCGAACCACGGCACGTCGAGGTGCAACTGTTCGGCGACTGCCAGGGCAATCTGATCTACCTCGGTGAGCGCGATTGCTCGGTGCAGCGTCGCCATCAGAAAGTCATCGAGGAAGCACCCTGCCCGGTGATGACCGGTGAGTTGCGCCAGGCCATGGGCGAAGCAGCGCTCAAGGCTGGTCGGGCGGTGAATTACGTCGGTGCCGGCACCGTCGAGTTTCTGCTCGATGCCCGTGGGCAATTCTACTTTCTGGAAATGAACACCCGTCTGCAGGTCGAGCATCCGGTGACCGAACTGATCACCGGGCAGGATCTGGTCGCCTGGCAATTGGCCGTTGCCGAGGGGCAGCCGCTGCCGTTGACTCAGGATCAGGTCGCGCTGAACGGTCACGCCATGGAAGTGCGTCTGTATGCCGAAGATCCGACGCAGAATTTCCTGCCGCAGACCGGTCGCGTGCAGGCATGGGAACCGGCCTTGAATCCCGGCGCGCGAATCGATCACGGCTTGCGCGAAGGTCAGTTGATCAGCCCGTTCTATGACCCGATGCTCGGCAAGCTGATCGCCCACGGCGCGACCCGCGAAGAGGCACGGCGCAAGCTGTTGCGCGCAGTGCAGGACAGCGTGCTGCTCGGTGTTCAGAGCAATCAGCGTTTGCTGGTCAGCCTGCTGCAACATCCACAGTTCATCAGCGGTGAATGCAGCACCGCATTCATTGCCCAGCATTTCACTGACCACCCGTGCCTGCACACTTACGCCCCCACCGCCGAGGAACTGGCCATCGCCGCTGTGCTGTTTTATCAGTCTGGCGCGCAGGCGCATCGCGCGCCGCTCAAGGGTTGGCGCAACAATGTCGGCGCGCCGCTCGATTACCGCCTCGGGCTGGAACAGCAGGACTGGAGCTTGCAACTGCTTGCGAACGGCGCTGGCCGCTTCACCGTGAACGTGATGCAGCGCGCACTGGCGCTGACCGTCATTGAGTGCAACGAACGCTCGGTGACGCTGGAAGTCGACGGCCTGCGCCAGCGTCATGCGTATCGGATCGCCGGCGAAGAACTCTGGCTGTTCACCCACCCCGGCAACCTGCGCCTGGAGGATCGAACTCATGCGCTGATCAGCAGTCAGAGCAGCGTCAGCTCCGGCACACTGAAAGCGCCGATGGACGGTGCCATCGTCGACGTGCTGGTCAGCGAAGGCAGTCGGGTCAGCAAGGGTCAGTTGCTGGTGGTGCTGGAGGCAATGAAAATGGAGCATCCGCTGAAGGCCGGTATCGACGGCGTGCTCAAGCGGGTGCAGGTCAAGGTCGGCGATCAGGTAAAAAATCGTCAGGTTCTGTTGCAGGTCGAGTGAGTCGCCAGGCGCAAACGCAAGGTTTGACTACGCTCTGATCTATCAGGACGCGTAAATCAGGAAACCTGCGATGCCCCATTGGCTGGTCATTGATCTGGAAGCCACCACAGATGAAGGTGGCTGGCCGGTTACGGAAATGGAAATCATCGAAATCGGCGCGACGCTGGTCGATCGAGCCGGTCGCGAGCAGGATCACTTTCAGCGGTTCGTCAAACCGACCCGGCGGCCGTTATTGACGGCATTTTGTCGTGAACTCACGCACATCACCCAGGCCAATATCGATGCCGCGCAGCCGTTGAACGAGGTCTGGCCAGTCTTTGAGCGCTGGCTCGGGCAACACCAGACGCGCCTCGAGGGCTGGGCCAGTTGGGGAGATTACGACCGCAAGCAGTTACTTCAGGAATGGCAGCGCCTGCAGCTCGACAGCGTGCTGGGCCGAGTGCCGCACATGAATCTCAAACAACGCTTTGCCAAGGCCCGCCGCCTGGAACGACCGTTGGGCCTGAACGGCGCGCTGCAACTGGCCGGCATGCAGTTCAGCGGTCAGCAGCATCGGGCCCTGGAAGATGCGCGCAATACCGCGCGGTTGCTGCCGTTGGTCTTGCCACTCTGAAGTCGGGGCGAGAACTCGTCGGACACGCCCCGGGCAGGTGACGGCGCCGGGAGCGTTGTGCATACTGGCCAGCCTTTTTTAACCCTTTTTTGCCCTTTTCGAGAGGAATCGCCCATGTTCAAAGTCAACGAGTACTTCGACGGCACCGTCAAGTCGATCGCTTTTGGCACCGCTGAAGGTCCGGCGACCATCGGCGTCATGGCCCCGGGCGAATACGAATTCGGCACCGCTCAGCGCGAGATCATGCACGTGGTCTCCGGTGCGCTGACCGTCAAACTGCCGGACAGCAGCGACTGGGAAACCTTCGCCGCCGGCAGCCAGTTCAACGTTCCGGCCAACAGCAAGTTCCAGCTGAAAGTCGCCGTTGATACTGCTTACCTGTGCGAATACCGCGGCTAAGCCCACGGCTTTTCCCGGTAAAAAAATGCCCGTGTCCATGGACACGGGCATTTTTCATTTCCGGCCTCGGTTATTCGAGGATTTCCACCGGCATACCGACTTCCAGCCGACCATTGCTGTCGTTGACCAGATTCTGCCCGAACATCGCGCCATCAGCCTGGGCACGGTACTTCTGCAAGGTCGCCAGCGGTTCGCGATCGGCACTGCGCTCGCCAGTCTGCGGATCAATCGTGGTCAGGATGCAGCGCGAGCAAGGCTTGACCACGCGGAACTCGACATCGCCGATGCGGATGCGCTTCCAGCCATCTTCGGCAAATGCCGTACTGCCTTCGATCACCAGATTCGGCCGAAAGCGCAGCATCTCCAGCGGTCGTCCGACCTTTTGCACCAGATCGTCAAGCGACGCCTGGCCAATCAACAACAGCGGGAAACCGTCGGCGAACGCGACCTGATCGTCGTCGCGGCCATACCCGGCCTGCGTCATACGCGCGCGATCAAGTGGCACCTGCACCAGACGGGTCGGTTTGCCGATGAAATCGCTGACCCAGCGGGCCGCTGCATCACCGGCATCCGGAACGCGCAGGGTGTCGCGCCAGATGGTCACACCGCGCAACTCGGCATCGTCCTGCGGTAACGCAATATCCAGCGCGGCATGGTCGGGCGCACTGAGGGTCAGCCCGCCCTGCGCATTCCACAATGCCGACAGCTGGCTCATTTTCGCCTCGGCCCTTTGGGTCAGGAAGCGGCCGCTGGCCTCGTCCACCAGCATCCAGCGTCGGTCCCCTTCAAGGCCCAGTTTATCCAGGCCAATCGATTGCAGAATCTCGGGCTTGCCGGATTTCAACGGGTAACGATAAAGCGCACTCAGACGCAGCATGTCCAGCTTCCTGATGGGCAAAAAAGCCACCCTATACGAGCTTTATCTGTGAATCAAAGCCTGATGCACGCGCCTGCAAAGATAGTTTGTGGCGAGGGGATTAATCCCCGATGGGGCGCGAAGCAGCCCCACTTGAATCAAGAAAGCGGGACTGCTGTGCAGTCCATCGGGGATAAATCCCCTCGCTACAGGATTTCCTCAGACCGGCACTTCATCCAGCATCAGACGCTGACGCACGACATCGACCAGTTTGTCCGGCTGGAACTTGGAGAGGAAGTTATCGCAGCCGACCTTCTTCACCATCGAATCGTTGAAGCTGCCGGACAGCGAGGTGTGCAGCACCACATACAGACCGCGCAGGCGCGGGTCGTTGCGGATCTCGGTGGTCAGGCGATAGCCGTCCATTTCCGGCATTTCCGCGTCGGTGAACACCATCAGCAGTTTGTCGGTCATGTTCACGCCGGTATCGGCCCAGGCCTTGAGCATGTTCAGCGCCTTCAGGCCATCACTGGCGATGTGCATTTTCACCCCGAGCTGGCCGAGGGTGTCACGCAATTGCGAAAGCGCCACGTTGGAGTCGTCCACCAGCAGTACTTCGCGACCACGGGCACGCTCCAGCACCGGATCGTCGAGTTTGTCGCGCGAAACCTTGGCGTTGTACGGAACGATTTCGGCGAGCACTTTCTCGACGTCGATGATTTCCACCAGTTGATCGTCGACCTTGCTGATCGCGGTCAGGTAATGCTGGCGTCCGGCGCTGGTCGGCGGCGGCAGGATGGCTTCCCAGTTCATATTGACGATGCGATCCACGCCACCGACAAGGAACGCCTGCACCGAACGGTTGTACTCGGTGACGATGATGGTGCTGTTCGGGCCCGGCACCAGCGGGCGCATGCCGATCGCCTGGGACAGGTCGATCACCGGCAGCGTCTGGCCACGCAGGTTGACTACACCGCAGACAAACGGGTGACGTTGCGGCATCAGGGTCAGCTTCGGCAATTGCAGAACTTCCTGAACCTTGAACACGTTGATCGCGAACAATTGGCGTCCGGCCAGTCGAAACATGAGAATTTCCAGGCGATTCTCACCCACCAGTTGCGTGCGTTGGTCTACCGTGTCGAGAATGCCGGCCATCAATGACTCCTGGGCTTGTTCTGATGAATTCACTACTAAGTGGGGTTATCGGCTGTTTATGGCGATTCTTGATCCCCACAAAATCACCATCAAAATGCCACACGCAGGCATTGATGTCACATTAACATCATGGTTTACTGGCCCGGCGTTTTCATCTGCTACATTCTCTTCTGGCGCGACCACAGTTTGCGCCACAGGTTCCCGCGTGTAAGGGAATCCCCTAGTAACAATCAGGCCCAACCTGATGTTCGCAATATCCAATAGCCATTAATGTGACGCCATTCTCATTGCATGAACGGAGTCAGGCTATTGTGTGCGATCGCAGGTCAGTGGAAACCCACCCTCTGGAAAACCTCAGCCAGTGCACTTGCGCGGCGGGGCGCGATCTCCCGACGGTTCATGATCGTCGACACACACGGCATTCCCTCATCAGACATGACGCTGTGGAGATAAGCATGCCAATCGACCGTAAAGACTGGGCACAACGCTTTCCCGAATTTCTCGTCGAAGCGGAAACACTCCTGGCCAAGTCGGAAGAATGCCTGAGCCACCTGCAATTGATCAGCAACGACAAGGATGCGATTGACTGCATGCGCAGCACCCTGCTCAAGCTGGCGAGCCGTGCAGAAGCGTTGGCACTGGAAGCGATTTCCGAGTTTTCCCTGCACATTCACAGCTTGCTCGATCATGCCCCGGACTCTATCGATCTGCACGCTCAGGCACTGAATGCGCTTCAGGACTGTTTCACCCTGATGGCCTGGCAGATTGAACTGGTCGATCACAATACCGGGCAACTGAGCCTGGATAGCAGCGAGCAAACCTCGCTGATCGAAGCCTTCGCGTTCCAGGTCGGTCAACACCAGTTTCAGCCTTCGCTTTCGCCCCGGCCAATCCCGCTCTTGTCTTATTCCGAGCGCCAGGCCTGATTCGCAGCGGTTAATGCGCACATCGCGGCTGTAGAGCCGAATCGCTGAATGTCGCAAATGAATAGTTCATGCCCGCCAGCGACAATTCGAATTAAATAATCACACCTGACACCCGCAGAAATTTTCCGCGCCTCAGGGTTTGCCTGTGTCCGTGTAACGATCAACTTCAAGCGACACGGGATATCTATCCAGCATAATAAGGTGACTTTTTTCCATTATGGAACTCACGTCCAACATGGCGACTTTCCTGACCCTTTGGACATATATGGCAAACGCGACCAACGGTATCTTAAGTGGTATTATGCCGCCCGTTAGTTGCTATCAATTAATGGCAAAGTGATTCAGTGACAGTCCTCCCCAACGAAGTTGGCGGTCAAACATCGTTCACTGAACCTCGTTCAAATCAATAACATAATTGACAGCATTTTCAGACAGAGACCCGCCAGCCAACGGCCGGTCTGCCCGCAGCGAATATCCATTGGCTCCATCCGATATGTACGCCAGCCTCAAGTCAATCACCACATGGCCACCGTCCCGGGAAAATGCACGCCGGTTCACACTCATATTGTGTGTCACTGCCACCGCCGGCTGCCTGCTGACCTACGGTTTGTCTGCACCGCTTTCGCTGGGACTGCTGCTGTTGAACATGGCCGCCACTGCTTGTGTCTGGGTGCAATATCGGCTGTCGCGCAAATCGATCAAGTTCCAGCCCCAGGAACTCGCCGACCGCTTGCTGGAAGTCCAGGAAAACGAACGCCACCGCCTCAGCCGTGAACTGCATGACGACATCGGTCAGTTACTGACAGCAGCCAAACTGCAAAGTGAATGGCTGAAAAGACGTTTGCCAACCGACTTGCAAGAGCAATGCTCGACACTCTGCGACACCCTCGAAGAAACCCTCAACAAGGTGCGCGACGTCTCAGCCATACTCAACCCACGCCAGTTGACCAGCCTCGGACTGGAAGCCAGCCTGCGTGCGCACTTGCTCAAGACTCTGGCCAACACATCGGTGCACTGGAGCCTCGATTGCCAGCAGCGACTCAACGGCATTCCGGAAGAAATGGCGGTCGCCGCCTTTCGCATCACCCAGGAAGCGGTGACCAACATTCTGCGCCACGCGCAGGCCAGCAACCTGTTGATCCGTGTGCAGCGCCTGCCACAAGGGCTGACGTTGTTGATCAGCGACGACGGCCAAGGCTTCGCGCCTGCTGCAGATCCGGGTCGGGAAGGACAGCGTGGAATGGCCGGGATGGCCGAGAGGATCGAACAATTGGGCGGCACGCTGAACGTCATCAGCGAGCCGGGCAAAGGCACTCAAATCGAAGCACTATTCCCCTGGGCGCCCCGTGCACTCGAGCGGGCCAGTACGAATAAGGTTATGCGTTGACTTGTAACTTACTTCTGGTGGATGACCACTCGCTGATCAGAGCCGGCGTGCGCGCTCTGGTGCTCGACATTCCCGGTTACGCCGTCGTTGGCGAAGCCAGCGATGGCTCGCAGTTGCTTGAAATGGTCGAGCAACTGGCCCCCGATATCGTCTTGCTGGATATCTCGATGAAGGAAACCGGTGGCCTTGAAGCCCTGCAACGGCTCAAGCGGGTGCGGCCCCAAAGCAAAGTGTTGATTTTGTCGATGCACACCGATCCGGCGCTGATCATGCAGGCACTGGAATCCGGAGCGCATGGTTATTTGCTCAAGGACACCACGGCCACCGAACTAGAACATGCCCTCGAAGCCCTGCGTAACAACGAACGCTACCTGAGCCCGGCGATCGCCCACACCGTGATCAACCAGGCCCTGACCCGCACGCAGAAAAACCCGCCGGAAGTCGCCGATTCGCACAACCTGACAGCCCGTCAACTGGAAATCCTGCGGTTGATCGTGCGCGGCAAATCCACTCGGGAGATCGCCAACGGCTTGGGCCTGAGCATCAAGACCGTCGAAACCCACCGCTCGCAGATCATGAAACGCCTGCAGATCTACGACGTGGCGGGTCTGGTCCTGTTCGCCGTGCGCGAACAGATCATCAGTCTTGACGACTGATCGACCCGGCACCGCCCAATAGCGGCGAATGCTCGGGCAAATGCACCCGCAAGGCCGCAGGGCGCGCCTCGAAGCGCAGGCTGTCGCCTTCAAGCGGCTCACCGTCAAGATTGATGCTCAAGCCCTCGGCGACCTTGATTTCGACCCAGGGCAGGCGGGCTCTTACAAACATATTGTCGATGCCGAAGCCGTCACTGAGCAGGGTCTTCAGCGTACCGACCAACTCCTGCGGTGCCGGCAAAATGCTGATGTCCAACAGGCCATCATCCGCCAGTGCCTGTGGACACAATTCATGCCCGCCACCCGCCTGACGGCCATTGCCGATTCCCAGCGCCAGCAGCTCGCCACTCCAGTGAAAGTCCGGTCCCTGCAGTTCGCCGTAGGCCGCGTGCAACTCACTGAAGCGCGATAAACCGGTGAACAGATAGGCGGCCCCGCCGAGTACTTTTTTCAGATCCTCGGATGTATTGGCTGTAACCTGACTACCGAAACCACCGGTCGCCATGTTGAGGAAAATCTGCTCGCCGACTGCGCCCAGGTCAATGTCGCGCGGCGGTACATCGAGAAGCTCAAGCGCCTCGGCCGGCTCCAGCGGAATCCCCGCCGCACGGGAAAAGTCGTTGGCCGTGCCCAGCGGTAACAGCACCAGACTGGCCTTGTGCGGATGCCTGGCAAGGGCTTCAGCGATATCGCGCAATGTCCCATCCCCGCCTCCCGCAATGATCTGCGAGTAGCCACCCGCCAAAGCTTCTTCCACCAGACGCTGAGCGTCACCGGCCTCCCAGGTCAGGCGTACTGCCAACTCCCATCCCTGCTTGCGCTTTGCTTCGACAGCGGCGCGAACCGCCTCATTGAGTGCCTGCTTGCCATGCAGAATCAACAGCGCCCTGCGTTCACTCATAACGGTCACTCCCCACAATTGAATCGGTATGAAACATCTTGACCACCGGCACAGGCAAAAAAGCCATCGGAGCACCATTTAATTCAAGCGCCCGGCTTGTCACGTCCTACACAGCGGTATTTTTTCTTACAACAGGTAAGGAATCGGCTCAATTGACCGGACTCGATCCTTGATACACCTTGTACAGGCAGTATCAATTTTCGTTTTTTTAACAACACAAGGATGTGCAGGGAATGAGTGGATACCCCCTCGGAGCTGGTGACAGTTCGAATGACGGAAAGGCCAGCGCGCTGACAGTGAAAACAGCCGACGGATATTTCCATGTCCAGCCATGAAGCCAGAGTTTCAACCCGTCCGATTGCCCCTCTCAACGAAAGTCGCAGCAGTCACAAATCCGATTTCAAAAAGAGCACCAGAACCGCTGGAGAAGCACAAATGGAACCGCGCGTGACCGAACTGGAAACCCACCTCAGATACATACGCCGGGATATGGATGAAGTGCGCGCAGATGTAAGAACAATCAAGCACCGACTCGCCTATTCGGCAGGTGCAACGGCAGTGATAATGGGACTGTTGGGTTGGGTTGCCAACAGTCGCTTCGATCAGTTGGTCACGCTGATGAGCAATTGACCCGGGAGAATGCAGGATCGACGCTTTCAGGCGTCGAGCCTGCACTTGCAAGGTCAGGCTCAGCGAGGATCAGAGTCAGTCGAGCAGGTCGCTCAGGGGAATGAACCCGACTTCATCACCTTCTACGAGCGTGTGGCCCTCCAGCACTTCTACCAGGCCATCCGCCCAGGCAGCGCTGCGCAACACACCAGAGCTTTGATTGCGATAAATGATGGCCCGTCCTTGCTCGAGTCGACCACGCAGATATTCACGCCGATGGCCGGCCACAGGCCAGACGAAACCTGCTGGCACCGTAAACTTCAGCGGCACAACGTCTCTTACACCTTGACGCCGCAGCAAGTAAGGTCGCGTCAGCAAGGCAAACGTCACCAGCGTCGAAGCGGGGTTTCCGGGCAGGCCAATGACTGGCACGTTGCGAAAATGGCCGAACGTCAGCGGCTTGCCTGGCTTGATTGCCAGTTTCCACAATGCCAGCTCGCCCTCTTCCCTCAATGCAACACCCAGAAAATCTGCTTCCCCGACCGAAACCCCGCCGGTTGAAAGAATCAGGTCGACATCCTGCAAGTCGCCCAGACGCGCTCGGGTGGTGTCCAGATCGTCCGGCAGAATGCCCGCATCGATCACCTCACAGCCCAATCGCTGCAACCAACTGCACAACACCACCCGATTACTGTTGTAAATCTGCCCCGGCCCCAGAGGCTGGCCCGGCTCAACCAGTTCATCGCCGGTGGACAGCACCGCCACTCGGACCTTGCGCACCACATTCAGCCCGTCACATCCCAGCGATGCCGCGAGACCTTGTTCGATCGGTCCCAGCCTTGTGCCTGCCGCCAGGATCAACTCACCCACGGTGGTTTCCTGGCCTTGTGGACGAATGTTCTGGCCGAGGCTCATGATTTCGACGAAGCGCACACTGCCGTCGGCTTGGACTTCGGCGTTCTCCTGCATTTCCACACAGTCGGCACCGGCAGGCACCGGCGCACCGGTGAAGATCCGCGCGCAGGTGCCGGGCTTCAAGGGGGCAGGCGCTTGCCCGGCGAAAACCTTCTGGCTGACCGGCAGCGGTGCGCCGGTCCAATCCGCCAGCCTCAAGGCATAACCATCCATGGCGCTGTTTGGCCAAGGCGGCAGGTCCAGCGTTGAAACCAGGTCTTCGGCAAGCACTCGCCCCTCGACCTGCGCCAATGGCAGAAACTCGCGCTCGACAATCGGCGTGGCCTCGGCCATTTGCAGCAGGCGAGCCAGCGCTTCCTCGACGGGCATCAGGCTGCCGGTCTTGCCCGGCTTACCCACGGGATTCACAAGGCGCCGCCTGTTTCAGGTGAGGAACGAAGTTGCATGGCCGATGCCGCGAATCCAGCTGTTCAGCGAGAATGCCGTCCCACCCGGTGCGCACCGCATTGGTCGAACCTGGCAGGCAACATACCAGCGTGCCATTGGCCAGACCGGCCAGTGCCCGCGATTGCACGGTTGAAGTACCGATATCAGCCACCGATATCTGTCGGAACAACTCACCAAACCCGTCAACCTGCTTGTCGAGCAGACAAGCCACGGCTTCAGGCGTGCTGTCACGCCCGGTAAAACCGGTGCCGCCGGTAATCAATACAACCTGTACCACGTCCTCGGCAATCCAGTGGGCAACTTGTGCGCGGATCTTGTACAGGTCATCTTTGAGCAGGACCCGTTCGGCCAGACGGTGGCCGGCAGCAGTCAGGCGGTCGACAAAGACCTGGCCTGAGGTGTCGGTTTCCAGGGTTCGGGTATCGCTGACAGTCAGCACCGCAATATTCAGCGGTGCGAAAGGTACATCGGCCTTGGCTTTCATTAGGCTCGTCCAGTTGTAGGAGAAACAGCCCGGTGTTATATCACAGCGCCTGAATTTTTCGCCGCCCTGCTGGAGAGCTGCCATGACCCCGAATACGCCATTGCCCCCCTGCTCCATTCTGCTCTTGGCAGGCGGACGCGGCCAGCGCATGGGTGGCCAGGACAAAGGGCTGGTCGAATGGCAGGGTGAAGCGCTGATTGCGCATTTGCAGCGCAAGGTGCGACCGCTGACTGACGATCTGATCATCTCCTGCAATCGCAATCGCGAGCGTTATGCTGCCTACGCCGACCAACTGGTGAGTGATGAAGAAGAGGACTTTCCAGGCCCCCTGGCCGGCATCCTCGCGGGGCTAAAGGCTGCGCGCTTGCCCCATCTGCTGGTTTTGCCCTGCGATGTGCCGCGCATCGACGCAGCGCTACTGCACGACATGCGTGCAACTGCCGGCCAGTTTCCTGACAAACCTTTAATGTTGCGCCATGACGACCATTGGGAGCCCCTGCTGTGCGTGATTCCGGTGGCCCTGTTGCCCGCGTTCGAAACCGCCTGGAACGCCGGTGAACGCAGCCCCGGCCGGGTCATGCGCAACCTCGGCGCAACGGCCCTGCAATGCCCGGACAACGACCCGCGACTGGCCAACCTGAATACCCCCGAACTGTTAAATGCGCATAACACTGTGTCAGACTGACAGCATTCAAGGAACTCTCACGCCTTGTATACGTCTCAAGCTCAGTAACCAAAAGTATTCCCATTCGGAGACACACTCATGACTCAACGGACCCTCGCCACTTTCATGCTCGCACTGGGCCTGGCAACGCTCGCTGGTTGCTCGTCGCCAACAGTGATCACCTTGAATGACGGTCGCGAAATCCAGGCCGTCGACACCCCGAAATATGACGAAGATTCGGGCTTCTACGAGTTCAAGCAGCTGGACGGCAAAGAGACTCGCATCAACAAGGATCAGGTTCGTACCGTTAAAGAGCTGTAATCTTTACGTCGACACCGGATACAGAAAAGCCCGCATTGATGCGGGCTTTTTCATGGGTACGTAAAAGTAAATGGTGTCACCACTGCAGGGTGATCTGGCTCTCGAACTCGCGCTTCTCACCGGTGACCGGGTCGACAAACCGCAGCCCTTGCGCCAGCAGTTTGAGCGGATTGGCGTAGTCATCCTCAACGTCTTTCAACACCTGCGGATAAAACGGATCGTTGCAGATACTCGCGCCCAGCGCGGTCATGTGCACCCGCAACTGATGCTTCTTGCCGGTCACCGGATACAGACCGTAGCGCCACAGATCACCGTTCTTTTCCCGGACCTCCACCGCCGTTTCAGTGTTCGCCAGACCCGGGCCTTCCTGCATGCGGAAGAACGGTTCGCCGTCGATCAAGCGACTTTTGTGAACCAGGGGAAACTCCAGCTCCGGCAGCGCACGGGCAATCGCCTCATAGCGTTTATCGATCTGCCGGGTCGGAAACAGCGACTGATAAGCCGAGCGGGTTTGTGGGTTGGCCGAGAAGATCACCAGTCCGGCGGTGTGCCGGTCGATGCGGTGCAATGGCACCAGATGGGGGTTGTCCAGGCGGCGGATCAGGCGGCGCAGCAACGTCTGCTCGACATACTCACCGGCCGGTGTCACCGGCAGAAAATGCGGTTTGTCCGCTACCACCAGATGTTCATCCGCATACAGGATCGACTCGACCGCTGGAATCGGCTTTTCATCCGGCACTTCACGGAAGTAGTGAATGCGAAGCCCTTCCTTGTACGGCAAATCCAGCGCAATCGGCTGACCCTGAGCATCCAGCACCCGGCCGCGGACGATCCGGTCCAGCCATTGCTCGCGACTGATCGCCCTGAAATGCTCACACAGGCAGTCAAGGACGGTCGCCCAGGACCCCGGAGGAAGGTAAAGGGTGCTGGCCTGATTCTGCGCAGCAGAAAACGTTGGTGTGGACATACGGAAATTCGATCCCTCAATGCAGGCCGGCATTATCCAACACTGAGCGAAACGAACCTAGTGCGCAATCTGCGGCCCGCCTCAGGCCGGAATCGACTTGAGTGCCGCCGCTTCGGTGAACTCCTTGAGCCAGCGCAATACATCGACCGCCTCCCAGCGTCCCGGGTCATACAAGGCATACAACAACCCCTGATAACCGACCACATCCAGTTGCTTGTGATAACCGGCACGCTGGAAAAGCGCTTCGATCTCGGCAAAGCAGGTGTTGAAGTGCAGTTTGTTGAACGGCGTCTTGCCCTCCGTGACCAGCCCGTCCAGGCGCAACTCGAGGACCGCCTCGCGCACCACGTCAACCGACATCCGGTTCACGCTGTTCTTCAACTGTTCGACATTGACCACGGTTCGTCCCTCTGACTGCCGGATTCACCTGCTCAAGACTTCACAAGCAGCAGGTCAACCCAATTACTGTATGCGCATACAGTAAACGAATAATCCGCAGAGTGCCAACGGGAGGATGGTCGCTCGCGACCAGCGGATGACAAATCGCTTAGCGCAGGAATGCCACCACCTGATCGGCACTGAACGGCCAATTCAGTTCTGCGCCAGTATCCACTCGGCGCAATACAGGGATCCGCAGGCTGTAAGCCTCAAACCAGGATTCATCCTCTGCAATATCCACCAGCTCCACCAGCAGACCGTGCTCGACAAACGGCATCAACTCGGCTTCTGCCACCTCGCACAGATGGCATCCCAAGGTGCCGAACAACTGACATTCAGGAAGCATGATCGCTCAACCGAAAAAATGAGCGTTCATTCTAGGCCCGCCTCGAAAACCCGTCGAGCCGGCGCAGCCAGATGGCCGGCGCACCGCAGCAAACAAGCAAAACCGTGATGCAAATCAGTCCACGGAAAAGCCAATCAGGCGATGCTTCCGCGCTTTTTGCCTCTACGCTTGAGAAGCCTGAGCCTGACATCGGAGTGTCTTGTGTTTGCCAACCTGTTGATCATCCTCGCCTCATCCCTGGTGATGATTGCCCTGTTCCGCCGCCTGCGCTTGCCGCCGGTGCTGGGCTATCTTTGCGTGGGCCTGATGGTGGGACCGACCGCTTTCAACTGGGTTAACGAGAGCGAACATCTGCCGGACGTGGCCGAACTGGGGGTGGTGTTTCTGCTGTTCTCGCTGGGCCTGGAGTTTTCCCTGTCGAAGATGATCGCGCTGCGCCAGGTGGTGTTCCGCCTGGGCAGTCAGCAGGTATTGCTCAGCACCGGATTGCTCGGGCTGGTGCTGCTCCTGTTGGGCATGCCGCTGGCCCCGGCCCTGCTGCTCGGCGCCGGGCTGTCGTTGTCGTCGACGGCGATTGTCACCAAGGAGTTGGGCAGCCTGGGCGAAGTGTTCAGCAGTCACGGGCAGAACGCGGTCGGGGTCTTGCTGTTTCAGGACGTGGTGGCGGTGTTGCTGCTGACCCTGGTGCCAGTGTTCGCCGGAAGCAGCTCGCAAGCCTGGTACTGGGCCTTGCCGCTGACATTGGTGAAGACCGTGGTGCTGTTTTTCGGTCTGTTGCTGGCCAGCCGCTGGTTGCTGCCACGGCTGTTTCATGAAGTGGCGGCCTCGCGTTCGGCGGAATTGTTCGTGCTGCTGGCGCTGGTGATTGTGCTGTTGACCGCATGGCTGACGCACCTGCTCGGCCTGTCCCCTGCCCTTGGCGCATTTCTGGCCGGGATGCTGCTCGGCGAAAGCCACTACCGCCATCAGATCGAAGCTGACATCCGGCCGTTTCGCGACATTCTGCTTGGGGTGTTTTTCGTCAGCATCGGCATGCTGATCGACCTACAACTGTTCGTCAGTCACAGTGTGTTGATTCTCGGCCTGACCCTCGGCCTGATGCTGATCAAGGGCACGGTCGTCGCGCTCTTGGTGAAATGGCGCGGCAGTGATCACGAAACCGCCTGGCGCAGCGGCCTGGCCCTGGCGCAGGGTGGGGAATTCTGCTTCGCGTTAATGGCGCAAATGCAGCAAAACCAGATGCTGCCTAACGAGCTGGGCGCCCTGCTGCTGGCGGCAACCTTCTGCTCGATGCTGCTGACGCCACTGCTATTGCGCGCCGCGCCGCAAATGGCCGCGCGCCTGCACCGCAAGCCGAACCAGGAGGCGCAAATCGAGGAAATCAGCGCCCTCAATGCCGGGCTGGATCAACATGTGGTGATCTGCGGTTACGGCCGTGTCGGTCAATCCATCGGCCGCTTCATGCGCAATGCCAATCAGCCTTATATCGCGCTGGATAACGATCCGGTACGTGTGCAGGAAGCCGCAGCCGGCGAAAGCGAGGTGCATTACGGCGACTCTGCGCGCGGCGACCTGCTGACCGCCGTCGGACTGTTGCGCGCCCGGCTGCTGGTGATCGCCGTGGATCAGAGCGATGTCAGCCTGCGGATTCTCAAGGAAGCGCGCCGGCTCAATGCGCGGATACCGATTCTGGTGCGTACCCGCGACGACAGCCAATGGGCTGAACTCAAAGCCGCCGGCGCCAGCGAAGTGGTGCCGGAGCTATTGGAATCGAGCCTGATGCTCGCCTCCCACGCCTTGGTCATGCTTGGCCTGCCAGCGCATAAGGTGCAGGAGCAAATCGATCAGGTGCGCATTGATCGCTATCGTCTGCTGCACGGCTTCTATCCCGGCGCGGAAGACGAGGAAGCCTAGTCCTGGCTCACCGCGCCGATCTTGTGCAGCGACAGGTCGGCGCCGTAATACTCTTGTTCCTGACTCAGGCGCAGGCCGTGCAAGGCCTTGATCACGCCGTAGACGGCGAATCCGCCGATCAGTGCGACCAGCACACCCAGCGCGCTGCCGATCAACTGACTGATCAGGCTGACCCCGCCAAGCCCCCCCAGCGCAGTCTGGCCGAAGATGCCGCAGGCGATCCCGCCCCACACGCCGCACAGACCGTGCAACGGCCATACGCCGAGGACGTCGTCGATGCGCCATTTGACTTGCGCGGCGGTAAAACACCAGACGAACAAGGCACCGGCCAGTGCGCCAGTTACCAGCGCGCCTACCGGATGCATCAGGTCGGAACCGGCGCAGACGGCTACCAGCCCGGCCAGCGGGCCGTTGTGCAGGAAGCCTGGGTCATTGCGCCCGGCGATCAGTGCCGCCACGGTGCCGCCGACCATGGCCATCAACGAGTTGACCGCCACCAGACCGCTGACGCCCTGCAAGGTCTGCGCGCTCATCACGTTGAAGCCGAACCAGCCGACGATGAGAATCCACGAACCGAGCGCCAGAAACGGAATGCTCGATGGCGCGAACGCCACCAGGCGCCCTTCGCGATAACGCCCGTTGCGCGGACCGAGCAGCAAAACCGCTGCCAGTGCCAGCCAGCCGCCCATGGCGTGCACCACCACGGAACCGGCGAAATCATGGAACGCCGCGCCAAAGCGTGCCGTCAGCCAGGCTTGCAGACCGTAGTTGCCGTTCCAGATCATGCCCTCGAAAAACGGGTAGATGAACGCCACGATCAGCGCTGTCGCACACAACTGCGGAACGAATCGCGCACGCTCGGCAATCCCGCCGGAGATGATCGCCGGAATCGCCGCGGCAAAGGTCAGCAGGAAGAAAAACTTCACCAGACCATAACCGTGATCCGCACTCAGCACCGCCGCCGGCTGCATGAAGGTCACCCCATAGGAGATCCAATAGCCTATAAAGAAATAGGCCAGCGTCGAAACGGCAAAGTCGCTGAGAATTTTCGACAGCGCGTTGACCTGATTTTTCTGGCGCACCGTGCCGACTTCAAGGAAGGCGAAACCGGCGTGCATCGCCAGCACCATCACCGCACCGATCAGAATGAACAACGTGTTGGAGCTGTGGACCAGCGTGTCCACAGCGCTTTGCAGATTTTCCATAAAGAGGCAGACCTGAAGGCTAAAAAGGCACCAAAGCGGTTCGCGCGGACAATTCATGCACCAAGTTGCGCCCCGCCGGACACCGCAGTGGCGCTGCAGTGAACCGCTTTGGCGCACAAGGTCGATGTCCTGACACGGACCAGGATTATTTGAGTTAAGGTTTTGCTGCATGTACGCCCGCCAACAGCGCACGAGCGCGGCAGAACGCACCAGGACATAGCAAAAGCTGTACCAGTCATTTGTACTGAACCTTCGCGCAAGGCTCATACTCGAACGCTTCAGACGTCACTTACGGAGATCCACCCATGGCCAGCATCAAGGCAAAGACCGCTCAAGAAATCCTGATGAACGACTTCCAGACTCTGGTCGCCGACACCGAGCGGTTGCTCGAACACACCGCGACGCTGGCGGGCGATCAGGCCGATGAGCTGCGTGAGCAGATCCACGACAGCCTGTTGCGCGCCCGTGAAACCCTGAAGCTGACCGAAGACACTCTGCGCGATCGCGGTCAGGCCGCCGTCACCGCCACCGAAGACTACGTGTCGGCCAATCCCTGGCAGTCGGTGGGCATCGCTGCCGGCGTGGGCTTTCTGATTGGCCTGCTGGCCACTCGGCGCTGATCATGTCGATCGGCGAATCCGGCCTGGGGTCGGGCACTTCATCCTCCACGCGGCGCCTGGGCGCCGCTGTTCTCGGCTTGCTGCACAGCCATGTCGAACTGTTCGGCATCGAGTTGCAGGAGCAGAAAGCACGCACCGTCAGCCTCTTGCTGTTCGCAGGCCTGGCGCTGGTGTTTGCCCTGCTGTTGCTGGTCGGTCTGTCGACGCTGGTGCTGATCGTGTTCTGGGACACTTATCGCCTGGCGGCAATCATCGGCCTGTGCGTGTTCTACACCTTGGCCGCCGCTTTCTGTGGGCTACGCCTCAAAGCAGCCGTCTTCGATGAATCCTCGCCCTTCCACGGCACGCTGGAAGAGTTGGCCAACGATCGGGAGCGCCTGTTGCCATGAGCTTGCCTGAACTGCCACACAACAGCTCGCGCCGGGAAATGCGCAAGGCACTGATCCGCCTGCGTATGGAAATGCACCGGCAGGAAATCCGCCATGAAGCCGGGCAAGTGCTGCAACCCTTGCAGCGCATGCGCGGGATGACGCAAAACCTGCAAGCAGGTTTCGGCATCAAGCACGCGCCGCTATGGGGCGTGGCTGCTGTGACCCTGTTGGGTTTTATCACCGGCAAGGGCGCGAAAAGCGGTGGCGTCGGCGGCCTGACCCGGCTGATACGTCTGGGCACCAGCCTCGGGCCGCTGATCAGACTGGTGATGCAGAGCTCGGGTAAACGCTGAGCCGGCGCATCTGGCTGCATTCTTGCAATATCCGCGGGATGAACCTCTTTACCCGGAGGTTCAATCCCGCGCGCCTACCCGGTCGGCGGGGTTCACCCAGAACAAGAACGACTAAGGAGGCCCCGTGATCGACGGGCAACCGCTCGCCTGCTTTCAACCTTTCATCGATACCGCCACCGGGCGTATTGCAGGCGTCGAAGCATTGGGTCGCCTGCGCCAGTCCGACGGCCAACTGGCCTCGGTCGGGCCGTTGTTTGCCGACCCGCGCACACCCGCCATCGCTCTGCGCCGCCTCGACCGGCAGATCCGCGATAACGCCCTGAGCCGACTGCATGAAGCCCCCCCGGAGTGGTTTCTCAGCCTGAACATGTCGCCACGCTGGATCAGTCGCCTGCGCGCCGAACAGCCGCTGCCCAGCCTCAAGCAAATGTTGCGACACGACGTCGACCCGCAACGCATCGTGTTCGAGATCACTGAGCTGGGCGGCAACAGTCAGCGTCTGGCCGAAGTGGTGGCCCGTTATCGCGACGCGGGAGCGCGGATTGCGATTGATGATTTCGGCGCCGGTTATTCGCAGCTCGATCGGGTGCTGGCCTTGCAGCCGGACATCCTCAAACTCGACATGCGCCTGTTCCAGGCTGCCGCACTCGGCGGGCCGAGCAGTGACGTGGTCAAGGCACTGGCGCAAATGGCCGAGAAGACCGGCTGCTGGATCATTGCCGAAGGTGTGGAAACCGAGGCCCAGCTCAATTTCGCTCTGGAATGCGGTTCGCGCTACGCTCAGGGCTTCCTGTTCGCCCGGGCGCAGGAGGCGTTCTATCCAACGGATGCCTTCGTGCAGCGCTTCGCTGAATTGCGCCAGCGTTACGTGCGGCAGAAACTGGCTGAACGCGGGCGCCTGATGCAAATGCGTCAACAGCTCAGCGAACTGATGGCGATTCTCCAGGCCTGGGCTCAGGCCCACGCACCGCTCAGTGCGCTGCCGCAACTCGAAGCCTTTCCGTGGTTGCTGCGGTTCTACCAATGCGACCGGCATGGCACCCAACTCACGCCTAACCTTGAATGGCGGAACAACGGCTGGGTCGCCGATAACCGCTACCTGGGCCACAACTGGTCATGGCGTCCGTACTTCTATCATTTGCTGGCCGAAGGCTGGGAGGAACGTCGCCTGACGCTGTCCAGCACCTACCGCGACGCCACGAGCAACCAGTATTGCCTGACCGCCGGGCAGTTCTTCGATAACGGTGAGCGCCTGCTGCTGATCGATATTGATGCCGCGGGCCTGTAGTTACGCTTGCAGGTGCGAGCCTGAACCGGGAAGCTAGGGCAACAGTCATCCCAGTCACCGACGGAGAGAACCAGCCTTGGATTGGCAGACCCTGCTCAACCGCGAACGCCTTGGAAAACCGCTGCACAGCCCGCAAGAGCTAGGCCGCAGCCCGTTCCACAAAGACCACGACCGCATCATCTTCTCCGGCGCCTTCCGCCGTCTGGGGCGCAAGACCCAGGTGCATCCGGTATCGAGTAACGACCATATCCACACCCGTCTGACCCACTCGCTGGAAGTCAGCTGCGTCGGCCGCTCGCTGGGCATGCGCGTCGGCGAAACCTTGCGCAGTGCCCTGCCCGACTGGTGCGATCCGAGCGATCTGGGCATGGTCGTGCAATCGGCCTGCCTGGCCCATGACATCGGCAACCCGCCGTTCGGCCACTCTGGTGAAGACGCCATTCGTCACTGGTTCCAGCAAGCCGCCGGGCGCGGCTGGCTCGACGGCATGAGCGAAGCCGAGCGCGGTGACTTCCTCAATTTCGAAGGCAACGCGCAGGGCTTTCGGGTGCTGACTCAGCTTGAGTATCACCAGTTCGACGGTGGCACCCGCCTCACTTACGCCACCCTCGGCACCTATCTGAAGTACCCGTGGACCGCACGTCACGCCGACTCGCTGGGCTACAAGAAGCACAAGTTCGGCTGTTATCAGAGCGAACTGCCACTGCTGGAGCAGATCGCCCACAAGCTCGGCCTGCCACAACTGGAAGACCAACGCTGGGCGCGGCACCCGCTGGTATACCTGATGGAAGCGGCTGACGACATTTGCTATGCGCTGATCGACCTCGAAGACGGCCTGGAAATGGAACTGCTGGAGTACGCGGAGGTTGAATCGCTGCTGCTCGGCCTGGTGGGAGACGATCTGCCGGAAACCTATCGCCAGCTCGGCCCGCAGGATTCGCGTCGACGCAAACTGGCGATCCTGCGCGGCAAGGCCATCGAGCACTTGACCAACGCCGCCGCCAGGGCGTTCGTCGAACAACAGGACGCATTGCTGGCAGGCACTCTGCACGGCGACCTGGTGGAACACATGCACGGCCCGGCCAAACGCTGCGTGCTGAACGCCAAGGACATTGCGCGCAAGAAGATTTTTCAGGACAAGCGCAAGACGCTGCATGAAATCGGCGCCTACACCACCCTGGAAATTCTCCTCAACGCGTTCTGCGGCGCCGCGCTGGAGCAACATGGCGGCCGCACGCCGTCGTTCAAGAGCCGACGCATCCTCGATCTGCTGGGCAACAATGCGCCGGATCCCCATGGCCCGTTGCACACTTCGTTTCTGCGCATGATCGACTTCATCGCCGGGATGACCGACAGCTACGCCAGCGACATGGCGCTGGAGATGACCGGACGCTCCAGCCACTGACAGAACACCGCGCTCACCGGGTCGCCATGACTGCCCGGTTGAGTGCATGGTCTATTGAACCGGCGCAACAGTGCGCGATACTTGTGACTTCCACAGGTCATTTGTTTAACACTCAAAAAAGCCCGGACAAATCCTGCTTGTTCAATACTCTACAAGCAACTTACAACATTCAGATAAACAAATAACCTAAACACTTCCTTACGCGACACTGAGTTTGATCGTAGTCGCTTTCCCTTTAGTGTGTAGGACTTGTCCTATATCGCTGCTAGAGCCATGGGAGTTCATGCGGCCGCTCATTTATCTGAGCTAAGGTGCGCGCTTTATTCGCGCACGTATGGGATTTGATTATGAACTCCGTTTTTATTGTCGATGATCACCCCGTCATCCGGCTTGCCGTTCGGATGCTGCTCGAGCATGAAGGTTACAAGGTCGTCGGCGAAACCGATAACGGGGTCGATGCCATGCAGATGGTCCGCGAATGCATGCCCGACCTGATCATCCTTGATATCAGCATTCCCAAACTCGACGGCCTAGAAGTCCTCGCCCGTTTCAACGCCATGGGGACTCCGCTCAAGACCCTGGTGCTGACCGCACAATGCCCGACCCTGTTCGGCATTCGCTGCATGCAGTCCGGCGCATCCGGTTATGTGTGCAAGGAAGAAGACTTGAGCGAACTGGTCAGTGCGATCAAGGCGGTACTTTCCGGTTACAACTATTTCCCCAGCCAGGCGTTGAATCCGGTGCGCAGCGATGATGTTCGTTATGCCGAACTGGAGTTATTCAAGTCCGTCAATGATCGGGAACTCATGGTTCTGCAGTTATTTGCCCAAGGGCGCACCAACAAGGAAATTGCCAAAGGCATGTTTCTCAGTAACAAGACTGTCAGTACCTATAAAAAACGCCTGATGCAGAAACTGAAAGCCAGGTCGCTGGTGGAACTTATCGAGATGGCCAAACGCAACGCACTAGTGTGAGAGCCCGAATGCCCAGTCGTTTAAAGATCTATCTTGCCCTCTTGTGTGCGAGCCTGTGCCTGGCGACTCAGAGCCATGCCGACCTCGTTACGGCGCAAGAGTATGTGCTGCGCAGCCGTTCGGGTCATGAAGCACTGTCCGTGACACTGGAGCCTGCGCAGCGACAATGGCTGCAGACGCGCAGCGAACTGATACTGGGCACTTCCGCACCGGATTATCCACCGTTCGACATGACGGCCAGCGGTCGCGATTATGAGGGCTTTACCGCCGATTACGCCGGCCTCCTCGAACAGGCCAGCGGACTGCCAGTGCGGGTCCAGCGCTTTGCCTCACGGGAAGCCGCCTTGCGCGCATTGAAAGCCGGTCAGGTCGACATGCTCGGTACCGCCAACGGTTTCGAAGCCAGTGACGCTGACATCCTGCTTTCAACGCCCTACGCCATCGATCAGCCGGTACTGGTCACCCGTGAAGACGAATCCCGCACGCTCACCCAGGGACTGGCCGGTCTGCGCCTGAGCATGGTCTATCACTATCTGCCCCAGGACGAGGTCCGGGCGCTGTATCCCAAAGCCATCCTGACCTCCTATCCGTCCTACCAAAACGCAATCAACGCGGTGGCGTTTGATCAGGCCGACGTGTTTCTGGGCGATACCATTTCCACCCACTACATGATCAACAAGGGCTATCTGAACAACATCCGCATGGCCAATTTCGGCAAACAGGAAGCCCACGGTTTCAGTTTTGCCGTACACGCCGAAAACCCGCAACTGCTGGCCATCATCAACGCCGTGCTACAGGCCATACCGACCAGTGAACGGGACAGCATCGCCAAGCGCTGGAGCGCCGGCAGCGACATTCTGCTGACCGACCAGAAGCTGCAACTGACCCATCACGAAGAGCAATGGCTCAAACAGCACCCGGTGCTGCGTGTGGTGGTGAACGAAGCGTTCGCCCCGCTGACGTTCTTCGACAGCGATGGCAATCTGCGCGGCATTACCGCAGACCTGCTTGAGCTGCTGCGCTTGCGCACCGGCATGCGCTTCGAACTGGTGCGCAGCCGCAGCGACGGCGACATGGTGGAGCAGATCAATCAGCATCGGGTCGATCTGATCGCGGCGCTGCTTCCCAGCCCGCAGCGGGAAAAAACCCTGCAATTCAGTCGCCCCTATCTGGAAAACTCCTTCGTCCTGCTGACCCGCAAATCCCCCGACAGCCCGACGCATCCGGCTCAGCTCAGGGGCAAATACCTGGCGATTGCCCAGGGCAGCCCCATGACCGATTACCTGCGCCGCGAGTTTCCCGATATCCGCCTGACCGAAACCTCGGACACCTTCGGCGCCGCGACATTGCTCGCTGAAGGCAGGGCCGATGGCGCGGTCACCTCACTGGTCATCGCCAATTACCTGATCTCGTCGCGGATCTTCGAACATCAGTTGCAGATCACCACGACTCTGGGCACTCGCCAGGCCGCCTTCTCGCTGGCCACGGCGCGTGACAACCGCGAGCTGAGCTCGATCCTCGACAAAGCGCTGCTGAGCATCAGCCCCGAAGAACTGGGCGTCATCAACAGCCGCTGGCGCGGTTTTTCCAATGCCGCGCAAAGCAACTGGCATCAATACCAGCGCCTGTTTTACCAACTGATCGGGGCGGCATGCCTGCTGCTGTTGCTGTCACTGCTCTGGAACGCCTACATGCGTCGCCAGATCAAGCAACGTCAGGCCGCCGAGCGCGCGCTCAACGATCAGTTCGAATTCATGCGCTCGCTGGTCAACGGCACCCCTCACCCGATCTACGTGCGTGACCGCCGGGGTCTGCTGCAAAGCTGCAACGACAGCTATCTGGAAGCCTTCAACGCCAAACGCGAAGACGTGATCGGCAAAAGTGTCATGCAGGGCACCCTGAGCAATGCCTTCGAAGCCCAGGCCTTCCAGGCGGATTACCAACGGGTGGTGGCCGAAGGGACGCCGCTGCTGCTCGACCGTCCGCTGCACATCGGTGGCCGGCGCCTGACGATCTATCACTGGATCCTGCCGTACCGCGACTCCAGCGGCGAAGTACAAGGGATCATCGGTGGCTGGATCGACATCAGTGAACGTCGCCAATTGTTCGATGAGCTGCGCACGGCCAAGGAGCAGGCGGACAACGCCAACCGCGCCAAAAGCACCTTTCTGGCGACCATGAGCCACGAAATCCGTACGCCGATGAATGCCATCATCGGCATGCTCGAACTGACGCTCGAGCGCATGAGCGATCAGGCACCGGATCGCTCATCCATCGAAACCGCTTACTGTTCGGCCAAGGATCTGCTGGGCCTGATCGGCGACATCCTCGATATCGCACGAATCGAGTCCGGGCACCTGAGTCTGAGCCCCGAGCGGGTCAATCTGGTCGAAACCGTGGCGTCAGTGGTCAGAATTTTCGACGGTCTGGCCCGCCAGAAAAACCTCGCCTTGCCCCTGACGGTCAATCCTCCCGGACTCGCCGTCGACGTGGAGCTGGATCCGTTGCGCTTCAAGCAAGTCCTGTCGAATCTGATCAGCAACGCCATCAAATTCACCGAGCGCGGACAAGTGCGCATCGCGCTGGACGTACGACCCAACCACGCGGGCGTGTATTCCCTGATCCAACTGACCATTCACGACACCGGAGTCGGAATCAGCACCGAAGATCAACAACGCCTGTTCGAACCGTTTTCCCAGGCCAACAGTGGTCGGCAACAGGCTCGCAGCGGTGCGGGCCTGGGGCTGGTCATCAGCCGCAACCTCTGTGAAATGATGGGCGGTCAACTGCAGTTGAGCAGTCAGCCCGGGATCGGCACCCAGGTCTGCCTGTCGTTGCCGTTGCAAACGCTGCCGTGCAAGGCCACCGTAGCGAAAACCGCACAGCCGATCGCCCCGTCTGCGACACCGTTGAACATTCTGGTGGTTGATGACCATCCGGCCAACCGCCTGCTGCTGTGCCAGCAGCTGGAATTCCTCGGTCATCGTTTCAGTGTTGCCGAAGAGGGGCGAAGCGCATTTGCAGTCTGGCAGGCCGGCGAATTCGATCTGGTCATCGCCGACTGCAACATGCCAGTGATGAACGGCTATGAACTGACCGAGGCCATCCGCCAACAGGAACGGCGCACCGGCCGCGCACCTTGTACGGTGCTGGGCTTCACGGCCAATGCCCAGCCCGAAGAGGTCAAGCGCTGCAAACAGGCTGGCATGAATGACTGCCTGTTCAAACCCTTGAGCCTCAGCGCCCTGAACCATTGGGTCAACGGGTTGCGACCGGCATCGCCGGGGCCGGCGTTCAATCTTCAGGGCCTGAATCAGTTGACCGGTGGCAATCCGCAGCAAGCCCGGCGCCTGCTCACGCAACTGCTAAAGAGTAGCCGTCTGGATCGCGAGGAGCTTCTGGCCCTGGCGCCGCACAATGACCGTGAAGCATTGGCGGTCGTGGCACACAAGATCAAGGGTGCCGCCCGGATCGCCCAGGCCTCGCGCCTGATTGCCTGTTGCGATGCGCTGGAACAAGCCTGCCTGCAGACAACCTCGCTGGCGACCATCGTGCGCTGCACCGAGGCCACCGACGCAGCGATTGTCGAACTGGAGCAGGCATTGCAGCGACAACTGGAACCTTTAGAAGAAGGCACACTGGGCGAGCCTTAACTATGCTTGGACGCTGAGCAGTGTGTTTACTTCAATGGAGAGTCAGCAATGCCCAGCCCACTGCGCCCGGATCAACGCCGATTCCCGTTGCACGTGCACATCAGCGTCATGTTCACCTTCCTGCTCTTGCTGACAGGCGTTGTGCTGGGGTTGTTCAATTATCGCCAGACCACCCGGATCATCCTGTCGAGCAGTGAAAACCTGTTCAATCGCATCGAACAGGACGTGCGCCTGGACCTGCATTCAACTTACGAACCGATCCGGCACCTGCTGAGCCTTCTGGCCAACGATCAGGCAGCCGATGCTTCGAACCTGCAGCAGCGTCTGGCGCTACTCAAGCCGTTCACTCAGTCACTCAAGGACAACAGCGATCTCGCGTCGCTGTATCTGGGGTACGGCAACGGCGACTTCTTCATGGTTCGACCCTTGCGTACCAACGCCCTTAAAACCCTGCTCAAGGCGCCGCCGACCGCGGTCTATCAGGTCTGGAGCATCGAGCACGACGCCAGCGGCACCGTATCGTCGCAGTCACTGTTCTTCGATCAGACACTGGCGCCGGTGGGGCACGACGTCAATTCCGACGACCGCTACGACCCGCGTACCCGCAACTGGTACATCAACGCCCTGCAACAGGGTGACCAGATCACCACTGAGCCCTATGTATTTTTCTCCACGCACAATGTGGGCACCACGCTCGCCCGTCGCAGCAGCGCAGACTCCGTCATCGGTGCCGACCTGACCCTTGAAGCACTTTCCGCCACCTTGCTCAAGCATGTCGTCACCCCCTCCACCGAAATCGTGTTGTTCGATGCCGATGGCAATGCGGTGGCCTATCCCGATAGCCGCCGGCTGATTGTCGACGACCGCAGCGCGCGCCTGGCCAAGGCCGCCGACCTGAGCCCGAACCTGCACGCGTTGCTGTCCGCGCCCCATCAGGGCAAACGGCTCGACGTCAATGGGCGCCACTGGATCGTCGCCCGCAGCAACCTGCAGGAAGGTGGGCCGAACGGTTTGCAGATGGCCCTGCTGGTGCCGGAGGACGAACTGCTGGCCGACGCCTACCGCATGCGCTGGCAAGGCGCGCTGATCACCCTCGCGATCTTGCTGCTGTGCCTGCCGCTGGGCTGGCTGATCTCGCGGATTCTGGTCAAACCGTTGCACGCGCTGGTCAAGGAAGCCGACGCGATCCGCAGTTTCGATTTCAATTTTCCGGTCACCCGCCGCTCGCCGGTGCTGGAGGTCGACCAGTTGAGCCTGTCGATGGCGCGCATGAAAGAGACACTCGCCAGCTTCTTCCGCATCACCGACAGCCTCAGCGCCGAAACCCGCTTCGCCCCGCTGCTGCAACGGGTGCTGTTCGAAACGGTGCAGATCGCCCAGGCCCAGGCAGGGTTGATCTATCTGCGCGAAAGCGACGGCAACCGGATGGAACCCTATGGGCTGGTGATCGACGGTGTTTCGCAGGAGCCGGGCAGGCTCAACGTGCTCGGCCAGGACCTGCTGGCAGATCAGGGCCCGGCTTGGTTTCAGCAACTGATCCACGCCGACAACGTGGTCAGCAGCCTTGGCTTCGAGCAGGCCGCAGACTTGCAGAACGTCCTGTTGGCCATGCAGTCGCCGCGCATCCACCTGATCGGTATCCGCCTGCGTAACCGTCACAACGAGACCATCGGCCTGTTGATTCTGCTGATCAACGACAGCGGCAACGCTCAGGATCTGGAAAAACTGCGCCCGGACCGCATCGCCTTCCTGCAAGCAGTGTCCGGTGCGGCGGCGGTGAGTATTGAAAGTCAGCGTCTGCAAGCGAAACAGAAGCAGTTGCTCGATGCGTTCATCCAGTTACTGGCCGGCGCCATCGACGCCAAGAGCCCCTACACCGGCGGCCACTGCCAGCGTGTGCCGGAATTGACCTTGATGCTTGCGCAAGCCGCTGCCGCCAGCCAGGCACCGGCATTTCAGCGTTATCAGCCCAACGAAGACGAGTGGGAAGCCCTGCACATCGCGGCCTGGCTGCACGATTGCGGCAAGGTCACCACACCCGAATATGTCGTCGACAAGGCGACCAAACTGGAAACCCTCAACGATCGCATCCACGAAATTCGCACCCGTTTCGAAGTGCTCAAGCGCGACGCCTGGGTCAGTTACTGGCAGGCGCTGGCGCTCGGCGGCAACGCGGCGCAACTGAGCGAACAGCGTGACGCCGCGCTGACGCAACTGGACGATGACTTTGCCTTTGTTGCCCGCTGCAATCTGGGCGGCGAAGCCATGGCACCCGCCGATCTGCAGCGCCTTGAGCGCATCGCCGAGCGGCGCTGGATGCGCACCCTCGATGATCGCCTGGGGGTGTCATGGGAGGAAAACCGCCGTCAGGCGCAAACGCCCGCGCCAACGCTGCCAGTCAGCGAGCCACTGCTGGCGGACAAGCCCGAACACCTGATCGAACGCGCCGAGAGTGAACTGATTCCGGAAGACAATCCGTGGGGGTTCAAACTGGATGTGCCGCGCTACAAATACAATCGCGGCGAACTGTACAACCTGAGCATTGCCCGGGGCACGCTGACCCGCGAAGAGCGCTACATCATCAATCACCACATGGTGCAGACGATCCTGATGCTCAGCCACCTGCCCTTCCCCGGGCACCTGGACAGCGTTGCGGAAATCGCCGGCGGGCATCACGAAAAAATGGACGGCAGCGGCTATCCAAAGCGCCTGAAACGCGAAGACATGAGCCTGCCGGCACGGATGATGGCGATTGCCGATATTTTCGAGGCGCTGACGGCTGCGGATCGGCCGTACAAGAAAGCCAAAACCCTGAGCGAGGCATTGGCGATCATGGCCACCATGTGCCGCGAGGCGCACATCGACGCCGAGCTGTTCGCGCTGTTCATCAATGACGGGGTTTACATGCAATACGCTGCGCGGTTTCTCGATCCGCGCCAGATCGATGCGGTGGATCCGGCCAGCCTGCTGCGCAAGGCTGGCCTGAGTGCCTGATCAGCAGTCGGTCAGACGCAGGAAGATCGCCGCCAATTGCTCGATACCCGCCTGATCGTCGGTGCCAAAACGCGCCAGTTTCGGGCTGTCGAGATCGAGTACGCCGATCAACCGACCGTCCTTGACCAGCGGCACTACCAACTCGCTGTTGGAAGCGCTGTCGCAAGCGATATGGCCCGGGAACGCATGCACGTCTTCGACGCGCTGAGTCTGCAGACTGGCCGCCGCGGCGCCACACACGCCGCGCCCGAACGGAATGCGCACGCAAGCGATCTGGCCCTGGAACGGACCGAGCACCAGCTCTTCATTGCGATTGAGGTAGAAACCCGCCCAGTTCAAGTCATCGAGCTGGTTGAACAGAAACGCCGAAAACTGCGCGGCATTCGCGATGAAATCGCGCTCGTCCGCCAGCAGCGATTCCAGTTGTGCGGCCAACATGCCATAGCCTTCGAGGCCCTGGCCGCTTTGTTGCAAATCAATCATGCCTTGTGCTCCAGCAATTTCAGTCCCACCCAGTAACGGGCGAATTGGTACGCGCAACGGCCGTTGCGATTGCCGCGCCCGGTGGCCCAGCGCACGGCGAGGATGTCCAGTTGTTCGTCGCGCTGCCAGCTCAGGCCAGCCTTGGCGGCCAACTGGCCGATCCAGTGTTCGACGACATTGAGAAAATGTTCCTGAGTAAACGGATAAAACGACAGCCACAGACCGAAACGGTCCGACAAGGCGATCTTGTCTTCCACCGCCTCACTCGGGTGCAGCTCGCCGTCGACACGCTTCCAGTTTTCGTTGTCGCTTTCCTTCTCCGGCACCAGATGGCGGCGATTGGAAGTGGCGTATAGCAGAACGTTGTCCGGGGCCTGCTCGAGCGAGCCGTCGAGCACGCTTTTCAGCACGCGGTAATCGCCTTCGCCGGATTCGAACGACAGGTCATCGCAAAACAGCACGAAACGCTGTGGCAGTTTGCCAATCTGCTCGACCACGCGCGGCAGGTCGGCCAGATGATCGCGTTCGATCTCGATCAAACGCAAGCCGGCCTTGGCGTGCTCAGCCAGCAGCGCGCGCACCAGCGAGGATTTACCGGTACCGCGCGAACCCCAGAGGAGCGCATGGTTAGCCGGCATGCCGTCGAGAAACTGTTGGGTGTTGCGGCCCAGTTGCTCCAGTTGACGGTCGACACCGATCAGGTCGGACAGGCGCATGTCGAGGCTGACGTCCAGCGGCAGCAAGTACCCGCTACGCCCGTCTCGCTGCCAGCGCGCCGCCAGGCACGTGTCCCAGTCGATCAGCGGACGTGGCGCCGGCAGCAAGGGTTCGATCCGCGCCAGAACCGACTCGGCGCGTTCAAGAAAAGCATTCAATCGGGAATCCACGTCTTCTCCTCGGGCACGTTCACAGTGATGATGTCGATACAGCGACGACAGACAGATTTCAATCCCCCGCTCAGGCCTTGTTACAAGGCGATTCGGGAACCTCGGTATCCAGACATGATCGACTATGCTTGAGCAGCGAAGGGAAACGGAAGTGGTTCAACACCCCATGGATATCAAATTCACCCACCGGCTGTCTTACAAGCAAGCCAGATTCACTGTGCTGGTCGGGTTCATTCTGGGCACGCTGCTCAGCCTGCTGCAAATCGGCATCGATTATGCCAGCGAAGACGCCTCCATCAACCGTGAAATCCTGTCTTTGCTGGAAATCAGCCACAATCCGGCATCGCGGATCGCCTACAACATCGACGCGGAACTGGCGCAGGAACTGACCCTGGGGCTGTTGCGTTCGCCGGCGATCATCTCGGCGCAACTGACGGACAACAACGGCAACGTGCTGGCCAACGTCAAACGCCCGGAGCTGCAAAGCGGCTATCGGGTGATCAGCGACTTCCTGTTCGGCGCCAAACGCCAGTTCGAAGACCGTCTGTACCTCGACCACCTGCCCGACGAATCATTGGGCATCCTCAGCCTTGAAGTCGACACGTACGCGTTCGGCAGCCGTTTCCTGCGCCGCGCCGAAGTCACTTTGCTCAACGGGTTTGCCCGCAGCCTGATCCTCACCGGGATCCTGCTGGCGTTGTTCTACGTGATGCTGACCAAGCCACTGGTACGGCTGATTCGTGAACTCAGTGCGCGCGACGCACGCAGCGCAGAACCGACAACGCTGGAATGCCCGGCCGGACACGCCAATGACGAAATCGGCGTGCTGGTCAAAGTCGCCAACCAGCAGTTCGAAAACATCGCCACGGAAATCCAGCAGCGCCGCAACGCCGAAAACCGCCTGACCGACTACCTCGGGCAGCTGGAGCACATCGTTTCGGCCCGCACCGCCGAGCTCAAGGCGATCAACACCCGGCTCAGCCAGTCCAACGAAGAACTGGAGATCGCCCGCAGCACCGCACTGGACATGGCCGAAGCACGCTCGGCGTTCCTTGCCAACATGAGTCACGAGATCCGCACCCCGCTCAACGGTCTGCTGGGCATGATCGCCCTGTCCCTTGACGGCCCGCTGAACGCCGAACAACAGCAACAGCTGTCAATTGCCCATGACTCGGGCAAGGTGCTGGTGGAGCTGCTCAACGATATTCTCGACCTGTCCAAGTTCGATGCCGGGCAACTGGAGCTCGAGCACATCCCGTTCGACCTCGGCTCGCTGATCGAGGATACCGCCAACCTGCTGTCGCAGAACGCCGCGCCGAGCGTCGAGCTGACCTGCCTGATCGATCCGCACTTCCCCGCTCTGGTGCTGGGAGACCCGACCCGGGTGCGGCAGATCGTCAGCAACCTGTTGTCCAATGCCCTGAAGTTCACCCGCTTCGGCCGGGTTGATGTGCGTCTGTCAGCCCATAACGACGGGGTCCGTATCGAGGTCTGCGACACCGGTATCGGCATCGCCCAGGAAGCCCAGGTGAAAATCTTCCAGCCGTTCACCCAGGCGGGCGCCGGTATCACCCGGCAGTATGGCGGCACCGGTCTCGGCCTGGCGCTGACCTACAACCTCTGTGAAGCCATGCAGGGTCGACTGACCATCAGTTCCGAGGCCGGTTTCGGCAGTCAGTTTTGTGCCGACCTGCCGCTGCCGTGCCATACCCGGGCGATCATGCCGCCACCGCTGCACGGCAAGGTACTGGCGATCACCGCGGCCAGCAGCGGCTTGGCGGAACTGCTCAAAACATTGCTGCCGGTGTGGGGCGTGACGTATGAACAGCGCACCATGGACGACCCGTTGCTGGGCCTGTCACCCGATCTGCTGATCACCGATTGCCCGGAATGCCTGTTCAGTCTGCGCCCGACCCTCAGCGCGCCGATCCTGGTGGTGACCGCTTATGGCAGCTTCATGCCCAGCGAAGAGGCCGCAGCGCTGGCGCCATTGCAGCAACAGGCCCGACCACTGGCACGCAACGCGCTGTATCAGATCCTGCGGCGCATTCTGCTCGCAGACATCACCACGAACAACGATGCGCAGCAGGAAAGCCAGCTGGTTCAACGCCGCGGACGCGTGCTGCTGGTGGAGGACAATCCGGTCAACCAGTTGGTGGCCAAAGGCATGCTCGGCAAGCTCGGGTGCGACGTGGTGGTCGCCGCCCACGGTGCCGAAGCGCTGGATCAACTGGAGCACGATGAGTTCGACCTGGTGCTGATGGACTGCAACATGCCGGTGATGGACGGCTACGAAGCGAGCCGGCAGATTCGCCAGAGCGGGCGCTGGCCGCACCTCCCGATCGTGGCACTGACCGCCAACGCCATGTCCGAGGAGCGCGAGCGCTGCCGTGCCGCCGGCATGAGCGATTATCTGGCCAAGCCGTTCCGCCGCGAAGAGCTGGCGGCCCTGCTCGACCAGTGGATTCCGACTACGTCAGCGCCTTGATCTGCCCCAGCAGGTGATCGAGACCGTTACGCAAATCGTTGAGCCGATCAAGGTCCACGCCGCTGTCGCACAACAATCGGGCCTTGAGCGGCCCGACCTGCTCGCGCAACGCCTGGCCCTGGGTGGTCAGGCCTAGATGCACTTCACGCTCGTCACGCGTCGAGCGCTGGCGCTGCACCCACTGCAATTGCTCAAGCCGCTTGAGCAACGGCGTCAGAGTGCCGGAGTCCAGCGCCAGACGCTCGCCCAACGCCTTGACCGTCGGTTGCTCCGGCGCTCTGTCCTGCCACTCCCACAGCACCAGCATCACCAAGTACTGCGGGTACGTCAGGCCGAGCTGATCAAGCATCGGCTTGTAAGCGCGAATCACCGCCCGGGACGCGGCATACAACTTGAAGCACAACTGACTGTCGAGCTTCAGCGAATCGTCGGGCAGGCCGTTCATTTGAGCAGGGCTTCGATCTCGCCGCTGATGTCCTGCGGCTTGGTGGTCGGGGCAAAACGCTTGACCAGTTGCCCATCCTTGCCGATCAGGAACTTGGTGAAATTCCACTTGATGCCCTCGGAGCCGAGCAGACCCGGAGCGCGTTTTTTCAACTGTACGAACAGTGGATGCGCATCAGAACCGTTGACATCGATCTTCTTGAACAACGGGAAACTCACGCCGTAATTCAGCTCACAGAATTCGCTGATCGCACCCTCGTTGCCTGGCTCCTGCTTGCCGAACTGATTACATGGAAACCCCAGCACCACCAGGCCCTGATCCTTGTAGGTCTGCCACAGCTCTTCCAGGCCTTTGTATTGCGGGGTGAAGCCGCATTTGCTGGCGGTGTTGACCACCAGAACGGCCTTCCCGGCGAAATCGGCCAGGGTCTTTTGTTCACCCTTGATGGTGGTGACAGGAATATTCAGCAGGTTGTCGCTCATGACACGGCTCCACGGGTTATCGGCAAAGGCCAAACATAGCGAGCAATTAAATTGTGTGCAATTTAATTAATTGAGTTGCCATCATGTAGGAGCTGCCGAAGGCTGCGATCTTTTGATCTTTAAAAATCAAGAGATCGCAGCCTTCGGCAGCTCCTACAGGGTGGATCAAACCAGCCGGTCGAGTGAGCAGTTCAATCGCGCGGCTCGAGATTCAGACACACCGAGTTGATGCAATAACGCAGGCCGGTCGGTGGCGGACCATCGGGAAACACGTGGCCCAGATGCGCGTCACAGCGAGCGCATTTGACCTCGGTGCGGATCATGCCGTGACTGGTATCGCGGATTTCGGTCATGGCGCTTTCGCCGATCGGCGCGTAGAAGCTCGGCCAGCCGCAGCCGGAATCGAATTTGGTTTGGGAGTCGAACAGCGGCTCATTGCAGCAGACGCAATGATAAATGCCGTCGGTTTTGGTGGCGTTGTATTTGCCGGAGAACGGCCGTTCGGTCGCACTGAGCCGGCACACGTTGTACTGCTCGGGATCGAGCATCGCACGCCATTCTTCCAGGGTTTTTTCCAACTTTTCCATCATCACACCTCAACGGCTGAAAAAGCCCGATCTGTACCTTTTCCACGGATCGGGTGGCACGTATGATTGCGCCTCGTCACACGCCAGTCTGGCAGCCAGACCGGGCGCATTCAAACGGATTATTGGCGCCACCGCGCAAGACTCCGCCTGTGCGAAGACGCAGGAATCCCAGTACGGTTGGCCATCCGCCGTCTGGATCGTTCATTTTCGGGATCACATCGCCATGCAGTTCAGCAAATCGAACAAGCTCGCCAACGTCTGCTACGACATTCGCGGACCGGTGCTCAAGCACGCCAAACGTCTGGAGGAGGAAGGCCAGCGCATCCTCAAGCTGAACATCGGCAACCCGGCACCGTTTGGTTTCGAAGCGCCGGACGAAATTCTCCAGGACGTGATCCGCAATCTGCCGACCGCCCAAGGCTACAGCGATTCCAAAGGCCTGTTCAGCGCCCGTAAAGCGGTGATGCAGTACTACCAGCAAAAGAATGTCGAAGGTGTCGGCATTGAGGACATCTACCTGGGCAACGGCGTGTCCGAGCTGATCGTGATGTCGCTGCAGGCGCTGCTCAACAACGGTGACGAAGTGCTGGTACCGGCCCCGGACTACCCGCTCTGGACCGCCGCCGTGAGCCTGGCCGGCGGTAACGCCGTTCACTACCTGTGCGACGAGGGTGCCGACTGGTTCCCTGATCTGGCCGACATCAAGGCCAAGATCACGCCGAACACCAAGGCCATGGTGATCATCAACCCGAACAACCCGACCGGTGCGGTGTACTCGAAGGAAGTACTGCTGGGCATGCTGGAAATCGCCCGCGCGCACAATCTGGTGGTGTTCTCCGACGAGATCTACGACAAGATCCTCTATGACGATGCCGTGCACATCTGCACCGCCTCGCTGGCGCCGGACCTGCTGTGCCTGACCTTCAACGGTCTGTCGAAATCCTACCGCGTGGCGGGTTTTCGCTCCGGCTGGATCGCCATCTCCGGGCCGAAACACAATGCCCAGAGCTACATCGAAGGTATCGACATGCTGGCCAACATGCGCCTGTGCGCCAACGTGCCGAGCCAGCACGCGATCCAGACTGCCCTCGGCGGTTATCAGAGCATCAATGATCTGGTGCTGCCGCAAGGTCGCCTGCTGGAGCAGCGCAACCGTACCTGGGAGTTGCTCAACGACATTCCGGGCGTCAGCTGCGTCAAGCCGATGGGCGCGCTGTATGCATTCCCGCGGATCGACCCGAAGGTCTGCCCGATCCACAACGACGAAAAATTCGTCCTCGACCTGCTGCTCTCCGAGAAGCTGCTGGTGGTGCAAGGCACGGCATTCAACTGGCCGTGGCCGGATCACTTCCGCGTGGTAACCCTGCCCCGCGTCGACGACCTCGAGATGGCCATCGGACGTATCGGCAACTTCCTCAAATCCTACCGCCAGTAACCGGTCGACAGTGCGCAACGGTCCGAACGTTGCGCACTGTCTGATTCAGCAACACTTCTGCCCTCCTCGCCTCGCAGGGCCTTCTACACTTGCGATTCGTATAGTCCACACGCCTCTGGCGCAGTGGTGGCGGGTGGCGGCTGGCTGTCATCCCTTTCGGTTTCGGTCGTGGGCAATGGCCTGCAGCCCCGGAATCCGCTGTAGGACACAGTTTGAAATAGTCACTCAGTTGAATCACCCCGTGCCGCACCTTATATACCCCGCAGTACGCTACATCTTTAGCTTGAGGAGATTTCTACAACCATGATGCGCATCCTGCTGTTTTTGGCCACTAACCTGGCGGTCGTGCTGATAGCCAGCATCACCCTGAGCCTGTTCGGCTTCAACGGGTTCATGGCGGCCAACGGGGTTGATCTCAACCTCAGTCAGCTGCTGGTTTTCTGTGCGGTCTTTGGTTTCGCCGGTTCGCTGTTCTCGCTGTTCATCTCAAAGTGGATGGCCAAGATGAGCACCGGCACCCAGATCATCAGCCAGCCACGTACCCGGCATGAACAATGGCTGCTGCAAACCGTCGAGCAACTGTCCCGCGAAGCCGGGATCAAGATGCCCGAAGTCGGTATTTTTCCGGCCTACGAGGCCAATGCCTTTGCGACCGGTTGGAACAAGAACGACGCTTTGGTCGCAGTCAGCCAGGGCCTGCTCGAGCGCTTTTCGCCGGATGAAGTGAAAGCCGTTCTGGCCCACGAAATCGGTCACGTGGCCAACGGTGACATGGTCACCCTGGCGCTGATCCAGGGCGTGGTGAACACCTTCGTGATGTTTTTTGCGCGGATCATCGGCAACTTCGTCGACAAGGTGATTTTCAAGAACGAAGAAGGCCAGGGCATTGCCTACTACGTGGCGACCATCTTCGCCGAACTGGTCCTAGGCATCCTCGCCAGCGCTATCGTCATGTGGTTCTCGCGCAAGCGCGAATTCCGTGCCGACGAAGCCGGCGCACGTCTGGCGGGCACCAACGCGATGATCGGCGCGCTGCAACGCCTGCGCGCCGAACAGGGCCTGCCGGTACACATGCCGGACACTCTGAACGCCTTCGGCATCAACGGTGGCATCAAACAGGGCTTTGCCCGCATGTTCATGAGCCACCCGCCGCTGGAAGAGCGTATCGACGCGCTGCGTCGTCGCGGTTGATCCGACCGGCGTAACAATAAAAAGGCCCGCAGTGATGCGGGCCTTTTTTGTGCTCGGGATTGTGTGTTGGCTGATCTGGACCCATCGCTGGCAAGCCAGCTCCCACAGGGTTTTGTGGTGTTTTCTGGATTCGAGGACGCAGCAGATCACTGTGGGAGCTGGCTTGCCAGCGATGGGGCCCGCACAGCCAATACAAACCTATCGACCAGAAACCCGGTAAACCCGCTCCTCCAACCGCGTCACCCCCGCCTGCAGAAACTTCCAGCTCTCCCCCAGCACATCCTGCTCTTCCAGCATTCGCACCTGCCAGGCCCCCCCCAGCAAGCGCTGCACCTCATCGTCGCTCACCGCAAACGGTGGCCCGGACATCTGCGCCTGATCGTAATCCAGTGTGATCAACAGCCCCTGCACAACCGGCGGCAGGATTTGCTGCAGATGCGCCGCATAGCGTTCACGCATCGCAGGCGGCAAGGCGATCAACGCTGCGCGGTCGTACAATGCCGCGCAGTCCGCTACATCGTCTGCAGTCAGCGCGAAGAAATCACCGCACCACAACTCGATGGAATCGCCGCGATAGACCTTGAACGGTCCCTCGTCGCTGACCTGCGGCGCTACCTGATGCTCACTGAAGAAGTCCTCGATGGCCTTCTGCGACAACTCGACCCCGAGCACCTGATGTCCGCGCCCGGCCAGCCACAACAGATCCAGGCTTTTGCCGCATAACGGCACCAGCACCCGCGCCTGCATCGGGATCGCCAACTGCGGCCAGTGACGCTGTAGATACGGGTTGACCTCAGGCAGATGAAAGCCGATCTGATTGGATTCCCACTTCTTGTGCCAAAACTCAGGCTGCATGCTTCACCCCAAAAATTCGATCAAAAGGCGTTAAAACTTATATTAGATTTAGATCAATGATCTGACTGAAGATGGCACCATCTTACCGCTCAGGAACCTTTCTATGTTTCCCAGCCTGTTTATCTCCCACGGCTCGCCGATGCTGGCGCTGGAGCCCGGCGCCAGCGGCCCGGCTCTGCAGCGCCTGGCGGCCGAACTGCCCAAACCGAAAGCCATCGTGATTGTCTCTGCCCACTGGGAAAGCCAGGAATTACTGGTCAGCAGCCATTCGCAGCCCGAAACCTGGCATGACTTCGGCGGTTTTCCCCGCGCCCTGTTTGAAGTGCAATATCCGGCTCCGGGCAATCCGCAACTGGCCACCGAAGTGGCCGAACTGCTCAACGCTGCCCATCTGCCGGCTCGCCTCGATGCGCAACGACCGTTCGACCACGGCGTCTGGGTGCCGCTGTCACTGATGTACCCGCAGGCGGATATTCCGGTGGTGCAGGTATCGCTGCCGAGTCGCGGCGGCCCGGTGTTGCAAACCCGTGTCGGGCACGCACTGGCGAGTCTGCGCGAGCAGGGTATTTTGCTGATCGGCTCCGGCAGCATCACCCACAACCTGCGCGAGCTGGACTGGCATGCCGGCCCGGAAAGCGTCGAGCCGTGGGCGCGGGATTTTCGTGACTGGATGATCGACAAGTTGGCGGCCAATGACGAAGCGGCGTTGCACGACTATCGTCAGCAGGCACCAAATGCGGTGCGCAGCCATCCGAGTGATGAGCATTTGTTGCCGTTGTATTTCGCCCGTGGCGCGGGAGGTGAGTTCCGCGTAGCGCATAAAGGCTTCACGATGGGTGCACTGGGTATGGATATCTATCGCTTCGGCTGACGTCATCGCTGGCAAGCCAGCTCCCACAGGGTTGTGGGGCGAGGCAAAAAGCAGACATAAAAAATCCCCGAACCAGTCGGGGATTTTTCATGTTTGATCAATCAGCCCGAGGGCAGATCAATCTTCGCGGTAGCGACGCAGTTTCAGCTGCTTGCCAGCGACGCGAGTGTCCTTCAGCTTGGTCAGGAGTTTGTCCAGACCATCTTCCGGCAGCTCGACGAGGCTGAAGCTGTCACGCACCTGAATGCGACCGATCGCTTCGCGGGCCAGACCACCTTCGTTGAGGATGGCGCCCAGCAGGTTCTTGGCGGCGATACCGTCACGCGCACCCAGCGCGGTACGGCAACGGGCACGGCCTTCGCCCAGAGGCATTGGCGCGCGACGCTCGCGGTCACCACGATCAGGACGATCACCGGAACGCTCAGGACGGTCGCCACGCGGTGCGTTGTTCGGCACCAGTGGACGTTCCTTCTCGATCGCTGCCAGGTTCAGCGCTTGACCGTTGGTTGCCTTGCGCAGCAGGGCTGCAGCCAGTGCACGCGGGGTGCAACCGATGTCAGCGGTCAGACGATCGAGCAGCTCGCCGTGAGTCGATTCGGCATCGGCAACCAGCGGCGACAGGCTGTTGGTCAGTTTCTTGATGCGTGCATCGAGCACAGCTTGAGCGTCCGGCAGACGCACTTCGGCAACTTTCTGGCCGGTGACACGCTCGATCACTTGCAGCATGCGGCGTTCACGTGGAGTCACCAGCAGCAGCGCACGACCTTCGCGACCGGCACGGCCGGTACGGCCGATACGGTGCACGTAGGATTCCGGATCGTACGGCATGTCCACGTTGAACACGTGGGTGATGCGCGGAACGTCCAGACCACGGGCAGCCACGTCGGTCGCGACAACGATGTCCAGACGGCCATCCTTGAGCGAGTCGATGACGCGCTCACGCTGGTTCTGGGCGATGTCACCGTTCAGCGCAGCGGCTTTGTAGCCTTTGGCGTCCAGGGCACTGGCCAGATCCAGGGTCGCTTGCTTGGTGCGCACGAACATGATCAGCGCGTCGAAGTCTTCCACTTCCAGCAAGCTGAGAACGGCAGAGGTCTTCTGGTCAGCGTGAACCAACAGGTGAGCCTGTTCGATCGCGGTAACGGTCTGAGTCTTGCTCTGGATCTTCACGTGCTTCGGATCGCGCAGGTGGCGCTCGGCGATGGCACGGATCGACTGCGGCAAGGTTGCCGAGAACAATACGGTCTGACGGGTTTCCGGCATGGCCTTGAAGATCACTTCCAGGTCATCCATGAAGCCCAGTTTGAGCATTTCGTCCGCCTCGTCCAGAACCAGGTGGTTCACGGTAGCGAGGACTTTTTCGTCGCGACGCAGGTGGTCGCACAGACGGCCCGGCGTGGCGACAACGATCTGTGCGCCATTACGGATTGCTTTCAATTGTGGGCCCATCGGCGCGCCGCCGTAGACAGCCACAACAGTTACGCCCGGCATTTGCTTGGCGTAGGTTTCGAAAGCGGTTGCAACTTGTAGCGCCAACTCACGAGTTGGGGCCAGGATCAGAGCTTGCGGCTCGCGCTTGGACGGATCAATGCGGTGCAGGATAGGCAGGGCAAAGGCAGCGGTTTTACCGGTACCGGTTTGCGCCTGACCAATCATATCGTGACCGGCGAGGATGATCGGGATCGACTGCTGCTGAATGGCCGAAGGCTCTTCATAGCCGGTAGCGACTACTGCAGCGACAATATTGGGATGAAGTTCAAGAGCGGCGAAGCCGCCGATTTCCTGGGTCATGGGTCTGCCTCTAAGTGCATCCGCAAAGACCCATGCTCCAAAGCTGCGCATGCCGTGTTGAGACTCAAGAGTCGCCCTGGCAGCTTTGTCGGCGGGGATTTGCGAAAACGTATGAATGAAAAAGAATCGTCAAGGAAGAGCCCGCAGTGCGGACGTGCAGCCGAAGCTGACTTCGGGGAATTGCGCTACCTAAACGCGGCCCGGTTAAAGGCCGGCGCGCACTATACCGGAATTTGCCCAAAAAGGGAGCTTTTTTTATCAGCTGAATCGCTGTGTCACCGCTGTGTAACGGGGTTTTGCGGATAATCGTGCGAAGGTCTATTTTGCAAAGGCCCGGCCTTGCGGGTGATGACGCTTAAACGATTCATCGATGTGCGGCATACCGTCGCTGCACCCGCCCTTCCCGCCCGAGGATCTACCCATGAATCAGCCCTGCCCCGGCCGCGTCAGCCGCGAACATCGTGGTCATGTCCACTTGATTGGCCTCGACCGGGCCGCCAAACGCAATGCCTTCGACCTCGATCTGCTCAATGACCTGAGCCTGGCCTATGGTGAGTTCGAGGCCGACAGTGACGCGCGAGTGGCCGTGGTGTTCGGGCATGGCGAGCACTTTACCGCCGGTCTGGATCTGCTCAACACCAGCGCCGCCCTCGCCGAAGGCTGGCAGGTTCCGACGGGCGGTTGCGACCCGTGGGGTGTTTTCGTCGGGCCGCGAGTGAGCAAACCGGTGATTGTGGCTGCACAAGGCTACTGCCTGACCATCGGCATCGAGTTGATGCTGGCCGCTGACATCAACCTGTGCGCGAGCAATACCCGCTTCGCGCAAATGGAAGTGCAGCGGGGGATTTTTCCTTTTGGTGGCGCGACCTTGCGTTTTCATCAGGTGGCCGGCTGGGGCAACGCGATGCGCTGGCTGCTGACCGGCGATGAGTTCGATGCGCATGATGCATTGCGCCTGGGTTTGGTACAGGAAGTAATGGCCAGTGAGGATCTGTTGCCACGGGCGATCGAACTGGCCGAACGGATTGCCCGGCAGGCACCGTTGGGGGTGCAGGCAACGCTGATGTCGGCGCGGCAGGCACGGTATGAAGGTGAGACGGCGGCGGCACAAGGATTGCCGGCAATGGTGAAGAAGTTGCTGGGGAGTGAGGATGCCAAGGAAGGCATCAGCTCGCTGGTTGAGCGGCGGCCAGGCATCTTCAAAGGGATCTGATGAACTCCTCCCTGTAGGAGCTGCCGAAGGCTGCGATCTTTTGATCTTGTTTCTAAAATCAAAGTCAAAAGATCGCAGCCTTCGGCAGCTCCTACAGTTGACCGAGTCGCCGCTCAGGTGGCTGGGCGAATACTGTTGATCAACGACTGCAACGAATACCCCAACCGCGGCGCCAGCGCTTCAGCGCGGGCGGTCAACGCCTGCATGTCGAGCTCCTGATCGAGATCCGCCGGCACAATCAGAATCACATTGCCCTCCTTCACCGGCAGTTCCCAGTAATGCCGGTGGTAGAGCCCACGCAGCAACGCGGCGCCCAAGGGTTTGCCATCATCGGTGGCCCACTGGTTGATCACCAGCCAGCCGCCCGGATTCAAACGCTTCTGACAGTCACCGAGAAAACTCCAGGCCAGATGCCCGACACCCGGGCCGACATCGGTGTACAGGTCGACAAAGATCAGATCCGCAGGCTCGGCCGTCGGCAGCAATTCCAGCGCATCGCCGACCCGAATGTACAAACGCGGATCGTCATCCAGCCCCAGGTATTCGATGGCCAAACGCGGCACGTCCGGGCGCAGTTCGATGGCTTCGACATCTTCCAGCGGCAGGAACTTGAGGCAGGCCTGGGTCAGCGTACCGGCACCGAGGCCAAGAAACAGCGCGCTCTCCGGTTGTTCATGGCACAACGCGCCAATCAGCATCGCCCGGGTGTAGTCGTACTCCAGCCAGCTCGGATCGGCGGTGAACACGCAGCTTTGTTCGATGGCATCGCCGAACTCCAGAAAGCGGTAATCGGCCACTTCCAGCACGCGAATCACGCCGAACTCATCCTGTACCTCGGCGAGCAACAGCTCGACGCGCTCCTCAGTCATTTCGTCTCCTGATGGTCACCGGGCGCGGTGACGCGATGGCACCGCTGCGGCGCCGTGGCAAAGCGGCGATTGTCGGTGATGGGGCGGGAGCAGGTCACGCACTAATTGCTGCTACCATGGCCTTCCCGTGCGTAGAACCCATTAGAGACCGTGATGAGCCAACCCTGGAGTCCTGACAGCTGGCGCGCCCTGCCGATCCAGCAACAACCCCAATACCCCGACGCCGCGCATCTGCGCCAGGTCGAGCAGACCCTGGCCAGCTATCCGCCGCTGGTGTTTGCCGGTGAAGCACGCGAGCTGCGCCGCCAGTTTGCCGAAGTGACTCAGGGCCGGGCGTTCCTGTTGCAGGGCGGCGATTGCGCGGAAAGTTTTGCCGAGTTCTCGGCGGCGAAGATTCGCGACACCTTCAAAGTGTTGCTGCAAATGGCGATCGTAATGACCTTCGCCGCCGGTTGCCCGGTGGTCAAGGTCGGGCGCATGGCCGGTCAGTTCGCCAAGCCGCGCTCGGCCAACGACGAAACCCTCGACGGCGTGACCCTGCCCGCCTACCGGGGCGACATCGTCAACGGCATCGGTTTCGACGAAAAGAGCCGCGTGCCGGATCCGGAGCGCCTGCTGCAGTCCTATCACCAGTCCACCGCCACCCTGAACCTGTTGCGCGCCTTTGCCCAGGGCGGCTTTGCCGACCTGCATCAGGTGCACAAGTGGAACCTGGATTTCATCGCCAACTCGGCACTGGCCGAGAAATACAGCCACCTCGCCGACCGCATCGATGAGACCCTCGCATTCATGCGCGCCTGCGGCATGGACAGCTCGCCGCAACTGCGCGAAACCAGTTTTTTCACCGCCCACGAGGCGCTGCTGCTGAACTACGAAGAAGCGTTCGTGCGTCGCGACAGCCTGACCAACGATTACTACGATTGCTCGGCGCACATGCTGTGGATCGGTGACCGTACCCGTCAGCTCGACGGTGCTCACGTCGAATTCCTGCGCGGGGTGAACAACCCGATTGGCGTCAAAGTCGGCCCGAGCATGAACCCGGACGACCTGATCCGCCTGATCGACGTGCTCAACCCGGACAACGACCCCGGCCGCCTGAACCTGATTGCGCGGATGGGCGCGAACAAGGTCGGCGATCACCTGCCGGCGCTGATCCGCGCGGTACAGCGTGAAGGCAAGCAGGTGCTGTGGAGTTCCGACCCGATGCATGGCAACACGATCAAGGCCAGCAGCGGCTACAAGACCCGCGACTTCGCGCAGATCCTGGGTGAGGTGAAGCAGTTCTTCCAGGTGCATGAAGCCGAAGGCACTTATGCCGGCGGGATTCACATCGAGATGACCGGGCAGAATGTCACCGAGTGCATCGGTGGCGCGCGGCCGATCACGGAAGACGGGTTGTCGGATCGTTATCACACCCACTGCGATCCGCGGATGAATGCGGATCAGTCGCTGGAACTGGCGTTCCTCATAGCTGAAACTTTGAAACAAGTTCGCCGCTAGACCGCATCGCTGCTTTCGCGAGCAGGCTCGCTCCCACACTGGATCTGTGTCGTACACAAAACCCATGTGGGAGCGAGCCTGCTCGCGAAGAGGCCAGCTCAGTCACAGCCGATCTGCGCCAACGCCACCCGCAACCGCGCCGCACTCTCACGCTGACAATTAAGCTGAACCCGCGCAAGCCCCAGCCAATCGGCCATCTGCCGCAGATTCAACGCCAGCGCCAGCATCCCCTCTTCATCCAGCCCCGGCACTTCCTCGTGCACCGCGTGCACCGCCAGGCGCCCCGACGCTCGCTCGGCCCGCAGGTCGACCCGCGCGGCAATCCGCTCGTTGTGCAAGAACGGCAGCACGTAATAGCCATAGACCCGCTTGTCTTGCGGCGTATAGATCTCCAACCGATAGCGGAAATCAAACAGCCGCTCGGTGCGACTGCGTTCCCAGATCAACGAATCGAACGGCGACAACAGTGCACTGGCAACCACTTTGCGCGGCACCTTCGGTTCCGGCAGGCAGTAGGCGATCTGTCGCCAACCGGCGACTTCACAGGTCTGCAACTGCCCGTCCTCGACCAGCTCCGCCAGACGCGGGCGCGCATCCGCAGGATTCAAACGGAAATAATCCCGCAGATCCTTTTCCGTACCGACGCCGAGCGCCTGCGCCGCGTGCAGCAACAAGCCACGTTGCGCCTCAGCCTCGTCAGGTAACGCTTGTTGCAGAATCGAGGAGGGAATGACCCGCTCCGGCAAATCATACAAACGCTCAAAACCGCGGCGACCGGCCACGGTCACTTCACCTGCAGCGAACAACCATTCCAGCGCATGCTTTTCCGCACTCCAGTCCCACCACTGCCCGGCCTTGTCCTCGCGGGTCGACAGACTGCCGGCACCCAATGCACCACGCTCCTCGACCGCACTCAAGACCCGGCGCACAACGCTCTGCTGCTCCAGACCAAACTTTGCCAGTTGCTGATAAATGTCCCTGCCATTCCTTGCCCGCTGCATGCGCCACCCCATCAACGGATACATGGTCAATGGCAGCAACGACGCTTCATGACCCCAGTACTCGAACAACGTGCGACGTCGCCCTGTACTCCAGGCGGCCTGGTCGAGCAAATCAGCGGAATAGGAACCCAAACGGGAAAACAGCGGCAGGTAGTGCGAGCGCACCACGGCGTTGACGGAGTCGATCTGCAGCAGACCCAGCCGTTCGATCAGCCGGTTGAGTTGCGGCGCCTTGACGGTTGGCGGCTGGCGCCCGTTGAATACTTGGGCGACCAGCGCCAGACGTCGCGCCTGTTTGAGGGAAAAGGCCAGAGTCGCGGGCATGAGCATCTCCTTGTCTGCTCGCAACCTACCTCACCTGAAAGTGGTTTGTGTAGTAAGGCCCTGATCATTTATGCATCGGATCGTCCCAGAACGGCCGGATGGCCTCGTGCTCGACGTCGGCACGGCTGACCCCGATGTCCTTCAGCGCTTCGTCGCTCAGACTGGCGAGCAACTCGCGCTCACGGTGCAGTTCGTACCAGCGGCTGAACCTGTGCAGCAGATCGGAAACAATATGGCCGTGGCCGGAAAATTTTGCGTCGTCTACATATTCTCTTTGACCTTTCATCGTGTTGCCCTCCTTGTGGATGGCTCAAGTCTCGCGCTGGCGCTAAGATCAATCCAACGAATGTTTCTGATGGCATTCATCACGGAGATTCATCAATTGTCGGCCTACCCCAGTATCGATACCGATGTCCTGCGCACCTTCGTCGCGATTGCCGATCAAGGCGGGTTTACCCGCGCCGGCGAAATGGTCAACCGCACGCAATCGGCGGTGAGCATGCAGATGAAGCGCCTCGAAGAAGATGTGCTGCAACGCCAGCTATTCGAGCGCGACGGCCGCCAGGTGCGCCTGACTGCCGAGGGCCAGGTGCTGCTGGGTTACGCGCGGCGCATCCTGAAATTGCACAGCGAAGTGTTCAACACCCTGCGCGAGCCGCACATGGTCGGCACCGTGCGCATCGGTACGCCGGACGATTACGTGATGCGGTTTCTGCCGGGGATCCTGTCGCGATTCGCTCAGTTCTACCCGCTGATCCAGATCGAAGTGCATTGCGAGTCCAGCAAACAGCTGTTGCAGCGCACCGATCTGGACTTGTCGATCGTCACCCGCGAGCCGGGCAACGAGATCGGCCAGTTGCTGCGCAAAGAGCGTTTCGTCTGGGCCGAGGCGCAGAATTTCAGCGCGCACGAGCAGACGCCGCTGCCGCTGGCGATGTTCAACAGTGATTGTTTCTGCCGCTTGTGGGCTTGCAATGCGCTCGACGCGATGGGCCGCGATTACCGCATCGCCTACAACAGCACCAGCCTGTCGGCACTGATGGCGGTGGTGAGCGCGGGTCTGGCGATCACCGCGCAACTGGAGAGTTTGATCACCCCGGACATGCGTATTCTCGGAGCCAACGAAGACCTGCCGCTGCTGCCCGAGGCCAGCATCATGCTGATCCGCAACCTGAACAACCCGTCGCCGATCACCGAATGCCTTGCCGAGCACATCGTCGAAGGCTTCAAACTTTAAACGCGAGCATCACCGCACACAGCACCAGGAAACCGCAGAACAGCCCGCGCAGCAGTTTTTCCGGCATGGCGTGGGCGACTTTGACGCCCCAACTGATGCTCGCCAGACCGCCGATGGCCAGGGGCAGGCCGATCATCCAGTCGACCTCGTGATGCACCGCATAGGTCATCAGGGTCACGCCGGTGCTGGGCAGCGCCAGTGCCAGCGACAGGCCTTGAGCAACCACCTGGCTAGTACCGAACAGACTGGTGAGGACCGGCGTCGCCACCACGGCCCCGCCGACACCGAACAGACCGCCCATGGTTCCGGACGCCGCGCCAAGCACACCCAGCCATGGCCATGAGTAACGCATCTCTGAACTCACTGCCGTTTTTTTGCCGAACATCTTCAGCAGGTTGTACGCCGAGAGCACCACGAGGAAAGCGACAAAACCGATCCGCATGGTTTGCGCATCAATGCCCACCGCCCAGATCGAACCAATCCACGCAAAGCAAAAACCCATGATCGCCAGCGGCAGCGCGTGGCGCAGTTCGATGCGATTACGCTGGTGATAACGCCACAGCGCCAGCATCACATTGGGCACCACCATCACCAGCGCCGTGCCTTGGGCGATCTGTTGATCGAGGCCGAACCACACGCCCAGCAGCGGAATGGCGATCAGCCCGCCACCAATGCCGAAGATCCCGCCCAACGTGCCGAGGGCGGCGCCAAACAACAAGTACAGCAAAAACTCGATCACAGCGTTATTCCTCAGACGTCAGGCGACCCATCCTACGCAGTCAGCGCTGGCACGGAAACGCACAGCAACGCACAATGGCTGTGCCAAAACCGCATAGGCATTGAACTGATTGATGAATCCCAATCAATTGACCGAACAACTTGGGCTGTTTCTCGATGTGCTGGAGAGCGGGAGCTTTTCTGCGGCTTCGCGTCGACATCCGCTGACGCCATCCGCCGTCGCCCGACGCATCGACAGCCTGGAAAGCGCGGTCGGCAGCCAGTTGTTTATCCGCAGCACTCATGCGGTGCGCGCCACGCCGGCCGGGCTGGCATTTGCCGAACGGGCGCGGCGCATTGTCAGCGAACTGCAACTGGCCCGTGCCGAAGCGGTGTCGTTGAGCAGTGCGCCGGAAGGCTTGATCCGCGTCGATGCCCCCGCCGCTTTTGGTCGCCGCCATCTCGCGCCGGTCATCGCTGACTTTCTGGTGCTGTACCCGGGCCTCGACGTGCAATTGCACCTGATCGACAGCTTTATCGACATGCACGGCTCGAATCTGGGCAAAGTCGATCTGGTGCTGCGCGCCGGGCAAATAGCCGATACACGGCTGGTCGCCACGCCGCTGGCGAGCATGGTGCGCATTGCCTGTGCCAGCCCCGATTACCTCAAACGCCGTGGCGCACCGCGTCATCCCGCGCAGTTGAGTGAACATGACGGACTTGATTGGGAAGGTCTCGCCCCGCCCTTCGCCTGGCGCTTCGAACTGGACGGGCAAATGCAACTGCATCGCCCCGCGCGCATCCGCATGAGCGCCAACAATGCCGAAGCGCTGGTGTGCGGGGCACTGGCCGGGCTGGGCATCGCGCATTTGCCCACTTGGCTGGCCAGTGAATACCTGCTGCGCGGCGAACTGCTGCCGCTATTCTGCGAGAACGGCCTACCGCCACCAGAGACCACCGGCATCTATGCGCTGCGCATGGAACAACAGACCCATTCGCGTAGCCGCCTGCTGCTGGAATACCTCAAGACCCGCTTCAGCCCGGTGCCGCCGTGGGATATTGCGCTACAGCGCGAACTGGGTCGGCACTAGATTCTGGATAATTATCTGGCGCATTAAACATTCGGGCGCTAGATTCAAGCCCATCACCGAACAAGGCTTTGCCATGACCACCGAACGCGACACCTGCGACGACCTGCTGCTCGACAATCAGGCCTGCTTCGCCCTGCATTCCACTTCGCTGATGATGACCAAGGTCTACAAGCCGCTGTTGCAAGCGCTTGGCCTGACGTATCCGCAATATCTGGCGATGATGGTGCTGTGGGAGAAGGATGGTTTGACCGTGGGCGAAATCAGCACGCGGTTGCTGACCGATCCAGGCTCGCTGACACCGTTGCTCAAACGGCTAGAAGGTGAAGGTCTGCTCAGCCGAACCCGCAGCCGTGAGGATGAACGCGTGGTGATCGTTGAACTGACTGCCCAGGGACGCGCCTTGAAGAACAAGGCCCGAACCGTGCCTCAATGCATCCTGGGGGCCAGTGGCTTCACGCTGGAGCGCCTGCAAAACCTGCAAGCTGAATTGCAGGCATTGCGTGGTCATTTGCAAGACAGCCTCGCTTAAGACTCCCCTTCCCTGTGGGCGCAGCCTTGCGCCTGCAGGCGAATCGCACATTCCCCGCTTACCCCCCGAAAATTTTTCCTCTCGTTTTACGTTCAAAAAAACCTTCTATATCAAAAGCTTGAGATCACGACCCAGCCCGATCCAAGCGCCCATTCCCACTTTCTTCAAAATATTATCTTGCGCACTAAACATTAGCGAGCTACATTCACTTCGCACTTACTTAGCGCGCAAACAATTAGCGCAAATAAACACACTCAATGAGGCTCACACCATGCAAACGCTCTACACCGCAATCGCAACCTCCACTGGCGGCCGTGATGGTCGTGCGATCTCCAGCGACAACATCCTCGACGTCAAACTGGCTACTCCGAAAGAACTCGGCGGTGCCGGCGGCGCGGCCACCAACCCTGAGCAACTGTTCGCTGCCGGCTACTCGGCCTGCTTCATCGGCGCCCTGAAATTCGTTGCCAGTCAGACCAAACGCAAAATCCCGGACGATGCCTCAATCACCGCTCACGTCGGTATCGGCCAGATTCCTGGCGGTTTCGGTCTGGACATCGACCTGCACATCAATCTGCCGGGCCTGGAACAGGCTGACGCACAAAGCCTGGTCGACGCTGCCCACCAGGTCTGCCCGTACTCCAACGCCACTCGCGGCAACGTCGATGTGCGTCTGCACGTCACCGTGTAATCACTGACACTCTGGCCCGTACAGGAAATGAACATGAACACTTTCAGCAAAGTCTTGACCGGTACCCTTCTCGCCCTGTCCATCCAGAGCGCATTTGCCGGGGAGGTTGAACACAACACCCAGGCGTTCCTCGATGCACTGAATGCCGGCACTGGCAAACCGATAGAACAGCTGACGCCCAAGGATGCCCGCGCCGTGCTGACAGGCGCGCAGTCCGGGGTCAAACTGACGCTGCCCAAAGCGGACGTCAGCGAGAAGACTATCCAGGTCGATGGCCAACCGTTGAGCCTGACCATCGTCCGGCCGGCCGGGGTCAAGGGCGAGCTGCCGGTGTTCATGTTCTTCCATGGCGGTGGCTGGGTACTGGGGGATTTCCCGACCCACGAACGTCTGGTGCGGGATCTGGTGGCCGGTTCGGGGGCGGCGGCGGTGTTCGTCAATTACACCCCTTCGCCGGAAGCGCATTACCCGGTAGCGATCAACCAGGCTTACGCCGCGACCAAATGGGTGGCCGAACACGGCAAAGAGATCAACGTCGACGGCAAGCGTCTGGCGGTGGCGGGCAACAGCGTTGGCGGCAACATGGCGGCAGTCGTCGCCTTGATGGCCAAAGACAAAGGCACCCCGGCGATCAAATTCCAGGTGCTGCTGTGGCCGGTGACCGATGCCAATTTCGACACCGGTTCGTATAACCAGTACGCCGAGGGGCACTTCCTCACCCGCAACATGATGAAGTGGTTCTGGGACAACTACACCACCGACGCCAGTCAGCGCAACGAGATCTACGCCTCGCCGCTGCGGGCCACAACCGCGCAATTGAAAGGCCTGCCGCCTGCACTGGTCCAGACCGCCGGGGCCGACGTCCTGCGTGACGAAGGCGAAGCCTACGCCCGTAAACTCGACGAAGCCGGCGTGCCGGTGACCTCAGTGCGCTACAACGGCATGATCCACGACTACGGATTGCTCAACGTGGTCAGCCAGGTACCGGCAGTGCGTTCGGCAATGCTGCAGGCTTCGGAAGAACTGAAACAGCACCTGAAGAAGTAATTCATCAGGCACAAAAAAGCCCGACTCAATGGTCGGGCTTTTTCTTTCCGTAAAAAGCAGTGCTTATTTGGCACGGCCTTTGTAGGAACCGCCTTCGCGGGTATCGATCTCGATCATGTCGCCGATTTCGATGAAGTCAGCAACCGACAGCTCGGTACCGTTCTTCAGTTTGGCAGGCTTCATCACCTTGCCGGAAGTGTCACCGCGAGCGGAACCTTCGGTGTAGTCAACCTGACGCACGATGGTGGTCGGCAGTTCTACGGACACCAGACGCTCTTCGAAGAACACGGCTTCGCAAACGTCGGTCATGCCTTCTTCAACGAAAGGCAGAACGCTTTCGATGTCTTCGGCGTTCAGCTCGTACATGGTGTAGTCAGTGGTGTCCATGAACGTGTAGGTGTCACCGCTGATGAAAGACAGGGTGGCTTCTTTACGATCCAGGATCACGTCGTCCAGCTTGTCGTCCGCACCGTAAACGGTTTCGGTCTTGTAACCGGTCAGCAGGTTCTTCAGCTTGGTCTTCATGATCGCGCTGTTACGGCCCGACTTGGTGAATTCAGCTTTCTGAACCAGCCAAGGATCGTTGTCGATACGGATCACGGTACCGGGTTTGAGTTCTTTACCAGTTTTCATTGCGAATATCCGAATTTGGATGGGATTTACAAAAATCTAGGCCGCGTATCATATCCAATTTAGGTAAAACTGTACCAGCGCCGTGGCAAGATCCGCCTGCAAGCCTTGTTCCAGACACCACGCCTCGGCGTTTTCCTGCAGCTCTGGCCAGTGTTTACGGGCCTTGAGCCAGTGCTCGCCGATCGGTTGCCCGGCACTCCAGGCCCGCCACAGACCGCTCGTAGCCTCGGCAGCGGCTGGGGAAAGCCCTTTGGTGTAGAGCGCGAGAAAGGCATCGAGCTTGTCGAGGTGGATGTCTTCGTCCTGCTGATAAATGTGCCAGAGCATCGGTCGCCCAGCCCATTGTGCGCGAACAAACGAGTCCTCCCCGCGCACCGCGTTGAAATCGCAGCACCACAACAACTGATCGTATTGATCCTGACGGACAAACGGCAGCACCTGCACCGTCAGTGCCTGACGCACGTCCAGATCGCCGACAGCCAACGCATCGACCCCGAGCCAGCGCGCAACGTCACCGAGAATCCGCCCTTCCGGCACCAGCAGATGGGTCGGCGTGCTGTCGGCCGCCAACGCATCCAGCCAACTGTCCAGCCCGGCATTTTCATAGGCGAACAACGAGATCAGCAGTGCGTCCGCTGCGCGATCTACGCCCAGGCCTTGCAGGAATTGTCGCTGCGCAGCCGCGTCCTGCTGAAATTGCCGGCGCCGCTCAAGCAGACCGCTTTCACGCAGCAAGCCGCCGGTCCCAGGTCGAAATCCGGGAAAGAAAAAGAATTTCTGCACCGACTTGTACTTCACCGACGGTAAACCGTGACAACCGGTGACCCAGTCTTCAGCGCTGAGATAATCGAGGTTCATCCACAGCGGCGGCTGTTGCCGCTCGGCCATGGCGTCCATATAAGCAGCTGGCAACTGACAAGCAAACGCGGCGATCACCACGTCCGCCGCTTCCGTCTGCGGCCAGTCGCTCGGCCAGTGCCACACCTCGACGCCCTGCTGCGATTGCTGCGCAAGGTGGATGTCGATCTCGGGGCAGATGCGTTCGAAGGCGCGCAGGTCATCAACCCACAAGCGCACTGCCAGTCCATGTTCGGCCACCAGTTGCCGGGCCAGACGCCATGTCACGCCGATGTCGCCATAGTTGTCGACCACGGTGCAAAAAATATCCCAGCGGGTTTTCGGTACCGACATGCAAGACTCCCGTTGGCAAAAGCGCTGATTGTCCGCATAAATGACCTCGCGCAGAAGAGCCGACGGCGATTAATCTTCGTGCGACAATCGCCACTTGCCCGCAATCATCCGCCAGGAGGCAGCCATGCCCTATCGTCCCAACCCGCGTCGTCCCTTGCCCGTTCAGCTCAGCGCGTTGCAACTGACCGGCAGTATTGCCCTGGGCATGTGGCTGGGCTTTCTGGCCATCGCCCTGACCTGCTGGCTGATTTCGCGTTTTGTGTTGACCGAACAACTGGCGCCGGTTGCCCAGGCCGTGCAGCAACTGGCCAAGCCGCCAGCGGCCGTCCAGGTACAACCGGACATTCCGCCACAGAGTCCCCTGTTCGAACAGTACGAAGAAAACCTGCGCAAGAACGAGCAGCAGGCACGCCTGGATCAGGCTCGCGGCAGCAGTCGCAACCAGTCGAATCCGAAATGCCAGTTCTGGCTGCAACAGGACCAGACTGCGCCGAGCGAAAAGAGCCGCGCCAACGTTTTGCAATTCTGCGATTGATCATGAACAAACACACCGTCCACCAACTGATCCTCGACAAACTGCGCGCCGACCTCGACATCGCCGAGCGCGCCGCGCAGACCGCTTATGAAACCGCGACCCACGAAGAGAACATCGCCGAGAACAAGTACGACACCCTCGGACTTGAGGCTTCCTATCTGGCGGCGGGTCAGGCGAAACGCGTCGAGGAAATCCGCCAGTCACTGGCGCTGTGCCAGAACCTGACGCTGCGCGCCTACGACGAAAATCGCGGCATCGAGATCGGTGCCCTGCTCGGTCTGGAGGACGAAAAGGGTCGCGAACAATGGCTGTTTCTGGCCCCGGATGCAGCGGGCTTGAAAGTCGATGTGGTGGGTCAGCCGATTACCGTCATCAGCCCACGCTCGCCGCTGGGCAAAAGCCTGCTGGGCAAGCTCGAGGGCGATGAGGTGGAGATTCTGGTGGCAGGCACCCGGCAACAGTTCGCTGTCACCGAGGTGCTTTGAGGCGGGGACTTAGTGGACCGGCAATTCGACGCCGTCGAACAGCTCTTCCAGTTCCTGTTTGTTGTGGCACTGGATGGCTTTGGCCATCACTTCGCGGGTCAGGTGCGGAGCGAACTTCTCGATGAAGTCGCACATGAAACCACGCAGGAACGTACCGCGACGGAAACCGATCTTGGTGATGCTCGACTCGAACAGTTCGCTGGCATCCAGCACCACCAGGTCGTTATCGAGCTTGGTGTCGACCGCCATTTTGGCGACGATGCCCACACCCAGACCCAGACGCACGTAGGTTTTGATCACGTCGGCGTCGGCCGCGGTGAACACCACTTTCGGCGTCAGGCCACGATGACTGAAGGCTTCGTCGAGTTTCGAACGGCCGGTGAAACCGAACACGTATGTCACGATCGGGTATTCGGCCAGCGCTTCGAGGGTCAGCTTCGGCAACTTGGTCAGCGGATGGCCCTGAGGCACGACCACGCAACGGTTCCAGCGATAGCACGGCATCATCACCAGATCACCGAACAGCTCGAGCGCTTCGGTGGCGATGGCGAAATCGACCGTGCCGTCAGCCGCCATCTCGGCGATCTGCATCGGCGACCCCTGGTGCATGTGCAGCGCCACGTCCGGGTATTGCTTGATGAAATTGCTGATCACCGGCGGCAATGCGTAACGTGCCTGGGTGTGGGTGGTGGCGATCGACAGGGTACCTTTCTTCTCGTTGGAGAATTCCTGAGCGATCTGCTTGATGCTTTCGACCTTGCGCAGGATTTCGCCTGCGGTGGTGATGATGCGCTCGCCGGCCGGGGTGACGCGGGTCAGGTGTTTGCCACTGCGGGCAAACACTTCAACGCCAAGTTCGTCTTCCAGCAGACGGATCTGTTTACTGATACCCGGTTGCGAGGTGTAAAGGCTTTGGGCGGTAGCGGAAACGTTGAGGTCGTGGTGCGCCACTTCCCAGATGTAGCGCAATTGTTGAAGCTTCATATGTATCCCTCAAAGCAGGTAGACGCCACGGGCATCAGCGACGGTATATAACTATATTAATGGTTTGATGAATAAATCTAGAACTTTTTTATCAAAACGCCATTATTCCCGCTTCAGCGATCCCCCCGGCGCCGACGCTCCACCAACGGCACCAGATAGACCGGCACCTTGGCCAATTGCAGGACCCGGGTCGCCGTGCGCCCCAAAGGCGTTTCCGCCCCTACGCCGTGACTGTGAGTGCCTACGATCAACAAATCCACAGAGAGTTTCTGCACCTGGTCGAGAATCACCTGTGCCGGATCGCCCTGCACCACCCGAACCGCGCAAATCCGCTGCAGATCCTGCTCGCCCTCGTCGCCCAGCTCTTCGCGAAAACTGTCCAGCACCCGTTGCTCGATACTGGCGATGACAGTTTTCAGACCCTGACTGTGAAATTCGTTCAATGCCTGTTCGTCGAGATAACTCTGCAATACCGACTCGGCAAACAGCCCCATGGGCTCCACTGCATGCACCACGTACAAGTCGGCATTGAATGTCCGCGCCAGTGCCAGGGCATGCTGCATCACTAACGGTGCGTACAGACCGAGGTCAGTGGCATACAGCATCGAACGAATCATATGACCTCCTCGCGTGCCAACATGGCGGAGATTTGATTCAGCTTAGCAGTGCCTTGGCGACTACGACGTGCGACGCAACGTCTTGAAGCACAGGGGCTTTAGATCGACGTTTCGTTGCTGATGCCATGCGGCACATGGCCGGTGGCGACCACTTCACGGGCGAGCTCGCAGTGCCCGGCCTGATCGTCGAAAAACACGTCGGCGGCAAAGGCTTCGAGGAATGCCGATTTGGTCAATCCGCCGAGGAACAGCGACTCGTCGAGGCGGATATCCCACTCGCGCAAGGTGCGGATCACCCGCTCATGGGCCGGTGCCGAACGCGCGGTGACCAGCGCCGTGCGGATCGGGCAGTCGTCCTCCGGGAACTCGCGTTGCAGCGCATTGAGCGCCGCCAGAAAACCTTTGAACGGCCCACCGCGCAATGGCTCGCGTGCCGACTCGCGTTCCTTCGCCTGGAACGCCTCCAGCCCGCCGGACTGATAAATGCGCTCGGATTCGTCGGAGAACAACACCGCGTCACCGTCGAAGGCGATGCGCAACTCATCACTCGCGGCACGGCTGGCGCCACCAGACAGGATTGTCGCTGCAGCAAATCCGGCATCCAGTGCGGCGCGCACGTCCTCGGCGTGCGTGGACAGAAACAGGTCACAGCCAAAGGCCTTGAGATACGGATACGGGCTGCGTCCGCCGACGAAGGCCGCCCGGGAAATGTCCAGTCCGTAGTGATGAATCGAGTTGAACGCGCGCAGGCCGGTATCGGCACTGTTGCGCGAAACCAAAATCACCTCGACCCGGGCGCGGTCGAGGCGACTGTTGAGGCTCAGGAGTTTTTCCACCAGCGGGAACGCATCGCCGGGGGCGAGAATTTCGTCTTCGTGTTCGATCTGGTATTGCCGATAGGCTTCAACGCCGCTCGACAGGTAGACCTTGTGACTCTCGCTCAGGTCGAACAAGGCGCGAGACGAAATCGCTAGCACCAGTTTGTCATCGATGTTCTTGGCCATGCCTTCCCCCCACTCCCGCAAAAAACCGACTCAGGTGTTGCGTCGGTCGATGAAACCCAACGTGCGATGCAGCGCATCGATTCGCGGCAATTCACATCCTGCCGCCTTGGCGGCGGCCAGTGGCCGGGCGTAAATCGCTTCCAGCTCCAGCGGCCGCTTGTGCAGAAAATCGTGGTACATGCTCGGCCAGTAATCGGGCATTTTCTCGGTCATTGTGAACAAGTACTCGGCGTAACCGGGAGGCATATCGTGACCGCAGGCCTTGGCGCCCTTCACGACTTCAGCCATCAATGCCTGAATCAACGCGCGACTGTCAGCGTCGGCCATCAGCGGCGTGGTGCCGGCGCCGAGCAAAACCGAGAGACCGTTGTAGGGAATATTCCACACCAGTTTCTGCCAGCGCGCCTGTTGCAGATTGGCCATCGCCTGCGAATCGATGCCCGCGGCGCGGAACAGACTGGCGCCCTCTTCAACGAGCGCCATGCGCGCCGCATCGTCCGTCGCCGGGCCGCTGTGATAGCCGACGTTCACCGCCCCCAAGGCCTGATGGGTGATATGCCCCGGGCCTTCGCGATGCACGCAGATCAGGCACAGACCGCCGAGCAGATGCAGGGAGTCAGGTAGCAACTCACGCAAGCTGTCTTCGACGTCCAGACCGTTCTGCAGCACCAGCACTTTCGCACCGGGCCTGGCCGCGGCAATGATCGCTGGGGCCAGACCCGCGCTGCTGGTGGTCTTGGCGCCGACCAGCAACCAGTCGCAGGCCGGCATGTCCTCGGCCTTGGCATACGCTTGCACCGGGTTCAGTGTCAGCGTGCCATGCACGGCACTGTCCACTTGCAACCCCCGCTCGGCCACCGCTGAAAACTCACTGCGCAGTAAAAAGTGCACATCGAAACCGGCGCGCGCCAGCACCAAACCGTAAAACCCGCCAATTGCGCCGGTGCCGATAATCCCGATCACCGGTTTGCTGTGTGCTCCCACCATCTATGGCAACTCCTCTGCAATTCGACCCAGCGCCTGCGTAACTGCCGCGTTCAGCGCAGCGGCGGCCAGGCGCGTGTGCAATGCTCCAAAGAACTCGCCGTCGCGCACCACAAACAGCGCCGGCAAATGAAAGACCTGATAGCGTTCCACCAGCCCGCCGTTGTTGCCCGCATCGATCCAGCACAGGCGATCCACCGCCAGCGCGAACCCGGGCAACACCTCTCTGGCATAGCGGCAACTGGAACAGCCGACGCTGGTGAAAATCACCAGCGAAACGCCGCTCATCGCCAGCAGCCGCTGGTCGGCGTCGAAATCGGTCAGCTCCGATTCGACCACTATACTGGGGGAAACAATGTCAAATGGCCGACACAGGGAGTCTGTGCTCATGGGACGTTTCATTCCTCATCCGGACGAAGTGCCGGTTGAATTAACCTTGCTCAAGCCCGAGTGTATTTCCAGGCAACAGCTGCACACTATCAGCCTCGGCGGGATCGCTTGCAATTATCACCGCGCCTGGCGCCACGGCACCGCCCTTGAAGTGCGCTTGCCGACGCTCAATGCCGACCTCTGTTTTCCGGGCTATGTGGCGTGGTGCCTGCGACGCAAAAAGGGCTATCTGGTGGGGATCGCGTTCACTGATGAGCAGACGCTGTTCAGCGCCCGGATGGGCGAACAGGTGTGCCAGATCGAACGTTATTGCCGCATGAACGAGGCCCATGACGACCTGCAGGACATTCAGGCGCTGGCCCTGCAATGGGTCGAACAACACGCCAACGAGTTCTCCCACGACAGCGTGCGCAAGGCTTTTGCCCAGCCAGTGCTGGATTAAAGCGGCGCTTGCCCATTGTCGAGCCGCGTCTGACGCGCTAAGGTTCGGCTCCCCGACGCGCTTAAATCTGCTGTGCTCCGCCGCGCGGGGATCGCTGGCGGCCGGCACCCGTGACCTGACGAGTAAACGATGGCTGATTTACCGATCAACGACCTAAACGTCGCCTCTAACGAGACCCTGATCACTCCCGATCAGCTCAAGCGTGATATCCCTCTGAGCGATGCTGCGCTGCGCACCGTCACCAAGGGCCGCGAAGTCATTCGCAACATTCTTGATGGCACCGACCACCGTCTGTTCGTAGTGATCGGCCCGTGCTCGATCCACGATATCAAGGCTGCCCACGAATACGCCGACCGCCTCAAGGTGCTGGCGGAGGAAGTCTCCGACACCCTGTATCTGGTCATGCGCGTGTATTTCGAGAAGCCACGGACCACCGTCGGCTGGAAAGGCCTGATCAACGATCCGTACCTGGATGACTCGTTCAAGATTCAGGACGGCCTGCACATTGGTCGCCAGTTGCTGCTGGACCTGGCCGAGAAAGGCCTGCCGACCGCCACCGAAGCCCTCGACCCGATCTCCCCGCAGTACCTGCAGGATCTGATCAGTTGGTCGGCCATCGGCGCGCGTACCACCGAATCCCAGACCCACCGTGAAATGGCTTCCGGCCTGTCTTCGGCTGTCGGCTTCAAGAACGGCACCGATGGCGGCCTGACCGTGGCGATCAACGCCTTGCAATCGGTTTCCAGCCCGCACCGCTTCCTCGGTATCAACCAGGAAGGTGGCGTGTCGATCGTCACCACCAAGGGCAACGCCTACGGTCACGTGGTGCTGCGTGGTGGCAACGGCAAGCCGAACTACGATTCGGTCAGCGTCGCCCTGTGCGAGCAGGCGCTGAACAAGGCGAAGATCAAGCCGAACATCATGGTCGATTGCAGCCACGCCAATTCCAACAAGGATCCGGCCCTGCAACCGCTGGTGATGGAGAACGTCGCCAACCAGATCCTCGAAGGCAACCAGTCGATCATTGGCCTGATGGTCGAGAGCCATCTGAACTGGGGCTGCCAGGCCATCCCGAAAGACCTCGCCGACCTGCAATACGGCGTGTCGATCACCGATGCCTGCATCGACTGGTCCGCCACCGAGAACACCCTGCGCAGCATGCACGCCAAGCTCAAGGATGTGCTGCCTAAGCGTCAGCGCAGCTGATCAGCGTTTCGCAGGCATAAAAAACGCCGGGCATTGCCCGGCGTTTTTGTGTGTAGGGGTGATCAGATTTTCGCAGCGCGCTTCTGATGGCGCTCCATATAGCGCTCGACGTAGGAGCACGAAGGAATCACCGTATAACCCATTTCCTCGGCGTACTGCAGCGCGCTTTCGGTCAGCGCTGCCGCGATGCCTCGACCGCGCAGGGCGTTGGGCACGAAGGTGCGGTAGATATCCAGGGTCTGTTTCCCCAGATCCATATAGGTCAGGTAGGCACGATGACCGTCCACATTGGTCTCGAACTGATGACCAGCCTGGTCATGGTGGATGGACAACGCCTCGCTCATCACTACTCCTCGCGGGTCTTGAATTCTGACCCCTACCTTACCGATGTTTTTCCGGCGAAGGAACATCTACGCCACCCCGTGCCTGATGGACACCGAGAAAAGCCACACCGATCTCGCGCAACCGAGCACGTGATAAATAGTAGGCACCATTGGCAAAAATGCTCAAGGTGCGCTCGTCATCGTGCAGGTTGTACGGATAACTCCGATGGGCGTAGTGGCAGGCGCGGGGAACATATCCCGAGGCGCTCACCTGAACATTGCCGGATGTCGAGACTTAAGACGCAGGCTCTTCTTTAAAGTCACCTCAAGAGCGACAAAGATATGTGAGGCGTCATGCAAAATCGGAACAAAAGTGTAGACGAATTCATCTAGGCAGACTTGGTGCAAGACGCCGAAAACAGCACGTGACAGCGGGAACTTTTTCTCATTAACTCGCTCAGGCAGGGGCTTGCAGCTGGATATTTTTTAATCAGCCCCGTTAAAAGTTGCTCGAAAAAGAATCAACGCCTACAATTTTTTTTGCTTCTTGCGCTACGTCAGTTTACTTACTACAAGTAATGGGTAGTATGTACGCCGGCTATTTCCTCAATCGGAGGAGAAAGCCACTTAATTGAAAGTCCTTGAAGGGGAACACGATGAACAACGTTCTGAAATTCTCTGCTCTGGCTCTGGCCGCAGTTCTGGCTACCGGTTGCAGCAGCGCATCGAAAGAAACCGAAGCACGTCTGACCGCTACTGAAGACGCAGCTGCTCGCGCCCAGGCTCGTGCAGACGAAGCATACCGTAAAGCTGATGAAGCTCTGGCTGCTGCTCAAAAAGCACAACAGACTGCTGACGAAGCTAACGAGCGTGCTCTGCGTATGCTGGACAAAGCTAGCCGCAAGTAATAATCCCTCGGGATTGTTATCAAGCCGACCCAGTTTCTGGGTCGGCTTTTTTGTGCCTGCAGCTTTTGTCCGGACAATAAAAAACCCGCCGACGCTTCTTGCATCGGCGGGTCTGGATCGAGCTTATTGCTGCAGGTCGATCGGCGCACTCGAGACAATCGGAGCCGAGGTATTCGGCGTGCCGATTTCGGTTGGCAAACCGTCTTCGGCCGCCACCACATCACGCACCACATCCCAGTTCACGCGCAGATTGTTGGTCACGTCTTCGCGCTTGAGCATCGCGTTGATCACCGCCGTGTGCTTGTCGACCACCGACGGATTGCCCTTGTCGTCGATTGGCGTGTGCGCTTCCAGATAGACCTTGCCGCCACTGCTGCCGAACTTGTACGCGTCATTGAGGATGCGCACCGAAGTCCCGACCGGCACCATGGCCGCCATTTCCAGGACGTTATTGTTGAACATCCGGAAGCAGCCGTGGCTGGTGCGCATGCCGATGCCGAACTTCTTGTTCGAGCCGTGGATCAGGTAGCCCGGGGTGCCCAGGGTGAACTTGAACGGGCCCAGCGGATTGTCAGGACCGGCCGGCACCACGTTCGGCAGCGGATCACCATCAGCGGCGTGCTCGGCCTTGATCGACGCAGGAGGGGTCCAGGTCGGGTTCGGCGTCTTGGCGGTGATCGAGGTATGCGCGATTGGCGACCCCCAACCTTCACGGCCGATACCCAGCGGGAAGGTGTACACCACGTTCCGGCCTTTCGGGTAGTAGTAGAGACGGTATTCGGCGAGGTTGATCACGATGCCCTCGCGCGGCCCCGGCGGCAGAATGAACCGCGTCGGCAGAACGATTTCAGTACCCGCGCCCGGCAGCCAGGCATCGACACCCGGGTTGGCCGCGACCATTTCCGAATAGCCCAGGTCGTACTTGGTCCCCAGGTCAGCGAAAGTGTCTTCGTACTTGGCCTTGATCACCTGCACCTGGCCGATGATGTCCTCACCAGGCGGTGGCAGGGGAAACTCCAATGCAGCAACGGGACCGGCCACACACAGGGCGGCAAGTGACAGGCAGCGGGTGACGGCAGGAAAGCGCGGCAACATCCGGAAAATCCTTCGCATGATCAACAAGGGGTATAAGGGCGCGATTGTACACCGCACCTCGGGAATTCGGGGAGATGCGCCGATGGCCAGCCAGAAGTCTTCATGTAGGAGCTGTCGCAGGCTGCGATTTGTTGATCCTAGAGTTCGAATCGCAACTCAGGCCAGATCGGCGAGGTGCCGCGCTTCTGCGACTCGAGAATCGCCCGGCACAACGAACACAGACGCTGATCCTGAAACACCCGACGATCCACACTCGACCAACGCGGTTGTGCTGGAAGCAGACTGCCACACAACGTGCGGTCTGCCGAGCCACCGAGTTCGAGCTGACGGGTCACCAGATGCACCCGCACTTCCTGGCAGGCGAACAGATCCAGCTGTTCGTCAGGCTCGATCAGTTGGTAGGCAAACAGGGACCAGGCAGGACGCGGCATCGGGGGCTCCAAATAAGGGGGCGCCACATTAGCCGAAAGCCTGCCACTAGAAAAGCCTCATAACAGCGGTTTTAGTGTCGGCCAGACATTTTCCAGCAACTTGCCCTGAGCCCCGACTGCCGGGTGCAGACCATCGGCCTGCATCAGCTCGGGATGCCCGCCCACGCCTTCGAGGAAAAACGGTACCAGCGGGATGTTTTTCTCGTCCGCAAGTTTGCCGTAGACCTCGGCAAAGGCATCGGTGTAACGCTTGCCGTAGTTGGGCGGCAATTGCATGCCGAGCAGGAGCACCTTGGCACCGGTCTGGCGCGAGCTGTCGATCATTGCCGCAAGGTTTTGTTGCAATTGCGTTGGCGGCATTCCGCGCAGGCCGTCATTGCCGCCCAATTCGAGGATCACCAGTTCCGGCTTATGCTCTGCAAGCAGCGCCGGCAGGCGCGCCTGGCCTCCGGCACTGGTGTCACCGCTGATGGAGGCATTGACCACTTTGTCGTCAAAACCTTCAGCCTTGAGCCGTTGCTCGAGCAGCGATACCCACCCCAGGCGGGTATCCAGTCCGAAACCGGCGCTGATACTATCGCCAACGATCAGGACAGTACCCGCCGCTGCGTTCTGGGCCATGCACATCAAGGCCAGGCCAGCACTCAAAAACCACACACGCATCGGATTCTCCATGGGCGCAAGCATTCTCACCGCGAAGAACCTCAGCAAAGTGGTTCCCAGCGCGGAAGGTGAACTGACTATCCTGCACGAACTCAGCCTGGAACTGAACCAGGGTGACAGCCTGGCCATCGTCGGCGCGTCCGGTTCCGGCAAATCCACCCTGCTCGGCCTGCTCGCCGGTCTCGATTTGCCGAGCAGCGGCGAAGTCATTCTCGCCGGACAAGGCCTGAGCAGTCTCGACGAGGACCAGCGCGCGCGCATCCGTGCCGAGCACGTAGGCTTCGTCTTTCAGTCGTTCCAGTTGCTCGACAGCCTCAACGCCCTGGAAAACGTCATGCTGCCGCTGGAACTCGATGGCCGCAAGGACGCCCGTGAGCGCGCCACTGAATTGTTGCAGCGCGTCGGCCTCGGCCAGCGCCTGACGCACTCGCCGCGCCAGCTCTCCGGTGGTGAACAGCAGCGCGTGGCGATTGCCCGCGCCTTCGCTGCCGAGCCCGACGTGCTGTTCGCCGACGAACCCACCGGCAACCTCGACAGCCACACCGGCGAGCGCATCAGCGACTTGCTGTTCGAACTGAACAAGGAACGCGGCACCACGCTGGTACTGGTGACCCACGACGAACGCCTGGCCCATCGCTGCCGGCGCCTGATTCGACTTGAAGCCGGGCTGCTGGTCGCCCCTCTGGAGCCTTGATGGCACGTCTGCCGCTCTTGCGCCTGTTCAGTCTCGCCCTTCGCCAATTGCTGCGCGATGCTCGCGCCGGCGAACTTCGCGTGTTGTTCTTCGCCCTGCTGGTGGCGGTGGCCGCGAGTTCCGCCATCGGTTACTTCGGCGCCCGTCTCAACGGCGCAATGATGCTGCGCGCCACCGAGTTCCTTGGCGCCGACCTGGTCCTCGAAGGCAGTTCGCCAGCCCGCGACGAACAGATTCGCAGCGGCACCGAGCTGCGTTTGAATCATGCACAGGTGGTGGAGTTTTCCAGCGTCGTCGCCACCGACAACGGCATTCAGTTATCGAGCATCAAAGCCGTCGACCGCGCTTATCCACTGCGCGGCGAACTGAAAAGTGCCCCGGCGCCGCTTGCCGCCGAGACAACCGGCGGCGAACCGCAACCCGGTGAAGCGTGGGTCGAGGCACGCTTGCTGACCGCCCTGGACCTGAAAATCGGCGACAGCATCGACGTCGGCATGAAAACGCTGAAACTGACCCGCGTGCTGACCTACGAACCGGATCGCGCCGGCAACTTCTACAGCCTCACGCCTCGGGTGATGATCAACCTCGATGACCTCGCCGCCACCGGCGTAGTGCAACCCGGCAGCCGCGTGAGTTATCGCGAACTGTGGCGCGGCGAACCGCAGGCGCTGGAAACCTATCGGCAATTGCTCAAACCGGGCCTTGCCGCCAATCAGCGCATTCAGGATGCGCGTGACGGCAACCGGCAGATTGGCGGCGCACTGGGCAAGGCCGAGCGTTATCTGAACATGGCCAGTCTGGTCGCGGTACTGCTGGCCGGCGTGGCCGTGGCACTGTCTGCAAACCGCTTTGCCAGTCGTCGCTTCGACGCCAGTGCCTTGCTGCGCTGCCTCGGTTTGTCGCGTCGAGAAACCATGCTGTTGTTCAGTATTCAACTGAGCGTACTGGGTTTGTTCGCCGCCCTCAGTGGCGCGGTGCTTGGCTGGCTGGCACAACTGGGGCTGTTTGCTCTACTGCATGATCTTCTGCCCGCGGATATCCCGCCAGGCGGCCTGTTTCCGGCGATGGCCGGCATCGGTACGGGCCTGGTCGCACTCGCCGGTTTCGCCCTGCCACCGCTTGCTGCGCTGGGTCGGGTACCTCCACTGCGCGTGCTGCGCCGTGACATGCTGCCGATTCCGTCGAGTACCTGGATGGTCTACGGCGCGGCACTGGGCGCACTGGGTCTGATCATGTGGCGCCTGAGTCTGGATCTGTTGCTGACTTTCGCCCTGCTGGGCGGCGGTGTAATCGCGGCGCTGGTATTGGGTGGTTTGCTGTTGTTGCTGCTCAACAGCCTGCGACGGATGCTCGCCCGTGCGCCGCTGCCGTGGCGCCTCGGTCTGGGTCAGTTGTTGCGTCATCCGCTGGCGGCGGCCGGGCAGGCGCTGGCGTTCGGTCTGATCCTGTTGTCGATGGCATTGATCGCTCTGCTGCGCGGCGAGCTGCTCGACACCTGGCAAAACCAGTTGCCGAAAAACGCACCGAATTACTTTGCCCTGAACATCCTGCCAGCGGACAAACAAGCCTTCACCGACCACCTGATCAAAGTCTCGGCTCAAGCGGCACCGTTGTACCCAGTGGTGCCCGGACGGCTGATCAGCATCAACGGCGAACCGGTGCAGCAGATCGTCAGCAAGGATTCCGCCGGCGACCGCGCAGTGCAACGCGACTTGAGCCTGACCTGGGCCGCCGACTTGCCGGCCGGCAACACGCTCACCGCCGGTGTGTGGTGGACCGGGCAACCCTCGGAAGACATACCGGGCGTGTCGGTGGAAGGCAAAGTCGCCGAAAGCCTCAAGCTCAAACTCGGCGATCGCATGGTGTTCAGCGTGGGCGGGGTCAATCGTGAAGCCAGGGTCACCAGTCTGCGCGAAATCAATTGGGACAACTTCCAGCCGAACTTCTTCATGATCTTCCAGCCCGGCACCCTGAGGGATCTGCCGGCGACTTACCTGACCAGTTTCTATCTGGCACCCGGTCACGATCAGCAGATTGTCGAACTGTCACGGGCATTCCCGGCGGTGACCATCCTTCAGGTCGAAGCCTTGCTCGAACAGCTGCGCAGCATCCTCGCTCAGGTCACCCTGGCGGTGGAATACGTGTTGTTATTTGTGCTGGCGGCGGGGATGGCGGTGCTGTTCTCTGGCTTGCAGGCCACGCTGGACGAGCGCATTCGCCAAGGCGCGTTGTTACGCGCACTGGGCGCGCAACGGCAGTTGCTAGTCAAGGCGCGGCGTATCGAGTTCGGTCTGCTCGGCGCGGTCAGCGGTTTGCTGGCGGCGATCGGTTCGGAAGTCGTGAGTCTGGTGTTGTATCGCTTTGCCTTCGATCTGCCATGGCATCCGCATCCATGGCTGCTGGTGCTGCCATTGATTGGCGCCGCACTGATTGGCGGTGCCGGCGTGTTCGGCACGCGTCGAGCACTGAATGCGAGTCCGCTGACAGTCTTGCGCGAGGGTTGATAGACTCCAGCCTTCGTCACCACAAGAAGTTACCATGAGCCGTTATCGCCCTCCCCGCACCGCCGGCACCGCGCTGATCACCCCTGAAGGTGAAGCGCGGATGCGCGCCGAATTCCATGAACTGTGGCATGTGCGCCGCCCGCAAGTGACGCAGGCAGTCAGCGAGGCAGCGGCGCAGGGTGATCGTTCGGAAAACGCCGAGTACACCTACGGCAAGAAAATGCTGCGCGAGATCGACAGCCGCGTGCGTTTTCTCACCAAGCGACTCGAAGCACTGAAGGTCGTCAGCGAAAAACCCAGCGATCCGAACAAGGTGTACTTCGGTGCCTGGGTGACCATCGAGGACGAAGACGGCAAGCAATCGCGCTACCGCATCGTCGGCCCGGATGAACTGGATCTGAAACTGGGTCTGATCAGCATTGACTCACCGCTGGCTCGTGCCTTGATCGGCAAGGCGCTGGACGCCGAGGTTCGGGTGCAGACGCCAACCGGTGAGCAGTTTGTCTATATCGTGGCGATCGACTATCCCTGAGCGTTTCAGCGGCGGGTGATCAAACCCTGCCGTGCAACGCGGGTCAGTTGCTTGATCATTTCCGGAGCGTCTTCAGCGCTTGGTGCCTGAATCACGGCGAGGTCAAAACTGTCACTGGCAAAGCGCGCCAGCGACTCGCCGTCTTCAACGAACTGGATCAGGAACGCGGCAGGACCGCCGCTGCGACGTGGCCAGCCATCGAGATAACGCAACAGCGTCGGCTGGTGTTTGCCGCCAAGCAGGATTTTTGGATTGCGTTGGGTGATATGTGCCGTGATCGGCGCGGGACGTGTTGGAGGGCGTAGTGCATTCATCGTGTCGTGTCTCTGCCTCAAAAGTCTGCATGGCAGGTGAGAGGCAACACCGAACCAGCGCTTTAGCGGTATTTCGAAGCCTTGTTCCGGCTTCTGACGGCAACTGTCTGAGTCACCTGGCGCCCCGCAAGTAGCTGTTTAAATCGGCGCATGAGCAACATCCTAGAGAACGTGACCGATGAGTGTCAAGAATCAGCCACAACAAAAAAAGGCCCGCACAATGCGGGCCTTTTGCTTGATCCAGAGCGCTCAACCGGCGATGGCGCGATCCACCGACAGCTTGCCGGCGCCTTCGATCATCACCGCGAGGCTGCCACCGAGCAACGCCAGGGCGAACTCGTAACCGTTGTTGGCCATGAACAGACCGTTGCTGATGTGCACGGTGAAGATCGCCACCAGCGACAGGAAGGTCAGACCCAGCGCCGCCGGGCGCGCCAGCAGGCCGATAATCAACGCCAGACCGGCAAAAAACTCAGTACCACCGGCCAGCGTGGCCATCAGGTAACCCGGGTGCAGACCGATGCTGTCCATGTATTGCGCGGTGCCCGCCAGACCGTAACCACCGAACAGACCAAACAGTTTTTGCGAACCGTGCGCGGCGAAGATCACGCCGACCGCGATGCGCAGAATGGTCAGGCCGTAACCGGCGCGGGTGAACAGAACCTTGTTGATCAGTGAGCTCATGAGGCATTCCTTGTTTTGCGAGAAGTGTGTTGGGATTGGCCGCTATATTAATCAGTTAAATTCATGTTAAAAGCGCAATTATTCCGCCATAACAATCAAATTATTAGATCATTTACGTGAGGCGACTTTCTGTCCCCGGGGCTCCAGCGACTCCCGCTCCCGGTCGAACGCCAGGTAATACTTGTTCACGCTATTAACATAGCTGACGGGGCCCATGCCCACCTGCTCCATGGCGATGCGCTCGACCTGAAAGAACCACTGGTTCGGATTCAGCCCGCGCCGGCGCGCCTCGGCGCGCATGCCTTGCACCCGCTCCGGGCCGATGTTGTAGGCCGCCAGGGTGAACGCCATGCGCTCGCGCTCATTGAGTTTCGGACTGTTGAAAAACTTGCGACGGATCATCGCCAGATACTTGGCCCCGGCCTGCACATTCGCATCGAGATTCTGGATGTTGTTCACACCGACCCGCTGCGCCGCGGACGGAGTGATCTGCATCAGCCCGGTCGGGCCGCTGCCGCTGCGGGCGCCGGGTTGCAGGGCCGACTCCTTGAAGGCCAGCGCCGCCAGATTCAGCCAATCCATGCTTTGCGCGTCGGCGTGTTTTTGCAGGGTCGGGCGCAGTTTTTCCAGACGCTGACGGTCAGCCTTGGCCAACGGATAGTGCACTTGGTAGAGGCGCCGATAGATCCGCAGGAATTCGGCATCCTCGTTCGCCGGCTTCCTGTAGCCGACCAGAAAGCGATCGATGCTCGCCCGCAGCATCGAGGCATCACGGCGCACAAACCAGTACTCCTCACCCGGTTCACTGATCATCAATTGCCGGTCAAAACGCAGCTTGGGCAGGATCTTGCCCCAGCGCTCGGCGATCGGTTGCTCAACGATAGTCAGGTGGAAAATTCCGCCCTGCACCATCTCCAGCACGTCCTCGACCGCCAGCGTCGGATCGACCCATTCGATCTTGATCGGCGCCAGTTTGTGCAGCGCCAGTTTCTGATTGAGCTGGCTCACCGCGTCCCCTGCCGCACTGCCGGTTGGCAAGGCCAGGGTCTTGCCGGAAAGCTGCTCGACCTTGGTGTAACGACGCTCGCCCTTGATACCGACCAGCACCAGCGGCACATTGCTGGCGATCGGCTCGCTGCTGGCCACCGAGTGGCCCGGCTGCAGATCAAGCAGCTCGCCGGGCGCCACCAGATCACCTTCGCCGCGTTGCAACGCGCCGAGCAGTTGATCCTTGGCTTTGGGAATGATCTTGAGAGTGACTTCCTGGCCGTCGCGGGCGTGGCCATTGAGGTACTGCTCGAAGGCGCGCAGGCGATGGTATTCGACACCGATGGCCTGGCCCTGGACTTCTCCAGAGCTGTTGCGACTCTGGTTGACCAGCACTCGCAGTACGCGGCTGCTGCGTATCTCCGACAGGTCGCGGACCTTGGCGGCCGGTACGGCTTGCTGTGGCCCGGGCAAGCGCGCAACCGCCGTTATCGGCAGTAGCAACGACGCACACAACAGGAGCAAAACCGAGGGACGATGCATCCACTCTCCGGAAAGAATACGGGGCGTTTTTTAACCGCTGAACGGTCAAAATCGCCGACGAAAACAGAGCGCCTGGAGCGCTGGCAAAGTGCGAGAGACTGGCACAGTGATGGCTTTTGCGCCAACCCGGGCTCTGTCACGGCATCAAAAGACAGCTATAACTCTTTGTAGTTCTTGGCTTTTCTTATAAATCTACAGCTCTGGTATGCTTTCCGGCCTTCGGCCCGAGGTAGAACCATGCAACTCATCGATATCGGCGTCAACCTGACCAACCCCAGTTTTGCTGAAAAACATCAGGCCGTGCTCGACCGCGCCTACGCTGCCGGGGTCTGCCAACTGGTGCTGACCGGCACCAGCGTCGAAGGTAGCGAACAGGCGCTGGAGCTGTGCCGGCAACTGGATGACGGTGGCCAACAGCTGTTCGCCACCGCTGGCATTCACCCGCATTCGGCCAGTGACTGGAATGCTGACAGCGCGCGCCGGTTGCGCAGTCTGCTGCACGAGCCAAACGTGGTCGTCGTGGGTGAATGCGGGCTGGATTTCAACCGTGATTTCTCGCCGCGCCCGCAACAGGAAAAAGTCCTCGAAGAACATCTGGCGCTGGCAGTAGAACTGCAATTGCCGGTGTTCCTCCACGAACGCGATGCCAGTCAGCGCTTGCTGGAGATCCTCCGGGACTTCCGTGATCAATTGCCCGCCGCTGTGGTGCACTGCTTTACTGGCGAGCAAAAAGCCTTGTTCAGTTACCTGGATCTGGACCTGCACATCGGCATCACCGGCTGGATCTGCGACGAGCGCCGCGGCACGCACCTGCACTCGCTGGTCAAGGAGATCAAACGCGGACGACTGATGCTCGAAAGCGACGCGCCGTATCTGCTGCCCCGCACCTTGCGGCCAAAGCCGAAGAACGGCCGCAATGAGCCGGCGTATCTGACCGAAGTATTGCGCGAAGTGGCGTTGCACCGAGGCGAGAGCGAGGAAGACCTGGCAGCGCACACCACCGCGTGTGCCCGCGCGTTCTTCAACCTCCCCGCGCTTCCCTGACACACCGAAATTCTCCTGTGGGAGCGATGCGTTCTTTTGATGTGTATCAAGATCCGCAGATCTGCATAGCGGCACAATGCTGGCACCTTGCCAAAACTGTTTCCGCTATCAGAGAAGACCTCCATGGGTGCCTGGCTTAGCAATATCTCGCTGAAATACAAATTCTGGGCGGTCAATGCGGTCGCTTTCGTCACCACCCTGCTGCTGGTGCTGTACGCCGTGCAACTGGAACAGCAGGCGCGCAGCCACGCGGCGCAGGCATCCGCCCAGGCCCAGGCACAATTGCTCAAGGCCTGGCCGGCCGGGCAGGCATTGCCCAAGGCTGATCAGATTCTGACCTTCAAACGCGGGGAAGCGCCGCGCCTCAACGATCAGCCGGTGCTGGAGATCAGCGACGACAACGGCTGGAACGAAATCAATCACCTGCCATTGTTCGGCAGTAACCCGTTAATGGGCGCCGAAGTGTTCAGCCGTGCCGACGGACAGCAGGTGGCAGTCATTGCCTATGGTCCAAGCCTGGCGCAAGTGTTCAGCGAACGTTTTGCCAACTACGCGGTGGCAGTGTTCATCCTGATGCTGGCCATGCTCGGCGCTTCGCAACTGCTGATCCGCTTCCTGCTCAGCCAACTCAACACCTTGAAAGACGTGATGCTGCACGTCGAGAAAAGCGGTGACCTCTCGGCCCGTGTGCCGCTGGCGTGCAAGGACGAAGTCGGGCAGATGGCCAATGCGTTCAACGCAATGCAGGCTGGCTACCAACGGGTGGTCAACACCGTCGCCAACACCGCGCGGCAACTCGACGTCGGTGCCGCGCGTCTGGCGGCGAGCATGAACGAAGTGCGCCACGGCATGCTCGGTCAGCAAAGTGAAACCGATCAGGCCGCCACCGCAATCAACGAAATGACCGCCACGGTTTATCACATCGCCCAGCACGCCGGCGCCACCCGCGATCTGTCGCAGACCGCCGATGGTCTGGCCGGCAGCGGTCAGCAAGTGGTCAGTCGCGTACAGCAGTCGATTGCAGGACTCTCCAGCGGCGTGCAGCAGACCGCCGAAATGATCCAGCGCCTGGCCGAAGACAGCCAGAAGATCAACGGCGTGGTCAGCGTGATCCACAGCATCGCCGAGCAAACCAATCTGCTGGCGCTGAACGCCGCCATCGAAGCAGCCCGTGCCGGCGAGATGGGCCGCGGTTTTGCGGTAGTCGCCGATGAGGTGCGCAACCTGGCGAAACGCGTGCAGACCTCCACCGATGAAATCACCACCATGGTCTCGGCGCTGCAGGCCGGCACCCGCGATGCGGTGGACTTCATGCAGGAGAGTTCGTACAAGGCCGACGACTGCGTGCAGCAGGCACAGGAGGCTGGCGAGGCGCTGGCGGAAATCACTGGCGCCGTGGCGCAGATGCGCGAGAGCAACACGCAGATTGCGGTGGCGGCCGAGCAGCAGAGCCAAGTGGCGGAAGAGATGAATCGGGCAGTGGTGAGTATTCGTGATGTGACTGAAAACACCGTGCAGCAGACTGTGGATTCGGCGACCACCAGTAATGAGTTGGCGACGTTGGCCGGGGAGCTCAACAAGGCAATCGGGCAGTTGAAACTCTGAAGATCAAAAGATCGCAGCCTTCGGCAGCTCCTACAGGTATACGCATTTCAATGTAGGAGCTGCCGAAGGCTGCGATCTTTTTTTGTTCACCATTACTATGATGCCAATAGCCAACCTTGATTCGCCGCCCCACCCGCCCCGGCCTATTCTTCAAGCATGTGTTCAACATGGATCGAGGAGTAGTCAACATGGGCAAACGTCACCCCAACCTTCCCGCGTGGCAATGGCGCGCGTACCCGAACAATCACCAGCACCCGACCAATCTGGTGTTGCACCTGATTGCCGTGCCGCTGTTCATCGTCGCGTTTCTGTTGATTGTGTCCGGAGTGTTCAGCCTGAGCCTGGCCAGTGTCGCCATCGGCGTAATCGGGATTGTCGCGGCGCTGGGTCTGCAGCGCCACGGCCACAGCCTGGAGGCGCAAGCCTCCGAGCCGTTCAGTGATCGCCAGGATGCCGTGTCACGCTTGCTGGTCGAACAGTTCCTGACCTTTCCACGGTTTTTCCTCAGTGGCGGCTGGTGGCGCGCCTGGCGGGAGCGTCATCGTCGGCACTGAATGACTCAGGCAAAAATCGTCACGGTCTGGCGACTCATGGCAATCAACTCCCCCTCCGCGCTCCACAGCTTGGCGGCCACATGGCCGTAACCGTCGGCAGCGTACTCGATATCCGCCAGGTATTTGCACCAGTCCAGCGTGCTCAAGTCGCGTAGCGGCTGCACGAATTCGATGGTCCAGGTCAACGTGCTGCCCGGTGCCGGTTTCTTCAGATACGGCAACAGTGCCGGAGGCCAGGCATCCACCAGCGCCAGCAGATGCGCCTCATTGACCGGTTCTTCCTTGACGTCCCCACGCAAGCGCACCCAGCCGCCCATCTGCCGCGATTTATTGCCAGTGAAGGGCATGCCGCCAACACTCCAGCGCATCGCCAAGTGCCGCATGAACTCCGGGGTCACGCCTTTGATATAGGGCAACTCCTGGCATTCGTCCCAGTGTTTCATTTCCACCGCCGGGTAGGCCTCGACCGCGACTTCCGAAGGCCGCGAAGCACCGAAGCTGCCCTGCACGATAGTCACCACCTGACCGTTCTGCATCGCACGCCCCAGCACCTGACTGACCGCTTTGCCTTCGCGCAACACATCAACTTCGAAACGCACCGGGACGTCCGGCTCGACCGGGCCGACAAAGGTGATCGCCAACGAACGCACCGGGCGCTCGGCCGGCACTTTCGCGCGCATGGTTTCGTATTGCAGCGCCGCGACCAGGCCGCCAAAACTGGCCCGGCCCTGACCCCACTCGGCGGGAATGGTCACTTCTGGCTGGCGACGAACCGCCTCGAGCAGATCGGAAAAGCGCATGACAACCTCGGCAAGCGAAAAAGGAATGCAGCGATCTTAACCAGCATGGCAGAGCGCCGCAGCGTCTATTCCGGTCAAATGGACTGACAGAAAGGCCTTACCCAGATTTCCCACTCAAAGAAAAACCCCTGTAGGCGCTGCCGAAGGCTGCGATCTTTGTTTTTTAAAATCAAAAGATCGCAGCCTTCGGCAGCGCCTACAGGGGCCGGGTGATATCGAGGTTATTTGAAGCAGGCTGAACTGAGTTTTTCCAGCACCCGATCCGCCTTGGCTTCAGCCTTGATCAGGCCCGCCTGCCAGGTCGCGACGCAGGGTTGCAGATCGCTTTCCTGCTCGGCCCGCGCCAGCCACTGCCAGCAATCGTGCCAGTCGCCCAGCGCGCCCTGCGCCGACTTCAGCCGCTCCAGCGCCGGCTCAGGCAGGCGATCGATTTCCGGATAGGCTTCGATGCCATACCGCACGCGCTTGATCAGCAAGCGCAGACGATGCCGATCATGGGCCGGATCGTGCAGGGCCTCGTCGAGTTTTTTCCATTGTTTGTGCAGGCGTTTTTCGATGCGTTTGCCCAGCCCATTGAGCAGACCCTGACGCTCGGAGGCACGCAAAAATCGCGGGAAAGCGTCGAGGATGATCAGCAGCGAAGCCACTTCGGCGCTGGCTGCCAAGGCTGGATAAGCTTCGTCCATTTGCGCCATGCGCCGCTGCGCCGCTTGCGGTTGATCATGCTTGAGCAGGTACGCCGCCAGCACCTCGCGGTCACGCCACGGCGTGGTCAACTGCCCCACCGCGGATGCCGCCACTTCCAGTTGCTCGACACCGGGCAAGCCACGCAAGGGTCGCAACAGGCTGCGCAAGCGCCGTACCGTAGTGCGCAAGTCATGCAGCGCCTCGGGGTCGGTACGCGCGGTCAGGCGCGCCTGACAGGCCAGCAAACGCACTTCCAGACTCAGGACATGAGCCACCAACCGGTCCACCAACGCAGACATCACTTGCTCCTGATTCACATGGCTTGAAGGATGAGTCTGCCGTCAGAAGGCACGCGCATCCTTGCGTCAAGTCAGCAGCTTAGCGTCCGGCGCGGGATTCGCGAATATAGAAACGGGCTTTCTCGGCCTTTTTGCTGCAGCCTTCGAAGCCTTCGAATTGCTGTTGAGTCTTGGCCGCCGTCAGCAACGACAGCGCCTTGGAGTAACTGACCGTGCCGGCAAAACCTTCGGCCTTGGCCAGGTCCAGTTCATGCCACGCCGCATCGAGCTGACTGCCACAGCTGTCACGATAAGCAGTCTTGCCAGCGCAACCGGCCAATGCCAGCGCAATCAACGGCACACAGATCCAGGCTTTCATCACTCACACCTCAAAATAGGTCAACAGTCGTGCAGGTAAGACGTTACGGCGCGGGAAAAGTGCCTTGGCGCCCCATGAATCTGCGGTGACCAAAGCATAGCGCCGAGTGGTCACGCCGTAGCGAAAAAACGACGCGCCTGCGGCCCCGAACGACCCTGACGATTGTCGCCCGCCCCCGGATGGGTGCATTGTGAAGCCTTGTCGGGGAGGAAGCTTGATGAAAAAGCGTGTCGCACTGGTGCTGGGCTCCGGTGGCGCCCGGGGTTATGCCCATATCGGAGTCATCGAAGAGATCGAAAGACGCGGTTACGACATTGCCTGCATTGCCGGTTGTTCGATGGGGGCGGTGGTCGGAGGAATCTATGCGGCCGGCAAACTCGATCAGTATCGCAACTGGATCGAAACCCTCGACTATCTGGACGTGCTGCGGCTGGTAGACGTGAGTTTTCGTCTCGGGGCCATTCGCGGCGAAAAGGTCTTCGGGCAGATCCGCAAGATCGTCGGCGAAATCAACATCGAAGACCTGCGCATCCCCTACACCGCGGTCGCCGCCGACCTGACCAACCAGCAGGAAATCTGGTTCCAGGAAGGCTGCCTGCATCAGGCGATGCGCGCCTCGGCGGCGATCCCCAGCCTGTTCACGCCGGTGATGCAGGGCAATCGGATGCTGGTGGACGGCGGCATTCTCAACCCGTTGCCGATTGTGCCGGTGGTGTCCAGCCACTGCGACCTGATCATCGCGGTCAACCTCAACGCCACCAACCAGCGGCATTACAAATTGCCGGTGATCCAGCGCCCGCCAGCGTTTCGTTCGCGCTTCGACAGTCTGCTCAGTTCGCTGGGTTCGAAGATGCCGTTCCGTCGCAAACAGGCCGAGCAATTGCTGCTGCTTGAACAGGAAGCCCGGCGTGCGGAGGCGGCCGACATCAACCCGTGGCTGGAAGGCAGCGAACCGGAAAGTCAGCAACCGGCAGCGGCCCCCGAGCGCGAAGGTGCGCCGAAATCCGCCACCGGTTCGTTCATCATCGACAACGTCGGGCCGGCGTCACTGCTGGACCTGATCAACCAGAGTTTCGAGGTGATGCAGACCTCGTTGGCGCAGTACAAGATCGCCGGCTATCCGCCGGACATCCTGATCAACGTGCCGAAGCGCGTGTGCCGGTTTTTCGAATTCTACAAAGCGCCGGAACTGATCGCGCTGGGGCGGGAGATTGCGCGGGATACGCTGGATCGGTATGAGAGTGAGCAGAGTAGAGAGCCCTGAGTTCTCGGCTGGCTGTCAGGGCCTCATCGCTGGCAAGCCAGCTCCCACAGGGTTCTGCGCAGTTATTGAAATTTGTATTTCACACCGTCCACTGTGGGAGCGGGCTTGCCCGCGAAGGCGTCAGCTCAGCCAACCCGAAACCTACAGACTGTTATCACTGATCAGCCGATACCCGACGCCAGCTTCAGTGACAATAAACCGCGGCCGAGTCGGATCATCCGCCAGCTTCTGGCGCAAATGCCCAACGACAATCCGCAAATAATGACTGTCCTCGGTATGCGTCGGCCCCCAGATGTCCTTGAGCAATTGCTGTTGGGTGATCACCCTGCCCGGATGCCGTGCCAGTTGCGCCAGCACCGCGTATTCCTTGCGGGTCAGCGCCACTTCGGCGCCATCGAGCAACACCCGCCGATAGGCCAGATCCACGGTCAACGGGCCGAACGACAGCGCCGCCTGTTGCGCCTCGCCAGCCGGTGCCTGACGCAACAACGCGCGGACCCGGGCGAGAAACTCCTGAATGCCGAACGGTTTGGTCACGTAGTCGTTGGCGCCGCCATCCAGCGCCTGGACTTTCTGCCCCTCGCTGGCCCGCACCGAGAGCACCAGCACCGGCGCAGTGGCCCACTCGCGAAACTCGCGCAGCACCTGCTGGCCGTCCATGTCCGGCAGGCCGAGGTCGAGCACCAGCAAGTCCGGCTTGTTCAGCGCCGCCTGCGCCAGGCCCTCGGCACCCGTGCCGGCCTCGAGCACTTTGTAGCCTTGTGAGGCGAGGCTGATGCGCAGGAATTTACGGATCTGCGGTTCGTCATCGATGACCAAAATGGTCGCGGTCTGGCTCATGAATTCACATCAACACAAAAGATTGGCAAGAGAGTAGCGCAGTCGCGATCAGGCTTCATTGTCCATCCCCGGTTGCGTCTGCAACGGCAGGTGCAGGGTGATGCTGGTGCCGCGGCCGTCGATGCCGTCGGCGACGCTGATTCGCCCGCCATGCGCACCGACCATGCCCTGGCAGATCGCTAGCCCCAGGCCGGTGCCCTGCCCGCCGCGATCACCACGGGCGGCGGTATAGAACATGTCGAAAATCTTCGCCCGCTCGTCCTCGGGAATTCCCGGGCCTTCGTCGCTGACCGAGAAGAAAATCTCTTCGTCATTGGCGCCGGCACTCAGTTGCAAACGACCGTGTGGCGGCGAGAAGCGCGCAGCGTTTTCCAGCACATTGACCAGCGCCTGCTCGATCAGCGCGGCGTGCACGAACAGCAGCGGCAACTCGGCCGGCACATCGGTGCTGACCTGCAACGGCGCGAGCACTGCACGCAGGCGATTGAGCGAGCTGCCGACGATGTCCGCCGGCGCTACCCAGTCGCGCGCGAGCTTCAATGCACCGTGGCCGAGGCGGGTCATGTCCAGCAGGTTCTGGATGTAGCGGTCGAGGCGTTCGGCTTCATCGCGCGTGCCTTCGAGCAACTCGCGGCGATCCTCCAGTGGAATGGCTTCGCCGAGGGCCAGCAAGCTGTCGATGCTGCCGCGCATGGCGGTCAGCGGCGTGCGCAGATCATGCGATACCGAGGCCAGCAGCGCACTGCGCAATTGCTCGGTTTCGCCGTGCAGGCGCGCGGCTTCCAGATCGTCCGCCAGTTGCGCCCGGGCCAGCGCCTGCGCCAGCGGCTGACTCAACGCGGTGAGCAGGCGTCGACGCTGGCCGCTCAAGGTCTGGCCCTCTTTGGCGCAGACCCCGAGCAGCGCCAGCGGCCCGTCTTCCACCGACAGCGGCCACCACCACCAGCGACCGAACGGCAGCGTGCCGGTGCCCATGCCCGCCGGTTGATCGTGCTGCCAGGCCCAGTCGGCGGCAGCTCGTTCGGATTCGCTGAATTCCAGCGGTCCGCCGGTCTCGACTTTCCAGCCGCCCTGGCCGTCGCGGTTGAGCAGGCACAATTGCAGATCACTCCAGCCATTGAGGTGCTGCGCGGCAGCGCTGATCACGGCCTGACGATCCGTCGCCGCCGTGAGTTTGCGCGACAGGTCGAGCAGCTCGGTGGTCTCTTCCTGCGTGTCGCGCAGCGCCTGCAACTGCCGCCGCTGACGCGCAGCGAGATTACCGGTGAGCGCCGCCATCAGCAGGAAGAACAGCAAGGTCAAAACGTCTTCTTCGCGCTGGATGGCGAAGGAAAAATTCGGCGGAATGAACAGAAAATCGTAGGTCAGAAACGACAGCGCCGCGCACGCCAGCGCCGGCCCCAGACTGCTGCGCACCGCCACCAGCAACACCGCCGCGAGAAACACCAGCGAGATGTTCGGCAGCGGCAAAATACTCGAGACCGCCCACGCCAGGGCACTGGCCAACACCGTGGCAACCAGTGCCAACAGATAGTCGAACCAGACCAGCGTCGGCGTCGCCCGCAGACGCGGCTGCGGGTGTTCATGGTCGTTATCGAGGACGTTGATTTCCAGGCCGTGGGCCTGGCGCAACAAACGCGCGGCGAGCCCACCACCGAACAGACGACGGCGCAGACTCGGCCGCGACTGGCCGACCAGCAGCAGACTCGCACGGCGTTCGGCGGCATGCTGGATCAGGGTTTTCGCCACTTCGCCGGCGCGCAACAACACCACTTCGCCGCCGAGGCGTTCGGCCAGTTGCTGGGCGTTTTGCAGGCGCAGGCGCGATTGCTCGTCGCGCACCGTGCCGTTGTCGACATGCACCAGACTCCACGGTAAATGCCGGCGCTGGGCCACACGGCTGGCGTGACGCACCAGGCGTTCGGCATGCGCGTCGCCATCAACGCCGACCAGCAAACGCCCGCGTACCGCCGGAGCCGCCTGACCGAGTTGGCGATAGCCTTGCGCAAGATCGTTATCAACCTGCGCGGCCGCCGTTTGCATCGCCAGTTCACGCAACGCGGTGAGGTTGGTCTGGGTGAAAAACGCATCGATCGCCGCCCGCGCCTGTTCCGGCACGTAGACCTTGCCTTCGCGCAGACGCTCCAGCAGCTCGCGCGGTGGCAGGTCGATCAGCAGCAGTTCGTAGGCTTCCTGCAGCACCCAGTCCGGCAGGGTTTCGCGCACCTGCACACCGGTGATGCCGCGCACCTGATCGTTGAGACTTTCCAGGTGCTGGACGTTGACCGTGGTGTAGACGTCGATGCCGGCGGCGAGCAGTTCCTGAATATCCTGCCAGCGCTTGGCATGTCGGCTGCCGGGGGCGTTGGTGTGCGCCAGTTCGTCCACCAGTACCAGTTTCGGTTTAGCCGCAAGCAGACCGTCGAGGTCCATTTCTTCGAGCATCACGCCACGGTATTCCGAGCGCACCAACGGCTGCTGCGGCAAACCGCCGAGCAGCGCTTCAGTCTCCGCGCGGCCGTGGGTTTCGACGACGCCAGCGATGACTTTCACGCCCTGGCGCAATTGCGTGTGTGCGGCCTGGAGCATGGCGTAGGTTTTGCCGACGCCGGGGGCGGCACCGAGGAAAATCTTCAGCCGACCACGGCCGTCGCGGGGCAGGTCTGCTAACAGCGCGTCGGCGCGGCCGGAGTCGCTCATGCTTGATGTTCTCTCTTCCTGATAGTTATGCGGTGTTCTCTTGCCCTCTTCGCGAGCAGGCTCGCTCCCACAGGTTCAGTGTTGCTCTTGTGGGAGCGAGCCTGCTCGCGAATGGCCGCGCCGCCGAATTACAGCTTTTCCAGCGCCATGTTCAATTCCAGCACATTCACCACCGGCGGCCCCACCAGCGGCTGTTCGATGTGCGCATCGAGCAGTTGCTGCAAGGTCGACACCGGCAGGTTGCGCGCTTGCGCGACACGCGCCAGTTGATAGGCAATTGCCGCCGGTGGCAAGTGCGGATCGAGGCCACTGCCGGAGGTGGTCAGCAGCGCCAAGGGCACTGGCCCCTGGCCGGGCACCTGCAACTTGTTGGCGTCGTCGATCACCCGCGTGGCCAGTGCCGGATTGCTTGGTGCGAGGTTACTGGCACTGCTGGACACGGTCGCAAACGCGCCCGCCGAAGGACGCGGATGGAACCACGCATCACCGACGAAATCCTGGGCGATCAGCGACGAGCCGCGCACCTTGCCGTCGGCATCGTGCACCAGGCTGCCGTTGGCCTGTTCAGGGAAGGCGACCTGGGCGACGCCGGTCACCACCAGTGGATAGACCACGCCGGTGACCAGGGTCATCAGCACCAGCAGGCTCAGGGCCGGACGTATCATTGTGGACATTGCAAAATCCTCGAATTCAGAAAGCGGATACCGCGTTAATTCAGGTGGATCGCTTCGATTTCATCGCCAGCAGGCTGGCTCCCACAGGGGACCGCATTGCAACTGTGGGAGCGAGCCTGCGCGCGAATGGATCACACCAGATGCAGCGCCGTCAGCAGCATGTCGATCGCCTTGATCCCCACGAACGGCACCAGAATCCCGCCCAGTCCGTAGATCAGCAGATTGCGTCGCAGCAATGCCGCGGCGCTCGCCGCCTGCACGCGCACGCCGCGCAATGCCAGTGGAATCAGCACGACGATGATCAGGGCGTTGAAGACGATGGCCGAGAGGATCGCGCTCTGCGGACTGGTCAGGTGCATGATGTTCAGCACGCCCAGTTGCGGATAAATCGCGGCGAACAGCGCCGGCAGAATCGCGAAGTATTTGGCCACGTCGTTGGCGATGGAAAACGTCGTCAGCGCGCCACGGGTCACCAGCAACTCCTTGCCGATCTGCACCACGTCCAGCAGCTTGGTCGGGTCGCTGTCGAGGTCGACCATGTTCGCCGCTTCGCGCGCGGCTTGTGTGCCGTCGTTCATCGCCATGCCGACGTCAGCCTGGGCCAGCGCCGGGGCGTCGTTGGCGCCGTCGCCGCACATGGCGACCAGACGGCCGTCGTTCTGCTCATGGCGGATACGCGCCAGTTTTTTCTCCGGGGTGGCTTCGGCGAGCACGTCATCGACGCCCGCTTCAGCCGCGATGGCCGCAGCGGTCAACGGGTTGTCACCGGTGACCATCACCGTGCGAATCCCCAGTTTGCGCAGCTCGGCAAAACGCTCGCGAATGCCTGGCTTGACCACGTCCTTGAGGTGGATCGCACCCAGCAGCTTGCCGTCGGCGCAGACCAGCAACGGCGTGCCGCCACTCTGGGCGATCTTGTCGATTTCCCGCGACAGCGCCGGGGCCAGATCGGAGCGTTGTTGACCAAGGAACGCCAGCAGCGAATCCACGGCGCCCTTGCGGTATACGCGGCCCTGATAGTCGACACCGGACAGGCGGGTTTCCGCGCTGAACGGCACGGCAATCAAGGTATCCAGCGCTGGTTCGGATTGCGGGTGCAGACCGCGCAGGTACTCGACGATGGATTTGCCTTCGGCGGTTTCGTCCGCCAGCGAGGCGAACAACGCACCTTCGGCCAACTCGCGACCACTCACGCCCGGCGCGGCATACACCGCGCTGCAACGACGGTTGCCGAAGGTGATGGTACCGGTCTTGTCCAGCAGCAGCACGTGCACGTCACCGGCCGCTTCCACGGCGCGACCGGACTTGGCGATCACGTTCAGGCGAACCAGACGATCCATCCCGGCAATACCGATGGCCGACAACAGGCCTCCGATGGTGGTCGGAATCAGCGTGACCAGCAGCGCCACCAGGAACACCAGCGGCAGGCTGCCATTGGCGAAGTGGGCGAACGGTTGCAGGGTCACTACCACCAGCAGGAAGATCAGAGTCAGGCCGATCAGCAGGATATCCAGCGCGACTTCGTTCGGGGTCTTCTGGCGCTTGGCGCCTTCGACCAACGCAATCATGCGGTCGAGGGTCGACTCACCGGGGTTGGCGGTGATCTTCACCAGCAACCAGTCGGACACCAGGCGCGTGTTGCCGGTGACCGCCGAGCGATCGCCGCCGGACTCGCGAATCACTGGCGCCGACTCACCGGTAATCGCCGCTTCATTGACCGCCGCGATCCCTTCGATGACTTCGCCGTCACCGGGGATCATCTCCCCCGCTTCGACGCGCACCACATCACCTTTGCGCAGGTTGGCGGCAGGCACGACATGGAAGCTGCCATTGGCCAGTTTGCGCCGCGCGCTGAGGCCTTCGCTGCCGGCCTTGAGGCTGTCGGCGCGGGCCTTCCCGCGCCCCTCGGCCAAGGCCTCGGCGAAGTTGGCGAACAGCACCGTGAACCACAGCCACAGAGCAATCTGCGCGGCGACGAACGTCGGCACGACGTTGTCCGGAATGAAGCACAGTACGGTGGTGAAAATCGCCGTCAGTTCGACCACCAGCATCACCGGCGAACGCACCAGCTGGCGCGGGTCGAGCTTGACGAAAGCTTGCACCAGCGCCGGACGCCACAGGGCCGAGATCGCGGTTTTCGCTTGTTCCGGCGCCTTCACGGCGGCGGGTTTGATTGCGGGCATATTCATCATTGACTCCTTAGAAGCCCATGCTCAGATGTTCGGCGATTGGGCCCAATGCGAGGGTCGGCAAGAACGTCAGGCCGCCCACCAGCAAAATGGTCACGGTCAGCAGCGTCACAAACAGCGGGCCGTGGGTCGGGAAGCTGTTCTGGCCGATCGGTGCGGTTTTCTTCATCGCCAGGCTGCCGGCCAGGGCCAGTACCGGCAGGATGTAACCGAAGCGACCGATCAACATGCCCAGACCGAGCATCAGGTTGTGGAACGGTGTGTTGGCGCTCAAGCCACCAAACGCCGAACCATTGTTCGCGCTGGCCGAGGTATAGGCGTACAGCAACTGGCTGAAACCGTGCGGGCCGGGGTTGCTGATGGTCGCAGCGGGGCCAGGCAGAGCAGCGGCGATCGCGCCGAGTACCAGCACGCCCACCGGCATGACCAGCAAGGTCACCACCAGCAATTGCACTTCCCGCGCCTGCAGTTTCTTACCGAGGTATTCCGGGGTGCGGCCAATCATCAGGCCAGCGAGGAACACCGCGATCAGCACGTTGAGCAACATGCCGTAGAGCCCGGCACCGACGCCGCCGAAGATCACTTCGCCGACCATCATGTTGACCAGCGCGACCATGCCGCTGAGCGGGTTGAGGCTGTCGTGCATGCCGTTCACCGAACCGTTCGACGCCGCAGTCGTAGTCACCGACCACAGCACGGTGGCGGTGGTACCGAAGCGTGCTTCCTTGCCTTCCAGCGGCGCGGTCTGTTCGACCGCGACATTGTTCAGCGCCGGGTTAGGCTGATATTCGGCCCACAGCGACGTCGCGCCGCCGATCAGGAACAGTGCGAGCATGCAGGCGATGATCGCGCGGCTCTGACGCTGGTCTTTCACGTAATGACCGAAGGTGAACACCAACGCCACCGGGATCAGGATGATTGAAGCGACTTCGAACAGGTTGCTCCACGCGGTCGGGTTCTCGAACGGATGCGCCGAGTTGACACCGAAGAAGCCACCGCCGTTGGTGCCCAGTTGCTTGATCGCAATCTGGCTGGCCGCCGGGCCGAGCGGGATCACTTGATCGACGCCCTGCATCGTCACCGCGTTCACATATTGCGCGAAGGTCTGCGGTACGCCCTGCCATACCAGGTACAGCGCCAGCAGCAGGCACAGCGGCAGCAAGCCGTAGAGCGTGGCGCGAGTCATGTCGACCCAGAAGTTGCCCAGAGTCTTGGCCGACTTGCGCCCGATGCCACGGCACAACGCAACCAGCACCGCCAGACCGGTGGCAGCGCTGACGAAGTTCTGCACGGTAAGGCCGACCATCTGACTCAGGTAGCTGAGGGTCGCTTCACCGCTGTAGGACTGCCAGTTGGTGTTGGTCATGAAACTGACCGCGGTGTTGAACGCCTGGGTCCATTCCTGGCCTGGCAGGTTTTGCGGGTTCAGCGGCAAGTGATCCTGAAACAACAGAATCGCGAACAGCAGCAGGAAACCCGCGAGGTTGAACGCCAGCAAAGCCAGCGTGTACTTCTGCCAGCTCTGTTCAGCTTGCGGATCCACCCCGGCAATCCGATAGCAACCGCGCTCGACCGGGCCGAGGATCGGTGTCAGCCAAGTGCGCTGACCTTCCATCACCTTGTAGTAAAAGCGCCCGAGGAACGGCGCCGGCAGCAAGACCACCGCAAAAAACGCGAGGATCAGCCAATAGTCATAACTGTGCATAGCCGCTCCTAGTTCCGATCCGCGCGCAACAGCGCAACCAACAGATAAATGAACAGCCCGGCTGCCAACAGCAGGGACACCCCGTCCAGAACGCTCATGGAAGATCTCCGTGTTACGGCGTATTGCCGCGTGTGGAGGCATTGTCGGAAAGGAGGCTGTAAAGGAACGAGACCGAGGGGTGCAGCGAGGCATAAAGAAAGCGTAAAGAGTGGGTTTATGCGGGCGTTACAGCGGGGTTTTGCAGCGTCAGGTCGGGCCTCATCGCGGGCAAGCCGGGCTCCCACAGTTTTTTGCGTGGTCCGCAGAGTTTGATTCCAACGCCAAACCTGTGGGAGCGGGCTTGCCCGCGAAGACGGCAGCACTAACGACGTCGCACCCAACTGGCGCACGAAAATGTGCCCATCCGGTAATGAACATCTTGGATAACGACAGCTTTCAGCCTATTGCGACCTGATTCACAGGACTGGCACGCCCACTGCAAACGCCCTCCCCCGAGCTTTCCAAACCGTTCCGGGAGCATGCGCATGAACACACAACTCAAACCCACGCTGGGCACCTTGCACCTGTGGGGCATCGCCGTCGGGCTGGTGATTTCCGGCGAGTACTTCGGCTGGAGTTACGGCTGGGGCGTCGCCGGCACGCTGGGTTTTCTGGTGACCTCGTTCATGGTCGCCACGATGTACACCTGCTTCATCTTCAGCTTCACCGAACTGACCACCGCGATTCCTCATGCGGGCGGGCCGTTCGCCTATAGCCGCCGAGCCTTCGGTGAAAAAGGCGGACTGATTGCCGGACTGGCCACGCTGATCGAATTCGTCTTCGCCCCTCCGGCCATAGCCCTGGCGATTGGCGCTTATCTGAATGTGCAGTTTCCGGCGCTCGACCCGAAACACGCAGCGGTCGGCGCCTACATCGTGTTCATGACCCTGAACATCCTCGGGGTGAAACTGGCGGCAACGTTCGAACTGATCGTCTGCGTGCTGGCGGTGATTGAATTGCTGGTGTTCATGGGTGTGGTCGCACCGGCCTTCAGCTTCAGCAGCTTTGCCCTGAATGGCTGGGCCGGTTCCGATGTGTTCGGTGCGCCGGCGATTGCCGGGATGTTCGCTGCGATTCCGTTTGCGATCTGGTTTTTCCTCGCCATTGAAGGTGCGGCGATGGCTGCCGAAGAAGCCAAGGATCCCAAACGCACGATCCCCAAGGCCTACATCAGCGGGATCCTGACCCTGGTGTTGCTGGCGATGGGCGTGATGTTCTTCGCCGGCGGTGTCGGTGACTGGCGCACCCTGGCGAACATCAATGACCCGCTGCCACAGGCGATGAAAACCGTGGTCGGCGACAATTCCGGCTGGTTGCACATGCTGGTGTGGATCGGCCTGTTCGGTCTGGTGGCGAGTTTCCACGGGATCATCCTCGGCTACTCGCGGCAGTTCTTCGCCCTCGCCCGCGCCGGTTACCTGCCGGCGTCGCTGGCGAAACTCTCGCGTTTCCAGACCCCGCACCGCGCAATCATCGCCGGCGGCATCATCGGCATCGCTGCGATCTACAGCGACGGACTGATCAACCTCGGTGGCATGACCCTCACCGCCGCGATGATCACCATGGCCGTGTTCGGCGCGATCGTGATGTACATCATGAGCATGCTCAGCCTGTTCAAACTGCGTAAATCCGAACCCAATCTCGAGCGGACTTTTCGTGCGCCGTGCTATCCGCTGATTCCGCTGATTGCCTTGGTGCTGGCGGTGGTTTGTCTGGTGGCGATGGCGTGGTTCAACGCGCTGATCGGCTTGATCTTCCTCGGCTTCATGGCGGTCGGTTTCGGCTACTTCATGCTTACCGGTCAGTTGCGCGCTGACGCTCCGGCCGATGCCATGCTAACGGGGCGATAACGCATCATGTAGGAACTGCCAAAGGCTGCGATCTTTTGATCTTGTTTTTGAAAAGGCAAAGTCAAAAGATCGCAGCCTTCGGCAGCTCCTACAGGGATTTCGGGTACACCGGACATAACCGACCTAGAATGGAACCACTGCGAAGTCATTTCGCTCATAAGTGGTATGCAGCGTCGCTGGCGAAGCCCTCGCCCGCCAAGCTGCCATTAAGGAGAGCCGTTATGCCCTGGTATGCCTGGTTGATTCTGGTCGTTGCAATCGGCTCGATCGTTGGCGGATTGATGATGTTGCGCGACACCGCCAACAAGGTTGAACTGACCGATGAGGAACGCAAGCGCGTTGCGCAGCGCAACGCCGAAGCGGACATCAAGGACGCGCAGGATCGCTGAACGAAAAACCCCGCCGGATCAGGCGGGGTTTGTTTTTTGTGGAGCGTATTCCCCCAAGGATCATGTTGGACTCAGCCGCACGCTTTTAAGAAGTAGAAGTACAGTCACCATTTCATTTACCTTGGTTAAGATGGTGGTCTTGTTGCGGAGAGTTCCACATGCGTTACTCGCAAGATCATAAAGCTCAAACCCATCAGCGGATCATCAAGGAAGCCTCGGCGCGATTTCGCAAAGACGGCATCGGTGCTACCGGCTTGCAACCTTTGATGAAAGCACTGGGGCTGACCCACGGCGGCTTTTATTCGCACTTCAAATCCAAGGACGAACTGGTCGAAAAAGCCTTGCAGGAGGCGAGCGCTCAAGTCGATGGCCTGTGCGCCGAGATCTTTGCTCAGGAACAGCCGCTGCAGGCATTTATCGACACGTATCTTTCCGAATGGCATCAGACCTCCCCGCACGAAGGCTGCCCGCTGCTGACCATTTCTTCAGAGCTGGGTCTGCGCGGCCAGCCGAGCCCGACCAGTGATGCGGTACTCAATGCTCGACTGAGTCAAATCGAAGGCACCCTTGAGGGCGACAACGGCGCCGACCGGGCCATCGTCATCATGTCGACACTGGTCGGCGCGCTCTTGCTGTCACGCAGTGTCGCTGACGCCGAGCTTGCCCAGCGCATCCTCGACGTCACGCGCGATCACCTCAAGCAATCGCAGGACTAAGCCTGCCAACGCTTGAACAGCACACTGGCGTTTACCCCGCCGAAACCGAAACCGTTGGACAGGGCATACTCGATCGGCATCGACCGTGCCTGACCATGAACGATGTCTACACCCGCACTCGCCGGATCCGGATTTTCGAAGTTGAGCGTCGGCGGGACGACCTGATCGCGGATGGCCAACAGGGTGAAGATCGCTTCCAGTCCGCCGGCAGCGCCGAGCAAATGCCCGGTGGCGGATTTGGTCGAAGTCACGGCGATTTTATTCTCCGTACCGAACAGCGCCTTGATCGCTGCCAACTCACCAAGATCGCCCACCGGCGTTGAGGTCGCATGCGCATTGAGATGCTGCACCTGCTCCGGCGCAACACCCGCCTGAGCCAACGCCAACTGCATCGCCCGTCGTGCACCGCTGCCATCTTCCGGTCCGGCAGTGAGGTGATAGGCGTCGGCAGTGGTGCCATAACCGACCAGCTCAGCCAACGGCTGCGCACCGCGTGCCAGCGCATGCTCCAGCGATTCGATCACTAGCAGCCCGGCCCCCTCGCCCATCACGAAACCATCGCGACCGCTATCAAACGGTCGTGAGGCTCGTTCGGGGGTGTCGTTGTAACCACTGGACAGCGCCCGCGCCGCGGCAAAACCGGCCAGACTGACCCGATCAATACAGGCTTCCGCTCCGCCACAAACCGCGATGTCCGCTTCACCGGCACGAATCATCCGCGCAGCATCGCCAATCGCCTGCACCCCGGCAGCACAAGCAGTCACCGGTGCGCCGAGCGGGCCTTTCAAAGCGTGCTGGATCGACACATGTCCGGCCGCCAGATTGACCAGAAACGATGGGATGATGAACGGCGACAGACGACGCGGACCACGACTGTCCGTAGTGCGTACAGCGTCAGCTATTGCACCGAACCCGCCAACACCGGAGCCGATGATCGTTGCGGTGCGCTCCTGATCCTTGGCTTCGGACGGCTGCCATCCTGCCTGAAGCAGGGCCTGGCGTGCCGCTTCCATGGCGAACAGGATGAAGCGATCCATCTTCTTCTGTTCCTTGGGTGGCGTGGCAAGGTCCGGATCGAAACCGGCCTCGACGTCTTCCGCCGCCATGGGCACCATCCCGGCGACCCGGGTCGGCAGATCTGCGCTCACCGCGTCCGGCAAATTGCGCAAACCCGAGCGCCCGGCGAGCAAGCGTTGCCAGACCCTCTCGACGTCACTGCCCAAAGGCGAAACCAAGCCCATACCGGTGACAACAATTCGACCTTCACTCATACCACAGTTACCTCTGATCAATGCTTGTAGCGTTGGGCCGCAGAGCTGCGCGACAGGTTCGGTGCCATGACATGCCGCGCGCGCACGAAGGCCTGCCATTCACCCTCATCCGGCAGCGACGGGATGGTAATCAACTCGCCCTGATCCAGACCGGCCAGCGCCGCATCGACCATCTCGCCAGCTTCCATCACCATCTCCGCCGGAATACCGCTGGCGTCGATGCCCGAGCGTTCCCAGATTTCAGTGCGGGTAACCCCGGGCAGCACCGCTTGCACCTTCACGCCAGTGCCTTCGAGCTCGGCGTTGAGCGATTGAGTCAGGCTCAACACGTAAGCTTTACTCGCGCTGTAGGTGGCATTGAAGCGCTCCGGAAACAGCGCCACCACCGAGGCGATGTTGATGATCGTGCCACGTCCGGCCTTGGCGAAACTGGCGGCGGCTGCCGAGGCCAGCAACGTTACGGCGGTGACGTTCAACTGGATCAGACGCTCCAGTTGCTCGGCATCGGAGTTGGCCAGTAAGCCATCGGCTGCGACCCCGGCGTTGTTCACCAACAGCGTGATGCCTGAATCACTGCGCAGGCGTTGCTGGAGTTTGAGGACATCGTCCTTTTGCGTCAGGTCGGCTTTGAGCACTTCGACCTTTACACCGTGCGCTTCGCGCAACTCGCCCGCAGCGCTGTCAAGACGCTGTTGATCTCGTGCCACCAACAGCAAATCAAAACCACGCGCTGCCAGCCGCTGCGCGTAGATGGCACCGATACCGGACGATGCGCCAGTGACGACGGCCGTACCTTGAGACTGGACTGAACTCATGAGAGCGCTCCTGAAACATATTGGGAGATAGGCCTCCAACGCTCACTTGCCTGGAGGTGACGGAAATTATTATAGGCATAATCTAAAGACAATATGATACCCATAATTTTCAGCTCTCCGACAGACGCGACGGCGCTCCCTCTGTTGCATCTCTGCCACCAGAAAGCAGAAAGGCCGGTCAATGACCGGCCCCTTGGCGTTGAATAATCAGCTTAGTTCACTTCCAGCTTGTCGCGGTTGCGATCGAGGATCGCCTTGCCGATGCCCTTCACTTCCAGCAACTCATCCACCGAGGCGAATGGCCCATTAGCATCACGATACGCAACAATCGCTTTGGCCTTTGTCTCGCCAACTCCGGCCAATTGTTTTTGCAGAGTGGCTGCGTCGGCACCGTTGAGATCGACCTTTTCACTCGACGGCAATGTCACGTTATCGCTCACCATCGTTGCATTATCCGTGTTCGGGACGACGGCAGGTGCCGCGACTACAGCGATTGAAGCACTGGTGAGCAAAGCAAAAACCAGAGAGTAGAAAAAACCGTTACGCATAAATGACGCTCCATCATCGATTGAGAAAGCAGCTTTTCCGAAGCTGCTCTCCAAACTTAGGCGATGGTTGGCAGGTGTCAAAAATGCGTCTATTACAGGATGTGAAACAATCAGGGTTCGAGGCGACGCTGCTGGTAGATCCAGTCGACGATTTCGCCGTCCGGGGTGTAGCCGCTGACAGTTTCGCGCAGCAACTGACGCACTCGTGAGTAATCATCCTTTTCGACTGCGACGAGTAATTCGTGCAGGCGCCCCTTGAGTACATCCCAAGACAGGTGATCTTCATTAGCCGTCATGATCATCGGGTGCTGAGTAGCCGCCACGTTATCGCCGATCAGCAGCTCCTCGTAGAGTTTTTCTCCCGGCCGCAGACCGGTGAACTCGATGGAAATGTCACCCTGCGGATTACGCTCTGATCGTATGCTCAAACCGGACAGATGAATCATTTTCTCGGCAAGCTCGACGATTTTTACAGGCTCCCCCATATCCAGGACAAACACGTCACCGCCTTGCCCCATGGATCCGGCCTGAATCACCAACTGCGCGGCCTCGGGGATCGTCATGAAATAGCGGGTAATCTTGGGATGGGTGACTGTCAGCGGACCGCCTGTTTTGATCTGGCTGTGAAACAGAGGGATAACCGACCCCGACGAGCCCAGCACGTTGCCGAAGCGCACCATGGTGAAACGGGTTTTATTTACTCGGGAGACATTGGCACTGTCTCCAAATAATACTGGTGCGGTTTCACGACTAAGTGCCTGTAGCGTCAACTCTGCAAGACGTTTGGTACTGCCCATAACATTCGTTGGCCGCACCGCTTTATCCGTAGAGATGAGGACGAAATTCGATACTCCTGATTGCAGTGCAGCCTGTGCAGTATTGAGAGTCCCGATCACATTGTTGAGAACACCCTCTGCAATATTGTGCTCGACCATCGGCACATGCTTGTAGGCGGCAGCATGATAAACCGTGTCGACTTTCCAGGTTTTCATGGTATCCAGCAGCTTGTCCTGATAGCGAATGGAACCAAGGATTGGCAATAGTCGAACGGGAACCGCCTCTCTACATCCTCGCTGTTCCAACTCCGAAACAATGCTATACAGGTTGAACTCGCTGTGCTCGTACAGCACCAGGCTGGTAGGTCCCAACGAGAATATCTGCCGGCACAGCTCGGAACCGATCGACCCCCCAGCACCCGTGACCATTACCACCTTGCCGGTAATGCAACGTGCCAGCAGATCTGTTTGGGCCGGTACGGAGTCGCGTCCAAGCAAATCTGCAATGTCCACCTCCTGAATGTCTTCCACCCTTACGCGACCACTGGCCAGATCGGTGAAATTGGGAACGCTGCGGACGTGAAGCGGAAAACCTTCAAGCAGATTGAGAATTTCACGACGTCTGGCGCGTGTCGAAGACGGCAACGCCAGCAGTATCTCCTGGGCACCGGTTACATCAATCATCTGTTGTATATGCTTAGGCTTATAGACTTGCAGCCCAGATATAGAACGATCGGAAATACCGGGATCATCATCAATGAAGGCCACCGGACGCATCACGCGCCCCATGCGCAGAGCCGCTACAAGTTGATTGCCGGCTACACCGGCACCATAGATGGCAACCTTGGTCAAACCATCATCGCGGCTGGTAAAAGGTACGTGTTGGGCGGCCGTGAACCAGTCACCCATGAAAAACTGGCGCATACACAATCGCAGTCCACCTATAATTATCATGCTCAACCACCAATAGTTGAAAATGATTGATCGAGGTACCACTGTTTCGTGATTGCTATACCAGTAAACGACTACGGCCAAGATAAGCGAGGAAAGACTGACGGCCTTGACTATCGCTATCAGGGCATCATTGCCGAAATAACGCATGACTGCCCGATACATTCCAAAGCGGATAAACAGTGGAATGGCGATGACGGGGGCACAGGCGAAAAGCCAGATATGAGCTTTGAAAGGGTTATACATGTCATCGATACCCAGACGCACGATGAATGCCAACCAAAGGGCAACCCATACCAGAACGATATCGGTCCCCACCTGCAGCAGACGTTTCTGCTTCCGAGGTAACCCCAGCAAAACGGTCCGTACCTTATCCATTCACCCGTGCGAGCACTTGGCTCCCTCCTTAACCAGTCGACGACCAGCATTGTAACCTCAATGCATGAGCCATCATCTGAATAATTAGCTGCCTGAAAGCGAATTCACCTTCGGCGCAAACACCACATCCCAATGGCCTTACAGCATTGTTTTCTGCTGACACAATGCATCAGAAGGCCATCACTCCCCCGCATGGTCGCCGTCGTCGACTACGCATTCGCGTTTCAACTCTGGACAATTGACAACAATACAATTTGCAAAGTTGCTCTGGTCAAACCTGTCGGAATTTAAAACTCAGGTGATACGCACGTTAGATGCCGAACCGGAAGCCAAAACGACCATATTGATAATATTGCTTTCTGCGGAATCTGATAAAGACTTGCTGAAAAGTTATCGCGCGAAATCAGAGATAGCACGAACCTTTAGGGAGACTGCTAACTTGTAGAAGGAAGTTGAAGCTTTCTTACAGCAAGAGTCTGTCGAATCAATCCAATATTCTGATGGAAAAGTCGTTAGACACAAAAAGGGAAGTCACCTGAAAGATACAGCCGACTGGTGCATCTGCAAGGGGGGGAGCGCATCGAAGATTCCTCCCCCTCCCCTTTCAGGTTGCCAGCCGCAATGAGCAATGCGACCAGCGATTATCATACGTACGGATATACTTATTCGCTTTTGTTCCACGCCCCCTGCGGGCACCCCATGCGAATGTAATCTGCAAATGGATCGCTTCCTGGAATTTGCACTCCATGTTCAGCGGCATAAACAGCTGGGTTGAAATCCAAAGGCGGTGCCGGTGGATTAATACCGCTTGCCCATGCCCGGACATAACGACGTATGTCCTGTTCATCGGCTTTGAACAAGCCAGAGCCAATAATGGTTTGAACGTCGCGTCTTTCTTGGCCTGCACGTTCGGCGGCGTTAATTCCGACGACCTCAAGTGCTGCGACGTATTTATCCATGTCAAAGTAAACTTTAGAGGCATCGTGACTCTTATTGACCGCCTGCTCATACAACTCGCGGGAGTTTGCCAGTGCGAATATTTTTTGAACGGCGCTATCGACATCAAGGTAATCAGCAATGCACGACTCGCGCAATCCACAAGAGGAAAGGAAGTCGGAAATACCGGTAGCCTTGTCGAAGCAGAGCACTGGCAATCGCGCGTCGAAGGCATCAATAGCGACGTTCGGCAACGGATCAAGTCGAGATGAAATAAACAGCAGATCGGCTTCTTCATAAGCCGTTTCAATTGCAGAGGTCTCGTCCAGCATGACAAAGTTATCTTGTAATCCGGATCTTTTGATCTGATCTGCAAGGTAAACCGAGTAACCATCTTCTACATCGGGGTTGTAACCCTTACCGATCCAAACAAATCGAAATTTATCGCCACCTGGTGTAAGCATCGTCTTGATAGCGCATTGAATGAAGAGGTCGGCACCTTTACGGAAGTTTACGTAACCCGCGCCCAGAACCACGAATTTCCTGTCGATGTCACTCACCTGACGGATCCGCCCACGCAAGTATTCCGACTCTCTTGTCAACGCCTCTTCACTGACCACTTGCCCGGGCAAGACACAGCGCCCTTGAGGAATAATATGCGCAATCATGGACTCCAGGTCGGGACATGAGTCCTGCGCGCTCTCCCAGGTAATGTCTGCCGAGAAAACCTGATCGGCAGACCACAGTCTGGCATCAGCGAACACCGAACTCGAATTAGGATAAGCAGAGGCAAACTCATGAATCAATGGAATGGCAGGTACAAAATGCCGAGCCAGTGGTTCCAGAACCACGCGGCACTCCATGCTGTTGACCAGCGCAAATTTGAAGCTGAACTGGCTGCACAGTTGCTCGATAGCAAAAGCTGTATAGGGCACATTATTTTTCAGTCGCGGGCTTGCCATTGTTGCGATGGCAGCTTCCTCAAAAGCATCTAGCAGCGCTCCATGCCCAAGCAAAAGAGCGACGACATTATAATGACTGGATAAGCGCTCTACCAAGTTGAGTGCAAGTATCGGCGCCCCCGAGCGCGACGCTTCGTGACTGACAACCATAACGGTTTCCCGCGCAGGATCGAATGCGCGGGTATTGGACAGTTTGATTTCAGGCAGGGTTACAATGCGCCAGCTTTCCTGATGACCGTGATTCAAATAATGAGCGACAGGATCAATGGCGGTACCTAGATCAGGGTTGAGCTTCAGATAGAGCACCGGATCAAAGTTTTTTGGCAGCGAAACCAAATTTTTCGCATTGGACTTCGCCCGTGGCTCCTGAACTTCAACAGACTCAATAACTTTCGAAATGGGAGGAAGCTGCTCTGCCAGGTTTGCCTCAACGCTAACTGATGGAGCGGAAATTTCTGGCTTGCGCACCTGCTTCAGGGAAGCTTCGGAGCTCTTCAGGTTCTCTGAGCGCTCAGTAAATAGTCTGAACAGCTTGGGGAAAAAGCTATTGCGAGCCAAAATCTATTCCTTCTAATTGGGGCAGTTTTCATGAACGACGAGTGCCCTAAGATTACATTGTTCAGCGGTTGGAGCTGTCCAACACAATCCTCATGAACAATTTTCCAGGCAATCGAAGCGTGCTGGATGCCAACTTCGATCTAGTCGTCAACAGGTCGGGGGGATGCTCCCTGCGTACGTGCATGATACACATTTTGGAAACTATTCTGATACTTTTAGACACACAACCTCGGGAGGATGAGCCGCCATGGACGTGCCATGGCGCTCCTCCCAGAAAACGGCCATCAGCACCTAATTTTTTTCAAGCTCACCGGCCCTATATTTGACGGCGAGCCAGATAAGCGGCAGATAAGCTACCAGCAGCGCCAAAGCGCCATCCAGTTTGAAACAGACCACACAAAACGCAATCGGCAGCAGCCAAAGCAGATTGATCAGTCCGACCACAGCGGTGACGGGTAAATGCTTGCCCATCTGTCTGGATGCAAACTGATAGGCGTGACTACGATGCGCCTCGTAAATTTTTTCGCCTCGTAACAAGCGACGCATCAACGTGAATGTTGCATCCACTATGAACACACCAAGCAGGATCAGCCACCCCCAGAGCAATCCTGGATCAGCCCACGCAGCTTGAAGCGACAGCACCCCGATTACGACACCGAGAAATCCGCTGCCAGCATCCCCCATGAAAATTTTCGCAGGAGGAAAGTTCCAACACAGAAAACCTGCAGAACACACCGCTAGCAACCCCGGCGGCCATGCCAACTCTGCAAATCCACCAAGCCAGTAAATTAAAACCATACCGCCACAAGTGGTCACTGCTTCAACGCCGGCGATACCATCAATGCCATCCATGAAGTTGTAAAGGTTAAGCATCCAGACAAGATAAACAAGCGCCAGAAAATGGCCTAACCAGCCTAATTGGATACTTCCCCCCCCAACCTCCAGCGGCGCCAGACCGCCTACCCAATAAATCGCCCAGGCTGCGGCAAAAAAATGAGCCAAAAGACGCCATCGAGCGGCAACGTGACCATGGTCATCCAGAAAACCGATAATAGCGGTAATGCCACCAGCGCCAACCAATGCAATGAAAGCATCCTGTGTCATCAATCCCAAATAGAATAGAACGCACAGAGCACAGACAAGTGTTAAAACAATGGCGACGCCTCCACCGCGGGGAGTTGGAATCGAATGCGAACTGCGTTGATTGGGTATATCGATCAAGCTGCGCGATAAGGCATATCGACGCAGAAAAGCTGTTAGAGCAAAAGAAAGGACCGCTGAAACCGGAATAAGCCACCAGTAATTCATTTTTTTCGAACATCCAGAAATGGTTTCACTGTAGAGTCGATTGCGCTGCGAAAACTTACCGGCGGAACCCAACCCAACACACGCTGATTTTTAGTGATATCCACTTCCAGCGAACCAAAGATACGCTGTGCGACGGCACCTTTTCCTAAGAGTTTGGCCACAACACTCATTAGGCTAACCGGCAGCGGCAACAATATCGTCGGGCTATTCATAGCCTTTGCCAGGCTGCGCAACAACTCGGTTGTGGAAACGTCATGCCCGTCGCTGACTAGAAATGTCTGATTCGCCGCCGCAGGGTGTTCGATACACGTAACTATAAAATCAATCAGGTTTTCGAGGCTGACCAGACTACGCTTATTATTTACTGCACCAAACGGCAAAGGCACTCCACGCTGCAACCAGCGGATCATATTCAGGAAATTGGCTTTTACACCCACCCCATAAACCAGCACGGGGCGAATGATCACAACTTCCATCCCGGTAGCAAGGGCGAGATCCTTCAGTGCAAGCTCTGCCTCAAGCTTAGAGATACCATAAGGGTCAACCGGATCCGGTGCATCGTCTGCGGCGAATGCACAACCGGGCTGGGTAAACTCGCCATTCACCTTGATTGAACTGAGATAAATGAAGCGCTTCACACCGGCTTCCGCCGCCTGCCGGGCAAGGTTCAATGTAGCCTCGACATTCACCCGCCGAAACTCCGCCACAGGGTCAGCAGCAGACTCAGCCATGACATGAACCCGCGCAGCCGAATGAACCACAACATCAACGTGATTTAACGCATTTTGCCAATCGACATAAGCGGCCAAATCCGCATACATGAAACGCCGAATGGATTGAGGAAGCTCGTTACACTCTCTACGCAACGCGGCAACCAAAGAATACCGGCCACAAAGGGCTAAATGCCGAAGCAAGCCCCCTCCGAGAAATCCTGAGCCACCGGTTACTAATACTGTTTCAACTTTCATTCATCAGGCTCGTTGAAAAAGCATTGAATGTTTGATACATGCATCATGACTATTTACCACCAAGCATCCCAAACCATTGCTGGCTCGCCATATAAGTAACAGAGCCGTGCATGTGGGATTGGGGACACAAACCTGGCAATACCAGACAACCCCGCGCCCCCTATCGGATCGAATGGCCTTAACTGACTTTTGTGGCCACTCGTACGGCCAGGTCTCGCGCATATTTCCTGAGTTCTGGAACAGCAGTGGCTTCCCAGTATTGCGCCTTGAGCATTGGGCCAACATAAGTCAGCCAACTTACTGGAACGCCGTGCCGATCCAGAACAGAAAGCGACTCATCCACACAGATGCCCAGACCGAGGTTATCCATTTGAATCAGGCCTGCTTGAAGCAACTGAACAATTAAACGATCATCGACCCGAGCAAGATTCGAATTCGGCCCCGTACAATTTATGATGTGCGACACTTGTACGGGATCAATCGCCACGCCCCCCCGCCCTCCGACATGAATCCGCAAACCGTCGGATAACGCTTCAATGTTATTGATTCTACCCGCCATTGGCTTAAGCCGACCCTGCTCGATCTGCGCCGAAAAAGCGGAATATGAGGCAGGAGCAACGCGGTGGCGATGAGCATCCCAGTACACTTGCAAATGGCGAAGGAAACGTTGCCGCTCCACTGGGTTCAAGCGCGCCCATAACTGCGCGGTAATCGGCCGCACAGCCGCGATGATGTCACGCCAATCAATATCATCTTTGGCAGCGGCGCGAACCAATGAGCGCATTTGACGCAAGTAGCTCAGCACAGTTGGGGGAGAATCAAGAAGTGCTTGAGCCACATCTCCCGAGGCGAAACTCACATGTCGTGAAGAGCGATGTGGTAACGGTAGCACGCCTCGCCTTGAGAGCATGTAGACCAGTCCGCTATGCCCTTGCTGATCCAGAGTCAATGCGACATCCAGCGCAGTAAGCCCTGCGCCCAGCAACAGAACCGGTGCCTTCGGGTCGATCGGTACCTCAATGTCTCCCGACCAAGGGTCCGCAACATAACGACCCGTATCTCGGGCGGTGGACGTAATCACTGGGTTAAACGGCGAAAAGTTTCCGAATGCAAGAATTACATGATCTGCAATTATTTCCTGGCCATCTGCAATGCGCACTCGCGCCTTACCATCCTGCTCTTCGATACTGTGCGCTTCTGTAGTGATTCGTTCGAAACTGACGCCATCAGGACAATTGCGCTCGGCAGTCGCCAGTAATCCCGAGAGGTATTCGCCATAGAGCTTGCGAGGCACAAAAGATGACGACGAAGTACCCGGCAAACGCGTTTCGCAAAAACGCAGAAAATGATCTGGCTGATCAACCAGCGCTGACATATTACCTGCCGGCACATTCAGCAAATGCCGGGAGCTATTGGTTCCGTAGGCGAGTCCGCGAGCCATCTCACCAGAGCGGTTGAGCAACAAAACGCGCGTACCGGCCTTGGAGGCTTGCAGTAATTGAACGGCGGTAACCGCCCCACTAAAGCCCGCACCAATGATGATCAGAGTCTTCAAGGTTCGATCCGCCCCACCAGATAGTCCATGATTTTCGCGACAGAAGTGGGCACATCATCATCAAGGGTGTTGATGGTGATATCCGGGGTCAGCGGCGGTTCGTATGATGAGTCGATACCAGTGAAGTTTTTTATCATTCCTGAGCGAGCCTTGCCATAGAGCCCCTTGGGATCCCTGCGTTCACACTCAAGCAACGGCGTACTGATATAGACCTCAACGAAGAACTCATCACCAATCACCTTCCGAGCCAGAGCTCGATCAAGGCGAAAAGGCGATATGAAAGCACTGACTACGATAAGACCTGCATCAACGAACAACTTGGCAACTTCAGCGATTCGACGGATATTTTCCGTACGATCATCATCATTGAACCCAAGATCATTGCAAAGACCAAGACGCATGTTGTCCCCGTCCAGCAAATACGTGTGACGATTATGCTCAAGCAACGCCTGCTCCAAAGCATTGGCTATCGTCGATTTACCAGCACCACTGAGCCCGGTAAACCAGAGAACCACTGGTCGCTGCTGCTTAAGAGCACTACGCTGCTCACGATCAACGACCATCTGATGAGCGACAAGATTTTCCGTCATCGAAACCACACCGCTGTTATATCCACATTGACTGAATCTGAATCTTCAAGGCCAACAGAAAACTTGGATCTGCCTGCCTTGAATCCAAGCTCAGAATTAAGCGTGAAGAATAGACCCAGCCACTGCTCGCGCCAAGGAAAACCTCCGCACGAAAACAATAGCTGACGTTGCTAAATGGATGATTTCCATACCTGCAATAACTCATCCACATAAACAGAAACAGATTTTGGACGAGTGGAACTGGAAGATAAATTCGCCAATAAACCCTGCTCAGAGACCAAACGTTTCAGAGCTGCTTCAAGCGCCTCCACACTGCCTGGCTCATACAGTAGCCCGTCGACATTATGTGTGACTGCATCGGCTATTCCCGGCACATTGGAAGCCACAACCGGACAGCCGGCAGCCTGCGCCGAGTAAACGACCAACGGGGTGTTTTCATTCCAAACAGATGGCACGACCAGCGAGTCCAACTCACCCAGCACATTGAATATATCTTCATTGGAAAATGTGCCGCAAAACGTAATACCTTCATTACCATCAGCCAAGCGATGCAACCGGGCTACATAGTCAGGAAAGTCTGTTTGCTTGCCATAAATTTTCAACTGGACATCGCAGGGAGAAAAATGGCGCAACGCCTTCAAAAGCACATGGCAACCCTTGTGCGGCGCGAGAGTACCAATAAACCCCAATACCAAGGGGCGATCTTTCAGCGCTCGATCCCGAACGACTACCGGTCTTTCCAGATTGATGCCGTAGGAAGATCTCACCACGATGTCTGGACGCACACCATTGCGCGTCAATAGTGACTCGATCATGGGGTTGGGCGCGATAATTCCCTGCAGAAGATTCAATCGACGGACATTGCGATCTAGCCGACCATTCAGCGCTCGTACTTCATCCAGCAGCGATACGGAAGGCATCCCGGACGACCGAACAATTCGTACCAGCATATCGCTGATAACATCCGGAACGGTCGTCAGAAGCCGCCCGATCCGGTCGGGAAGCTGACTGGCGGCAAAATGCACGACACAATTCCCCGCTTCCTTGCTGGGGCCGGCACATGCTCGCCCCCCGCAACGTAGTAATTGTCCAGTAGGACAGATACTCCAGAAGTCGGTGGGGGTGTAATAGGCTGGAACACCGGCAGCGACCGCTTTTTCGATCAAGCCGGTGCCGAGACGATTGAGATGGAAAAAATGCACAATATCCGGCCTGAATTCCTCCAGCAAGTCCTGGAAAAAATCAGCAGCCAAATGATTGTCATAACCGATCTCGATTTTTGAAGTCTGATCCGCCATGGGCAAATAAGCATGCTGAAAGCGATCAACCAGAATCGAGTCGTACTGATATTGATCAAAGCGTTCGTTATCTGCGAGCGCCTCATTGGCCGGATAGCCTGTAAAGATTCGAACTTCATGCCCGAGAGATTTTAATGCACGCGCGACGGACAGCGTCAAAACCTCAGTTCCCGCAGAAAACTCAGGGAAGAACTGATGGACTGTGAGAAGTACCTTCATTTGCAACCAACGCTATCAGCGAGCAGACGGCAACTCACCCGACCACCCTCACTTCTGCTGTTCGTTCTTGGCCCACTCAAAGGTTCTAACTATCCCTTCCTTCATCGAAACTTTGGGCTCCCATCCCAACTCCTCGCGTGCCAGATCGTTGCTCAAAACGCTGACAGGGACGTCAAAAGGGCGTCCTGGCTTGTAGTTTCTGGCAACCGGCGCACCACTGACTTCTTCAATCATCGACATCAGGCTATTTAGACTGGTGCCCACACCAGAGCTGATATTGAAGACACTGGCGCTACCCGAATAGGTAGCAGCCTTGGCGAACGCCTCTGCCACATCACTGACGTGAAGGAAGTCGCGCTCGACGCTACCATCCCCCCAAACCTCGATTGGCAACCCTTTCAATACATTATGGATGAACACTCCCACCGCTCCCTGTGCGGTTTCCACGCGCTGACGCTCACCGTAAGGATTGGCAACCCGCAGTACGACGGGCTTTATGCCATAGAGATGGTTATACATCTGCAGATATTTCTCGATGGTCAGCTTGGTTATGCCATAGGAAACTTCTGGATCTGTGGGATGCTTTTCATCAATAGGGAGGTATTTCGGGGCACCATATACCGTACCTCCGGAAGAAATGAACACAATCCGGCCAACGTTGTGCGCAACCATTGCATTAAGCAGCTGCAAGCTTGCGACCACATTGCTTTGCACATCATAAACCGGATCTTCATTCGAGCTTTTTGGCAGCGTCGTGGAAACCAGGTGAAAAACAGCATCCGCGCCATCTACAGCTTTATTGATATCGCTGGTCGATGACAAATCACCTGTCATCCATTCGACACATTCATGAGGTAAAAACTTGCGATACTCAACCACGCGAGGTCTTTCAAAAACTCGAATTGAATGGCCATCCAACAACAATCGATCAACAATAGTCGACCCAATAAAACCGCCACCGCCAAACACTGTAATCTTCATAAAAACTCTCGACTTACATCGAAGCCATGACAAAATAATTGACGACAATTCATCAAAAAATGACAAAAAAAGTAACACAAAAACCAAAGAGCGTCAAGAAACCAGCACCTTCAACTTTCTCATCATCTTTTTTATCAACGGCTTTTCCAGCATATATTTAGCCCATGGGTACTTCCGAACTTCCGCGAAGAGTAATCGCAAAATTCCACCGCTCGTTGGAACTTCTGTTTTAGCTTCGTTTGTAAGGCAATGTGTGGAATAGAGATAGTCCAGATAGGACGTTACACGCCGATTTTCCAAAGCTGTCGTTGCCAGTTCCCGTGCCAGACCAGCAGGCAAGAACGGTTGAGATGAAGACGCCCTGTTGGCTTGAGCCTCATCCAGAATCTGTAGCCACTGACGGTTAGTGGCTGCGGCGGTATAGTGCGCCTCGATCAACTGCTGACACGCTTGCGCCTTACGCTCGCGCATTGGCGCATCGATCGAAAGTGTCTGCAACACACCAACATAGCGATTGACCTCATCCTCACCGTGAGGAATCAGATACCCTGTCTCCTCCCCCACCAACTCATCCTGTCCGCCTACATCTGCAACAACAGGTACAACGCCCGCTGCCATCGACTCGAGCAGCGCGACCGAAATCCCCTCATATTCCGACGGCATCAGCAACACATCGGAAATCGCCAATAGTGAAAGCCACTCGGCATGTGGTTTCGCGCCGACCACATGAACATCGGCGCCCAAATCGAATTGCCTGATCAAATCCTCGAACGCCGGACGCAATTCGCCTTCCCCGATGATCAGCGCATTGAAGCGGACACCGGCCTGCTTCAAGGCATGAAGAATCTCGGCCAATTTCAGAGGGCGCTTCTGATTGCACATGCGACCTGCAAAAATGATAGTCAGCGCATGCTCGTCCAGACCGAAACCCCGCTGCATCTCAGCTCTCTGGGCTTGAGAGAGCGAAACCGGATGCGATTTGATCCCCGTGTACATGACTCGGATCTTCGCGGGGTCTGCGTTACGCTCAGCCATCCATTCGGACAAATGACGAGTACTCACCACGTTCATGTCCAGCGCGTCCTGATAGCCCACGCCAAATCGCGGATGCCCACCATTGAGCCAGTGCATTTCCTCGGTGTGGCATAAATCCACAAACGTTGTCTTTGGTGCTTCAGTACGCAAATAAGGAAGAAGCTGGTAACCCAGTGTGCTTCCGGCAACCAGCACCGTGTCGATTTGCCTGGAGGCTATGAGGTACAGCAAGAAACGCGGAAAGTCAGACAGCGAAAGAATATTCGGCAGAATGAAAATATCCGAAGTCAGTTCTGCAAACCGATCCTGCCAACGATGATCAGCATCAAGCGTGGCACAGACAGTCACATCGGCACCACCCGTAACAAGTCCTTGTATCAGATCAATATTGACTCGGTCAGCCCCACCTTCAACCATCCAGGGCAGTAGAAACATGACTCTTCTGCCGTGCGCATTGCGTTTCAAAGAATTATTGAAGGCAACACCCTCTGGCAATGTTTCGTAAGCAGATGGATAACGTCGCTGGGGACTCGGAACAGGCTTGAGTGGCATGGTACGGGGAGCATCAACGCCTTGATGCAACGGTACGTTACGACACATTTGCAGAACTTCTGGGATAGTGAACCCCCAATAGCCGGCATCCGCTAGACGAACGAGCAGTGAAGTGAGTTCCCGACCGTCGGCCATGGGCGCGAGGCCTTCAGTCACATTCAAAATGACCGACTTGCGAATAACAATAACTCTGACTTTGGCATGAGGGTTATCAAGATAATATTTGCCCTCACTCAAATTCTGTCGTCCCGCTCCGCCCTCCGCTCCCGGAATACTCCCAAAGGTATTGCAAAAGGCAAATTCGGGATTCGACTCAAGACACCAGATTCCCTTCTCAATAAATGTCGGCTCGAGCTCCGTAGCCGGATCAGCCAACACGACATATTCAGGGTGCAACCAAATGTCATTCGTGACAGAAAGCCCTGCATGGTCACGAACCTGCACACGCTCATCTGCGGCCACTGACTGAAGAAATGCTGCAGTTACTCGCGACTCCTCGCTCCCGTCGCAACAAATCAACCACTTCCACGCTTGAAATGTCTGGCCAAGGAGCGACCGGTAAAGACTGGAGAGATCCGTAAGACCGACGCTCGAACAACTGACCACAAGGACTTGATCTTTATGAAGAGCAGATTTTTCAGTATCCAATTGATAACGGCTGACCATTCCATCAGGACCGGAAACAAGAGAGGAATCAAGATGCGCGGTGTTTGACATAAAATAACTTACTTCCCTGCGCCGAAGCGCTGAAAATCTTTTAAAAATTTGAGTTTTGAAAAACTATCGACATCACGAAGTTTCAGGAATGGCTTTTCAATAAAGGTATAGCTCAGATGAGCAAGCGCATATACACACGAAATGAAAATCGGGTAGACCAACCAGGGATTAGTATAAATACGCTCATGCAATCCATATCGATTTAGAACATTTATCACCAATATGAAAGCAAAAATATGACCAAGATAAATCGAATAGGAAATCAGACTGGTATATCTGACAAACCGATTTATCAAATCGAAACGCGATGCGCGCAAATTGAAAAACGCGGGAATTAACGCCGCAAAAAATATTGCTGAGCAGGTGAAAAACAATGACTGCTCAAACTTGCTCCCTGCTGTCCAGGGAAGCCCTTGGCGAGTCAATACGATCAGGGTGACAGCCAATACAAATGGCACATACCAAAAGCTGGAAAGACTTTGAAAAACGGGCCGGTGCCAAGTATAGAGATAGGCAATCAACACTCCGAAACCGATTGCATCCAATCGATACAGAACAACATATCGCGCATCGTCATATCGGACCGATTGAATCGGCAATCCGATACGGGCAAGGAACGGTACAAGCAAAAACACCATGATCCCGATCACAGCTGCACGTTTTATTCCGGCCCCCAAGCCGATGATCAACAACATGACCAGTGGAAAAGTGTAATAAAACCACTCTTCGACCGCCAGACTCCAAGACAGGCGGTAGAAATCCGTCATATTCCAGGCGAAGTTCTGAGCAAATACCAGATAGTGAAACTGCTCAACAAAGGTTGTCGCACCCGCCCAGTCAAATCTCAGCGAGACAAAAAAGAAAAAAATATAGAGCGGCAATGTCCTCATCCACCGCCGGTACCAGAACCCTGTAACTCCGGCAATCTTTTGCTCTCGCCAGTGTGCTGCTTCTTTCATCAGGATCCTGCCGATCAAGAAGCCACTCAGGCAGAAAAACAAGTCCACGCCGAACGTCGCAAGAAACGAAAAACCAGCCAGTACCGGATGAGGGGTCGAATGCCCCAGCATATGCCCAAACACAACGAGCAGGCAGGCAATGGTTCGACACACGTCAAGACCAAATGAGCGGTGGACATTGGAAGCAGTGTCTGTTGTTGAAAGGTTATTCATCAAGCTTCACTTCTTTATTCCACAGAATTTCACAGCAACGCCCTTCCGGCGCCCTGAACTGGCCCAAGGCAACACGTGTATTTGCGCCAGGTGAAAGCTCTACGCGATAACGGCAAGACCTGAGGCCTGCCTGATCCTTGTATTCGATCGGCTTCAAGGCCTTCAAGTTGAACTGTTGGTTTATGAACCCTTCAGGACCTGCACTGGAAACATCCGCAGGATAGGTGTGCAGGAAGAACTCATCCCCGAGCTTATCGATGTCACAGGCTTTTACTTCCAATGTGATTTCAGCACTCGTTACCATCACATCGAGGCCTTGCGGAAGAACCACCGGCGCGACTGCCGACACTGGTAAATCCGCCACCCTGCCCACTCCCGTCCAGCGCACGAATGATAGAACGCCTATGGCAATCAAGCTGAAAAAAAGGACACCGCTCAATATCTTCAGATCGACCTTCACTCGCACCCTCATCATCACAGAACACTACACTCGATAAAGCAACGCTCCGCTCAAGCTTCGAAGATAGGATTCGAAGCCCAAGACGATTCAAAGCTGGACCGATAACCGATTAGACCTTCCAGCTATAACACACGGAGCTTGCGTACTACCTTCCCAGCTAGACGGCGCAATGGACTGATAGCAATTGGCTTCGGTGCTACCGGCTCTACCGCAGCAGGGTTAAAAAAGTCTTCCTGGCCCGTGAGAGCAATAAAATCCAGATAAGTGAAGCCGTGAATAGCTTCAATTTCCGCCCGCTCTTCTGAACTGTTCATCAATTGATAGAGAAGCTCAACACCGAACAGTCGGGTGCCTGGGCAACCACCAATCTGAATTGCGAACATTGCCAACAGGTAACCGCTATTGGCACCTTGTGGCGTTACCCATCTTTCACTCTCAGGAAACGCTTCAAGAATGTCGGCTAGCGGCATTCCGATATAGTGCTTTTTCTGCAAGTACCACTCCAACCACATCCGTGCGCGCCTGTCAGGTCGCTCACCACTCTCGTTGGATTGGTCCGAGAAAATCCGGTGTAATGTCAAGCGCTCCTGAACGACGTGGATATCGGCGATCATCAGTAGCCGCGTCCACATTTCCGCGTCGTCCGTCTGCGCATTGGCGCTTCTGTACAAGCCGGCCTGTTCATAGGCAGTGCGTCTGACCAAGGCACTTGGATGGCACAACTGATTTTCGTTGAAGAACAAAGAGCGTAACCACGCCGTACGCGGTTTGTTCGGCTGATTGAACCATTCAACGACGAGCGGACGGTTATTCTCATCAATACATTGAACGTGAGAGAACACTGCGCCTACGCCCGGATTCGCATCCAGAACGGCTACTTGCTTTTCCAGCTTATCGACTTCCCAAGCGTCGTCCGAGTGATGAATAGCGATATATTCACCTGTACTCTGCGACTCGACAGCCCGGTTAATATTGTAAATATATCGACGAGTCCTGTCGTTTTGAATCTTTATGATTCGGGGATCATTATAACTTTCGATAACACCCCAAGAGCCATCTGGCGAAACATCATCAACAATAATCAGTTCCCAATCGGTGAACGTCTGATTGAGAACAGACTCGATCGCCTGGCCAATAAATTTTTCGTGATTATACGAGGTGAGTACAACCGAAACCTTTGCCACCTTTACTCTCCTTTGCGCCGTTTAACCAGCCGTCCGGCTTTGCGCAACCGGTTAACAAGACCAGCTTCGACAAAATGATGCACCGCAAGGTATCGCTTATGCTTAAGGGCAAACGCGTCACGCTCAGAAATCAGTGACGCAACATTCTGCTTTATCTTTTCCAGCTCGGCTCTTGACCACTCCAGCTGATTATTAGCTAGAGCCAAATCGCTATTTGAACGTGAAAGCTCGGAATTAGACTTAGCCAGTTCTGAATTGGACTGCGCCAGTTCGCTACCGGATTGAGCGAGTTCGTTGGTCGAATGCGCAAGCTCGGCCTTCAATTGTGCAAGCTCCGAATTCGATTGTGCCAACCCCGAATTGGCCTGTGCCAAGCTCGACTTCAGTTGAACCAGATCGGAAGTTGTTTGCACTAGTTCGACCTTCAGCTGTCCTACCTTCCACTCGGACTCCGCGAGGTCGGCCTCCAACCGTGACGTTTTATCAGTAACCCGTGCAAGCTCAGCACCCAGTTGAGCCCCCTCAGCACTATGTCTGGCGAGCTCGGTCTCCAACCGCACCCCTTCGGCATTTAGTCTTGCCAGTTCCGCATTCGATCGCTGAAGTTCGGCGTTCGAATGTGCTAGAGCAGCATTGGATTGCGTGAGCTCGGACTTCAACTGCTCAAGTTCGGCGCGAGTCGCATCGAGAGTCTGGGCTCCCGCGGCGCAGTAGCCCTGAAGATCTACCAGCTCTGCTTCCTTTTCCTTGCATAGGGACATCCAGACCTCACGCTGTTCAGCCAGCCAGTCCTTGTCCTTCAACAGCGTAGAAAATCTGGCACTGAAATGCTGCCGCATTTCGCTGATGCGTAAATGCCGCCCTCGCAGGAGTTCTATACCTTTGAGCGCCAAAGTCAGGTGCTCTTGAGAGAACTGTTCTTTGGCTGGTGGCAAATCAAGCGAGTAGCCATACACCTCAAAGTCTTTCGCATAAAGCCGCTCAATTAGCGCTTTTGACCTGGCGCTGATAAATTCCGGCAAATAAGGGATCAGACTCTCGTTAGCTCTTGAAGTGGTGAAGGGATTGACATACGCCCCCCCTAAATGAGCCCGTAATGCGTCATTTAACTCGGAGGTGTCTTCAATTTTCGACACAACGGTATAGGGAAACAATTGAGGTTTGAGCAGGTCGTATTGTGGCGCCCAGTGCCAATCCTTGAAATCATCGGCTTCAAAGGTATTCAAGTACTCCAGAAAGCACTCAAACGCTGCTGCCACATCAGTCATTGTTTCGACTGGGTACTCAACAAATGCCTGCCCTAGATACGGCTCAATCTGATACGGCTCACGCAATAATATCTTTGACTGCCAAGCAGAAAAAAGCCGCTTGTACGGGTTCCGTACCAAAGCAAAGCTAAAAAAATCGCCATTTTTGATTTCCTGCAATTGCTCCGGTGACTGCAGGCAAAGTTGCGGGGCAGCGATGCGCATCGAGTCATGAATGACAAGCTCAGGATCAGTCTCGGAACTGGTTTTAAGGTTCCGAATGGCCTCGGCAACACCTTCCAGCTCAGCGAACCACCATTTCAGAGATGTACACGCCACCTTCGGTGTTGCTACGTAGAATAATTTCCGTTCCTGTGAAACACAGCTGTTCCATGTAAAAAAATCCAATAAACGCTGGTCGTCATTGCTCGTCATTACCGTCCTCTCAGGCTTATTGTTTTTTCTTAAGAACGGAAACCTTGCCAACGTTGATGCACTCTTCGTACATCTGCGTTGCGAGTAGCTCGTTGATTAGAATACGTGGCCCCAACTCTGGGTCAGAGGCATCATCAAAAGCAATGCATGCGCCTTCTGCGACATGTGGCAACCAGCACTCGAAATCGCGCTTCACACCTTCATAACTATGATCGCCGTCAATCCACAGCAACCCAACAGGCTCGTTCCACTTTGGCACAATCATTTCACTACTCATATTGATCAACGAGACAATCTCGCTGCACTCGGTGATCAACATTGTTTTGTAAAATTCGGTACGATCCTTGGGTCCGAAGACGCCACCGAGCACACCAATGAAAGGCTTGTGTGGATCGACGGCATAGACGGGAGCATTGTGCCCCGCAAGGGAGCCTCGGCCGAGGAAGACAGTAGAACGGCCACGGTAAGACCCTACTTCCACAATGCATCCTGACTGGACCTGACCTGCCAACGCATAAAGAACCAATCCCTCTTCCAGGCTGATCATACCGTCAGTGAGCTTATGGAAGGTGTGAATATCCCGGAGTTGATCCGCAGGAATGCTGTCAGAGTAGTTCAAGTGCTGGCTCATTATTAGAGGCATCCATATAACCGAAAGATCTTGCACCTTGATCCGAAACGAGACGGAACATAAGTGCATCCAGAATTCTGTGGCACAGGGTCGGCTCGCTTTCCGACCACACGCCTCCACCGACGAAGTATACGCCCGGCAGCATGACCATCTTGAAGCTGAAAGTGACCTTGAACGCCCGATCCGTACCGTTGCATTCAAAATACTTGCCTTCGTCAGGAAAGCGCTGACCGGTAATCACGACACCCGACACGGTTCGAATATGAGTTGCAAAGAAGACTCGGGATACGGACTCCTTCAACTCGCCAGTCATGACAATATTGTAGTCACCACCAGCCTTCAGGACGTTGCAGCGTCGACCTTGCTTGTCAAAGATCTCGAAGGCGTCGATTCGCGCTCCCTGCTCTGGATAAATCGTTGTGGACTCAGGAACCATCCCGGGATCGAAATATTGATCCTCCGGAGCCTTATCTGCGCCAACCTCGGTTTTTCCGGCCTCTCCGCTCTCAATCGCAAGCGTTTCGTTGCCGATCTGACGAAACTCCTCAATTAATCGAGGTTGTTCATCCGCAGGGGCATAGATCAATTTTTGATACGCACGCACCACACTCATTGGCGACCCTGTACAGATTCGCTCGCCGCGCTCCATCAATATCGCCCGGTCACATAGCTCGACAACTTGTGGCCCTGAGTGAGACACGAACAGGATCGAAGTCCCTTTGGCCTTCAACTCATCAAGACGAGCGAAGCATTTGCGTTGGAATCGCTCATCCCCCACTGCCAAGGCTTCGTCGACGATGAGAATATCGGGATCCACCATGGCCTGGACGGCAAACGCCAGGCGAACGATCATGCCGCTTGAGTAAGTCTTGACGGGTTGATGAATGAACTCACCAATATCGGCAAAGGCTGCAATGTCGTCATAACGCTCATCAACTTCCGACCGGCTCAAGCCGAGGATCGCGGCGTTCATGTAAACGTTTTCGTGCCCGGTGAACTCGGGGTTAAATCCGGATCCCAACTCAAGCAAAGCACCAATACGCCCCACGGTCTGGACGTGACCGGCACTCTGGTTCAGAGTGCCGCAAATAACCTGCAGCAATGTGGACTTGCCACTACCGTTGCGCCCGACAATACCGACTGTCTCGCCTCGCTTGATATCGAACGAAACATTCCGCAGCGCCCAGAACTCGTGATAGTACTGCTTGCGCTGGCCAGCAAACATTTGCGCCAGTCGATCCCGTGGCTTGTCGTAGATGTGATAGCACTTGCTGACATCCTGCAGCTTGATTGCAATTTCAGAGGACATCAGCAAACCCCTTTCTAGTCTTCTGGAAAAATGCAAAACCCAGGCATGCGATTATTATTCCGACCACCGAATAAATTCCCAGTACTTGCCAATCCGGTTGCTGGCCGAAAAACAGAACGCTTCTGACGTTTTCTACAGCAGCAGTCAGAGGATTCAACTGCAACAACCCCCTGTACTCTTCCGGCACCGCAGTGGCGGGATAGAAAATAGGCGCGAGGAACATAAGCCCACTTGTAACCAAGCCAATAAAATGGGCAACGTCACGCATATAAACACCGAGAGAAGCCAACCCCCAGGACAAACCGAGAATGATCAACAACAAGGGTGCGATGACCACTGGTAGATAGAGCATTGTTATCGGCGGCAAACCGAACACAATACCGTAGGCAGAGGTCCAGACTATCAGGCTCACCAGAGCATGAAACAGGGATGCGCCGACGATCACGCAAGGCAGTATTTCCAAAGGAAAAACCACTTTTTTTACGTAATTGGCATTGGAAATAATCAAGTTGGGGGCGCGAGTTACGCACTCGGAAAACAAGTTAAAGACCATCAATCCCGCGAACAGGATCAACGCGAACTCCGATTTTGAATCTCCTGCACCTGCCCAACGAGAGTTAAAAATGAAACTGAATACAAACGTGTAGATCGAGAGCATCACGATAGGGTTGAAGAACGACCAGAGGATTCCCATGAAGGAGCCCCGATAACGACCGATGACCTCCCTCTTGATCAACGCAGCGATGAGCGCACGATTGCGCCAGACACTGGTAAACATGACGCTTGGCGAAGCTGAAAATATCTGCATCAGCCAGCAACCTCAAAACTATTCATAAAAAAAATCCCTTGATACATTCTTGATCAAACCCCTTTGAATATAACGGCGACCAGCAGTCCCAGATTACCCATTAGCGTCTGGCGGTAGACGCCGCAGCGCCAAATCCCGAATAGACGGCCGAGCAGGCTTCGCTTGCGGGCAACCTTGAATTGCTGCAGCACCTCTCGATTCTGCTCTGCGAGAAGAAACTCTACGGCCTCCAGATTGTTGATATTCTGATCGATCCAGCGGCTCAACCGACCCTGAAACAGCTTTTGGATTCGTACGATGGTCGATTTGAGCCCAACACTGGCACCAATCGAATTCGCCTCATGCTGACGATAGAAAAGGTGTGGGACCTCATCGAAATAAAATGCTCCACCGGCCCCCGTTACCAGCAGATAGGCCCACCAGTCATGAGCAACTACGTTCAAATTCGCGCTGGACCTTAACACTTCACGTGCAGCACGATTAAAGACCATCGTATTACCGGCCGCGATGTTCTGAACCAAAGCGTTGGAGAATCCGAAAGCGCGCGAATAAAGCGGTGTAATTCCAACGGTGACACCCTCCTCGTCAATCAGGGTGGTGCGAGTGGCATAGAGTGCGGGAACGTCGACGGGAACCTGACCTAGCCACGTCAATGCTGCCGTCAGCTTGTCACCTGCCCAGATATCGTCCTGATCCGACCAAGCATAAAAATCAGCGTTAATCTCTTCTCGACAGGTCAGCGACATGAAATTGTTGGCAAAACCGGATCGAGGACCGGAAAGCAACGTAACCTTTTCGTGCCCGAGCCGCTCTTGAAAGGCGCCAACAATATTGAGTGTAGAGTCAGTCGAACCGTCATCCGAAACGAAAAGACGCCACTGCGCATGATCCTGTTGCTCAATAGACGCCAATTGCTCGGAAAGGAACCGTTCCCCGTTGAAGGAGCACATCAAAATCGCGACGGTCTTTCCCCTCTCCAGCACTTCGACAGTGTCTAAATCCAGGCGGGAGTTAGCGGAATCCGCTGATAAAGGGCTTGACACTGTAAGCTCCACTGCAATTAAACGCCGACCGAGGGCCTGAAGAATCATTCAAAGCGCCTCGACCGTCCGGCTCCATCCGCCTCGGCTACAAGGCGGAGGATTATAGAGAACTTTCATTACCGGTTGTTAAGCTTCGAGCCAAGCGCGACGGATCGCGACGCCCGCTACCTGCCCGATCAAGTCTTCTTGCCGACAACAGCCGTCAAGCAGCACACGAAAAAGAACAGAAGTTTATCCCGAAGACGACGACGACACTGCCAGCCTCGCACTGAAAGCGCCAGTAGATCGCCCCGCCCCAAATTCAACCAACTGCGGACAAATGGTTCGTTGCCTACACCGACGAGCAGCGCAATAGTCCTGACCTGCTTGAACCACCATCCTTCATGAATGGTGGCATAACGCTGAAGCAGAGATGACAGCCCCGTATTAGCGCCCACCTGATTATTTTCGTGCTGGCGGTAGAGCATGCTGGAGCAAGGATCGATAAACCATTCAAAACCATGACTACGAGCAAATGCATAGCAATACCAGTCATGCAGGCTGACTTGCTGCATTGACTCCCAATCATCAAGAACCTGCTGACGAAGTGACTGCGCAAGAACTGGCTTCAGCACGTAAGTACAACCAGGCCCCGCTGCCTCGAATAAATAATCCCAAGAGACTTGCGGCTGACTCTTGTCGAGCAGAATGGTTTTCCCGTTTGGCCAGAACGCAGTGACGTTACTCGAATAGGCGTGGACACCTCGTGCAGCAATAATTTGCGTAGCACGCAACAGCTTGTCGGACTGCCAGATATCATCCTGATCCGCAAATGCCACAGCATCGAAGCCTTGCGTATCAACATCACGAATCAGACGAAAAAAATTGCGCGCTGCACCGCCAAAACGACCGGCAGGTGGCAACAGAATCACACGATTATCGACAGCGGCAAGCGCTTCGCACCAGGCCTCGGTACCGTCATCAGACGGGTCGACACTGATATGAATTGTGACATCGACAGACTGCTGATTCAGGATCGAGGCTACTTGCTCCTCGATCCACTGCATACCATTGTAGGCAGCCAGCAAAACCGCGATCTTGGGATGATTTACTGGCATGCCATTCCTGCTTGCAGCGGTTGAACGCACCGACTGGGAAGCGCTTTGCTTACGAATCAGCGTGACGGCGAATCAAGCAGTTTTTGCAGATACTGACCATACCCGGTCTTCTTGAGAGCCTGGGCCTGAGCAGCGAGTTGCTCAGCGGTGATCCAGCCATTGTTGTAGGCGATTTCTTCCAGGCAAGCCACCTTCAACCCTTGGCGCTGTTCGATGGTGTGCACAAAATGACTGGCTTCCAACAGCGAATCATGGGTACCGGTATCCAGCCAGGCGAAACCACGACCGAGCATTTCCACATTCAGCGACTTCTGATTGAGATAGGCGCTGTTCACATCGGTGATTTCAAGCTCGCCACGCTCGGAAGGCTTGATGTTCTTGGCAATCTCAACGACCTGATTGTCGTAGAAATACAGCCCGGTCACCGCGTAGTTGGATTTCGGCTTCAGCGGCTTTTCTTCGATACTCAAGGCTCGGCCGGTAGCGTCGAACTCGACCACCCCGAAACGCTCCGGATCAGACACGTGATAACCAAATACGGTAGCACCATGCTCTTGCGAACTGGCGGAGCGCAGATTGTCGGAGAAATGCTGACCGTAGAAAATGTTGTCACCCAGGATCAGACAGCAAGGGTCTTCACCGATGAACTCCTCACCGATAATGAACGCTTGAGCGAGACCGTCCGGGCTAGGCTGCTCGGCGTAGGTCAGTTTGATGCCGTAGACACTGCCATCACCCAACAACTTCTTGAAGCAAGGTAGATCTTCCGGAGTAGAAATGATCAGGATTTCGCGCATACCAGCGAGCATCAGTACCGACAACGGATAGAAGATCATCGGCTTGTCGTAAATCGGCAGCATCTGCTTGGACACACCGAGTGTCAGCGGATGAAGACGCGTGCCTGAGCCGCCAGCGAGGATGATGCCTTTACGATTTATGGTGGTCATTTTTCAAGAACTTCCCTAAGCATTCGAGTTACACCACTTTGCCAATCCGGCAAGTGTAAAGAAAAATTGTCGCGTAGTTTCTGAGTATTCAAACGCGAATTCAGCGGGCGACGAGCGGCGGTGGGGTATGCAACAGCGTCGATCGGCTTGATGGTTTTGAAGGCGAGTTCTTCGCCATTATCCCGAGCAAAACCAAGCACATGACTGGCGTAACCATACCAGGACACTTCACCGCTGGCGGCAAGGTGGTACAAGCCTGCCAGTTCCGGCCGAGACTGCGCCTGCTGCAAAGCAAGCGCCGTGACATCGGCGATCAGATCAGCCCCCGTCGGCGCTCCTATCTGGTCGGCAATGACACTTAGTTCCTGACGTTCCTTAGCCAGACGCAACATAGTCTTGGCAAAGTTTTGCCCACGAACCGCAAAAACCCAACTGGTACGAAATATCAAGTATTTGCAGCCCGAGACCTGGATCGCCAGCTCTCCAGCCAGTTTGCTTTCACCGTAGCGATTCAGTGGCGCAGCTGCATCGGTTTCCAGCCAAGGAGTCTCACCTCGGCCATCGAACACGTAATCAGTCGAATAATGAACCAGCCAGGCACCCAGTCGCGCAGCCTGCTCGGCCATCACCTGAGTGGCCAGACCATTGACTTGCAGTGCCAGCTCGGATTCCGACTCAGCCTTGTCGACCGCGTTGTAGGCAGCGGCGTTGACGATCACATCGGGTTTGACCCGCATAATGGTGTCGCGCAATGCCGACAGATCAGTCAGGTCACCACACAAACCATCAACGGTCTGCCGATCCAGCGCAATCAACTCGCCAAGCGGAGCAAGGGAGCGTTGCAGCTCCCAGCCGACTTGACCGTTCTTGCCTAGCAGCAGAATCTTCATGCCTTGTTCGAGCGGTCCGCGTAGTTCTGGTTGATCCACTGCTGATAGGCACCACTCTTGACGTGAGCGACCCATTCAGTGTTGTTCAGATACCATTCGACGGTCTTGCGGATCCCCGTCTCAAAGGTTTCTTCCGGAGTCCAGCCCAACTCGCGCTGAATCTTGCTCGCATCAATTGCGTAGCGCTGGTCGTGCCCCGGGCGATCCTGAACGTATGTGATCAGGCTGGCATGCGGTCGGTGTACAGAGTCGGGACGCAACTCGTCAAGCAGTGCGCACAAGGTGTTCACGACTTCGATGTTTTGCTTCTCATTGTGACCACCGATGTTGTAAGTCTCACCAATCACACCTTCGGTCACGACCTTGTACAACGCACGAGCGTGATCTTCTACATACAGCCAATCACGAACCTGATTGCCTTTTCCGTAAACCGGAAGCGGCTTGCCTTCCAGCGCATTGAGAATGATCAATGGAATCAACTTCTCGGGAAAGTGGCACGGGCCGTAGTTATTCGAGCAATTGGTGACCAGTGTCGGCAAACCGTAGGTACGCGCCCAAGCACGAACCAGGTGATCAGAACTGGCTTTGCTGGCCGAATAAGGCGAACTAGGCTGATAAGGTGTGGTTTCAGTGAACAGATCTTCCGGGCCTTCCAGGTCGCCATATACTTCATCAGTCGAGATATGGTGAAAACGGAAGTTGGCTTTACGTGCATCATCCAGAGCAGCCCAATAGTGCCGCGCAGCTTCAAGCAGCGTGTAAGTGCCAATGATATTGGTTTGAATAAACTCCGACGGACCGGAGATCGAACGATCAACATGGGATTCTGCGGCCAGGTGCATGATTGCATCCGGTTGGTGCTCACGCAGCACACGGTCAACCTGATCACGATCGCAAATATCGACGCGTTCGAAAGCGTAACGCGTGTTCTGGCTGACTTCTGCCAAGGACTCCAGATTGCCGGCGTAGGTCAGCTTATCGACATTGACGACAGAGTCAGAAGTATTGGAGATGATATGACGGATAACTGCCGAGCCAATAAAGCCTGCGCCGCCGGTAACTAGAATTTTCACGCGAAACGATACCCTTGAGCTGCAGACAGCGCTGCCATTGAGCACTGTCTAATCCATGAATGCAGATGCCACTCGCAGTTGGCATCCGTCAGAGTCAGTCTGAATCGACATGCGTTACGGCACGATCGAACAAGGGAAGCATTTTACAGCTTAATCATGGATTTACTAATGGATAAAGACAGACTGAGGCGCAATTTCGACAGACGCGTCGCGCCTATCACTTTTATACCAGTCTCTTACCCGCAGCTCTGGACGATCGTCCCAGTAGCCAGCCCAGCATAGGGCCGATCAACATACCGATCAGTAGCGCCAACACTACAAGCACCGACACCGGCAGTTGCGGCCCGGAAAAACCCAGAAACAAAAGCGAAACTGACTGCTGGTTCTCAAGAACAAAAGCCAACACCGCCAGCACCATCAAAAGGAGAAATGCGCCAAGCAGTATGCGTTTCAGATTACGCATTCAGACCCCCTTGAATTTGAATAACGCAAATCAAGCGCCCTCCTCCTCTTCCTCGTTCACACGATCACGCAATTCCTTGCCCGGCTTGAAGTGCGGAACAAACTTGCCGTCAAGGCTGACAGACTGACCGGTCTTTGGATTGCGACCGACGCGCGGCGCACGATAATGCAGGGAAAAGCTGCCAAACCCACGGATCTCGATGCGATCACCGGTAGCGAGGCACTGGGACATTTGTTCAAGCATGGTCTTGATGGCCAGCTCCACATCCTTGGATGAGAGTAGCCCTTGATGGGTGACAATTCGTTCGATCAACTCCGACTTCGTCATATTTTTCCCTTCTTTTTCAAGCAGCTAGATCAGCGCTTGAAAGGTTTTAGCACGCCCGGAAGATTTTGAACAGCCCAGGGATTGACATATCTTCCTTGGCGCCGAAACGCCCGTTTTCAGTACACAAAAGCACCAAACCAAGGCAGCGCACATTCAACGGCACATCACCAACATGGTTCGAGTGACATAGCCTGCGGGATTGAAGCCAAATGGAAACTCATCTTCGTCTTTAGCATCATCGGACCGGGTGATCACCCTGTAACCCGCCCCCTTGCACTCCTTCGCCGCGCGCTTTTGGCACTTCTCCCACCCCGACCCCAAACCGGAGCAGTCGATCTCGATACCGCTGACACCACGCACCGCATGCGTCTTGGCACTGGTGGTACAGCCAGCCAAAACCAACACCGCAATCAACACAATAAATCTGTTCATCCACTTCCTTATGCCAGGCAACGCCCGACTACTGCACGACTACTACCCACAGCTTAGTCGCGAATAGGCGATTGATCCGATTAAAGAAACAGACAACCCGCTGAAGGGATTGGTTTCACCGTAGTCTCAGCCCCCCCAAATCGCAGGCACAAAAAAGGGCGACCGAAGTCGCCCTTTTTCATGATCAAGCAGAACTTAGTTCTGTTTGGCCATTGCTTGCTTCAACAGAGCAGCCATGGTGGTATCGGCTGGAGCTTCCTGAACGGAGTTCAGGCTCTGGATAGCTTCTTTCTCTTCAGCGTCATCTTTCGACTTGATCGAGAGCTGGATTACGCGGCTCTTGCGGTCAACGCTGATGATCTTGGCTTCAACTTCCTGGCCTTCTTTCAGAACGTTGCGCGCGTCTTCAACGCGGTCACGGCTGATTTCGGAGGCTTTCAGGGTCGCTTCGATGTCGTCAGCCAGAACGATGATGGCGCCTTTGGCGTCAACTTCTTTCACGGTGCCTTTAACGATAGCGCCTTTGTCGTTAACCGAGACGTACTCGGAGAACGGATCGCTTTCCAGTTGCTTGATGCCCAGGGAGATGCGCTCGCGCTCTGGGTCAACCGACAGGATGACGGTGTCCAGCTCGTCGCCCTTCTTGAAACGGCGTACGGCTTCTTCGCCCACTTCGTTCCAGGAGATGTCGGACAGGTGAACCAGACCGTCGATGCCGCCGTCCAGACCAATGAAGATACCGAAATCGGTGATCGACTTGATGGTACCGGAGATCTTGTCGCCCTTGTTGAACTGGCCAGAGAAGTCTTCCCATGGGTTCGACTTGCACTGCTTGATGCCCAGGGAGATGCGACGACGCTCTTCGTCGATGTCCAAAACCATGACTTCCACTTCGTCGCCGACTTGTACGACTTTCGAAGGGTGGATGTTCTTGTTGGTCCAGTCCATTTCCGAAACGTGTACCAGACCTTCAACGCCCTCTTCCAGCTCAGCGAAGCAGCCGTAGTCGGTCAGGTTGGTTACACGAGCGGTAACGCGAGTGCTTTCTGGGTAACGGGCTTTGATAGCAACCCATGGATCTTCGCCCAGCTGCTTCAGGCCCAGGGAAACACGGTTGCGTTCGCGATCGTATTTCAGAACCTTGACGTCGATTTCGTCACCAACGTTGACGATCTCGGAAGGATGCTTGATGCGCTTCCAGGCCATGTCGGTGATGTGCAGCAGGCCGTCCACGCCACCCAGATCGACGAATGCGCCGTAATCGGTGAGGTTTTTGACGATACCTTTGACTTGCTGGCCTTCCTGCAGGGATTCCAGCAGAGCTTCACGCTCGGCGGAGTTCTCGGCTTCGAGGACGCTGCGACGGGAAACGACAACGTTGTTGCGCTTCTGGTCCAGCTTGATGACCTTGAATTCCAGCTCTTTGCCTTCCAGGTGCGTGGTGTCGCGCACTGGACGGACATCAACCAGGGAACCTGGCAGGAACGCACGGATGCCGTTAACGTCGACAGTGAAGCCGCCTTTAACCTTACCGTTGATAACGCCCTTGACCACTTCCTCAGCTGCGAAGGCTGCTTCCAGAACGATCCAGCATTCAGCGCGCTTGGCTTTTTCACGGGACAGCTTGGTTTCACCGAAACCGTCTTCAACCGAATCCAGAGCAACGTGAACTTCGTCACCGACATTGATAGTCAGATCGCCAGCGTCGTTGTAGAACTGTTCCAGCGGGATGAGTGCTTCAGACTTCAGGCCAGCGTGAACGGTTACCCAGCGAGCCTGGTAATCGATATCAACGATAACACCGGTGATGATGGAGCCTGCCTGAAGGTTCAGGGTCTTTAGGCTTTCTTCAAAGAGTTCCGCAAAGCTTTCGCTCATTTTAATTCCTGTAGATGAGGGCGAAGAATACGCCCATCTCCACACCCCAGACGGTGTGGGTTAGTTTCATTTAAAAGAAGCGCTGCAGGACTATGACTGGTCCCCTGCGGCCTTCTTGGTCACCCGGCGATATCGCGAATGGCGATCTCGCTCATGATGCGTTCAAGCACCTGATCGATGGACAACTCCGTGGAATCCAGCTGAATCGCGTCGGCCGCCGGCTTGAGCGGGGCCACTGCACGCTGGGTATCACGCTCGTCGCGTGCACGGATCTCATCTAGCAGACTCGACAGACTAACATCCTCGCCTTTGCCCTTCAACTGCAAATATCGGCGACGCGCTCGCTCCTCGGCGCTGGCGGTGAGGAAGATCTTCAATGGGGCATCGGGAAAAACCACCGTACCCATATCGCGACCATCAGCCACCAACCCCGGCGCCTCCTGGAAGGCGCGCTGGCGCTGCAGCAGCGCCTCGCGCACCGCCGGCAGCGCAGCTACCTGGGACGCGCCTGCGCCAACACTTTCAGTACGGATGACATCGCTGACTTCATCACCTTCCAGAATGATGCGCTGCAGCTGACCTTCAGTCGCCGCGATGAACTGCACATCCAGATGAGCAGCCAGCTTTTTCAGCAACTCTTCATTGGTCAGGTCGACACCATGGTTGTGCGCAGCGAACGCCAGCAGGCGATACAGCGCACCGGAATCCAGCAGGTTCCATCCCAGACGCTTGGCCAGAATCCCGGCGACCGTGCCCTTGCCCGAACCGCTTGGTCCATCGATGGTGATGACCGGTGCAATGTTTTTCACGACTGAGCCTCTTGAGCCACACGAATGCCGACCTGCGCGCACAGCGCGAGGAAGTTCGGGAACGACGTCGCGACGTTGGCGCAATCATGGATGCGAATCGGCGCAGTGGCGCGCAGCGAGGCCACACTGAAGGCCATGGCGATACGGTGATCGCCGTGACCATGCACTTCGCCGCCACCGATCTGGCCGCCATCGATGATGATGCCGTCCGGGGTCGGCTGGCACTTGACGCCCAGCGCCAGCAAGCCGTCCGCCATGACCTGGATGCGGTCCGATTCCTTGACGCGCAACTCTTCAGCACCGGTCAGCACGGTACGACCTTCGGCACAGGCCGCCGCCACGAACAGTACCGGGAATTCGTCAATCGCCAGTGGCACCAGCGCTTCCGGAATCTCGATACCTTTCAGTTTAGCTGCCCGCACGCGCAGGTCGGCTACCGGTTCGCCACCGACCTCACGTTGGTTTTCCAAGGTGATATCGGCGCCCATCAGCCGCAGGATGTCGATAACGCCGGTACGGGTCGGGTTGATGCCGACGTGCTCCAACACCAACTCGGAACCTTCGGCGATCGACGCCGCCACCAGAAAGAACGCCGACGACGAGATATCGCCCGGCACTTCAATGTGGGTCGCGGTCAGCTTGCCGCCGGACTCGACCGAAGCGGTCGCGCCATCAACGCTCACCGGGTAGCCGAAACCACGCAGCATGCGCTCGGTGTGATCACGGGTTGGAGCCGGCTCAGTGACAGTGGTCTTGCCTTCCGCGTACAGACCCGCCAGCAGCAGGCAGGACTTCACCTGAGCACTGGCCATCGGCATGGTGTAGGTCAGACCCTTGAGCTTATGACCGCCACGAATGGTCATCGGCGGACGACCTTCGGCAGCAGTTTCAATCACAGCGCCCATTTCACGCAGCGGATTGGCCACGCGATTCATCGGACGCTTGGACAGCGACGCATCGCCCGTCAGGGTGCTGTCGAAGTTCTGCGCCGCCAGCAGGCCGGACAACAGACGCATCGAGGTGCCGGAGTTGCCCAGATAGATCGGGCCAGGTGCCGGCTTCAAGCCATGCAGGCCAACGCCGTGAATGGTCACCCGACCGTGGTGCGGGCCTTCGATGACCACGCCCATGTCGCGAAATGCCTGCAAGGTCGCCAGGGCATCTTCACCCTCGAGGAAACCTTCCACCTCGGTCACGCCTTCGGCCAGCGAGCCGAGCATGATCGAGCGGTGGGAAATCGATTTGTCACCTGGTACGCGAATCCGACCGGACAAGCGGCCACCAGGTTGAGCCAGAAAAATCAGATCGTTGGAATTCATAGCGTCCACATAGGCCCTGCGGGCCAGGATTTTACTGAAATGCTCGCGGGCAACCCGGGCGCGCGTGAAGACGCCCAACAATTGGTGCCCATCCCCTGCATCGACCGCGTCGCGCAAGGCGTCGAGGTCGCTGCGAAATGTATCGAGTGTGCGCAGGACAGCCTCACGGTTGGCGAGGAAGATGTCGTGCCACATCACCGGGTCGCTTCCGGCGATTCTTGTGAAATCGCGAAAACCGCCCGCAGCGTAACGGAAGATCTCAAGGTTTTCATTGCGTTTGGCCAACGAGTCGACCAGACCGAAGGCCAGCAGGTGCGGCAGATGACTGGTCGCAGCCAACACTTCGTCGTGGCGCTCGACCTGCATATGCTCGACATCGGCACCCAGCTCACGCCACAAGCGATCGACCACCGCCAGCGCGGCCGGGTCGGTTTGCGCGAGCGGGGTCAGAATCACCTTGTGCCGACGGAACAGCTCAGAGTTGGAAGCTTCCACCCCACTCTGCTCGGAACCGGCAATCGGATGCCCCGGCACGAAACGCGCCGGCATGCCGCCGAACGCCTCGGTCGCCGCGCGCACCACATTGCCCTTGGCACTGCCGACATCGGTCAGAATCGCCTGGCCCAGATCGACACTCGCCAGACGCGCGAGCACCTTCTCCATGGCCAGAATCGGCACCGCCAGTTGAATCACGTCGGCGCCCTGACACGCAGCAATCAGGTCGTCTTCGCAACGGTCCACCACACCCAACTCGACCGCCAGCCTGCGCGATTGCGGGTCGAGATCGACCCCGACCACTTCACGGCAGATGCCGCTTTCACGCAAGCCTTTGGCAAACGAACCACCGATCAACCCCAGACCGACCACCACAAGGCGACCGATCCTAGGTGCAGCAGATTGCAGAGCAGTGACATCACCCACGAGCCAGAACCTTGCGCAGCGCTTCAAGGAAGCGGCTGTTTTCCGCCGGCAGACCGATGGTCACCCGCAGGTGGTTCGGCATGCCGTAATTGGCCACCGGACGCACGATCACGCCCTCACGCAGCAGCCCTTGGAAAATAGGCGCAGCGACCTGACCAAGATCGACGCAGATGAAGTTGCCCTTGGACTCGATCCAGCTCAGACCCAGCTCACGGAAACCGGCCTGCAGTTGCTGCATGCCGGATTCGTTGAGCTGACGGCTTTGCGCCAGATACTCGTCGTCCTTCAGCGCCGCACAGGCTGCGGCCAGAGCCAGGCTGTTGACGTTGAATGGCTGGCGCACACGGTTGAGCACGTCCGCTACTACCGCAGTGGACAGGCCATAACCGACGCGCAGCGCTGCCAGGCCGTAGGCCTTGGAGAACGTGCGCGATACCAGCAGATTCGGGTACGCCGCGAGGAAATCCAGACCGTCCGGCAGGTCGCTGCCTTCGGCGTACTCGATGTACGCCTCGTCCAGCACCACCAGCACGTGTTCCGGTACATCTTGCAGGAACTCGTCCAGCGCTTCGGCGCCGAACCAGGTGCCGGTCGGATTGTTCGGATTGGCGATGAACACCACGCGGGTATTGGCGTCGATGGCCGCAAGCATCGCAGGCAAGTCGTGCCCCCAGTCCTTGGCCGGTACCACTTTGGCCTGCGCGCCGACCGCTTGGGTGGCGATCGGGTAAACGGCAAACGCATGCTCACTGAACACGGCGTTCAGACCCGGCGCCAGATAGGCGCGCGCCACGAGCTCGAGAATGTCGTTGGAGCCGTTGCCCAGGGTTACCTGGTTCAGCTCGACGCGGCACTGCTCGGCCAACAACGATTTCAGCGCGAAGCCGTTGCCGTCCGGATAACGGGTCAGCTCGGCCAGCTCATCACGGATTGCCGCCAGCGCTTTCGGGCTGGCGCCCAGCGGGTTTTCATTGCTTGCCAGCTTGACGATTTTCGCCGGATCCAGATCCAGCTCGCGCGCCAGTTCGTCCACAGGCTTGCCCGGAACGTACGGCGAAAGTTGTTGCACGCCCGGCTGTGCCAGAGCGAGGAAGTTGCCACTCATTTGCTACCGCCCCTTAAAGAACTGCTTTCGGGTAGGAACCCAGCACTTTGAGTGCTACTGCTTCCTGACTGATCTTTTCCAGCACACCTTTGATCAGCGGATCACGGTGGTGGCCGACGAAGTCGATGAAGAACACGTAGGTCCATTTGCCACTGCGCGACGGACGGGTTTCGATCCGGGTCAGGTCGATCCCGTTGTCATGGAACGGCACCAGCAGCTCATGCAGCGCGCCAGGCTTGTTGCTCATCGAGACGATGATCGAGGTTTTGTCGTCGCCGGTCGGCGGCACTTCCTGATTACCGATCATCAGGAAGCGCGTCGAATTGTCCGGACGATCTTCGATCTTCTCGGCCAGACGGGTCAGGCCATACAAGCCAGCAGCCATGTCGCCGGCAATCGCCGCCGAGTTCCACTCACCCTTGACCCGCTTCGCCGCTTCGGCGTTGCTCGCCACCGCCACGCGCTCGACATTCGGATAATGTGCGTCCAGCCACTTGCGGCACTGGGCCAGCGACTGCGCGTGGGAGTAGATGCGGCTGATGCTGTCGGTCTTGGTGTTTTCACCGACCAACAGGTGGTGGTGGATGCGCAGCTCGACTTCACCGCAGATCACCATGTCGTGTTCGAGGAAACTGTCGAGGGTGTGGTTGACCGCGCCTTCGGTGGAGTTCTCCACCGGCACCACGCCGAAGTTCACCGCCCCCGCCGCCACTTCACGGAACACTTCGTCGATCGCCGCCATCGGCTTGCTGATCACCGCGTGGCCGAAGTGCTTCATCGCCGCTGCTTGAGTGAAGGTGCCTTCAGGGCCGAGGTAAGCCACTTTCAATGGCTGCTCGAGCGCGAGACACGAGGACATGATTTCGCGGAACAACCGCGCCATCTCTTCGTTGCCCAGCGGCCCCTGATTGCGCTCCATCACGCGTTTGAGCACCTGAGCTTCACGCTCGGGACGATAGAACACCGGCACCTCGCCTTCGGCCAGCGAGGCCATCTTGACTCGCGCAACTTCCTGGGCACAGCGCGCACGCTCACTGATCAGCTCGAGGACCTTTTCGTCCAGAGCGTCAATACGCAGGCGCAGTGCCTTGAGTTCTTGCTCGGACATCAGCCATTTTCCTTCTCGAATTCAGCCATGTACGCCACCAGCGCGTTGACGGCGTTGATGTCGACGGCGTTGTAGATGGAGGCACGCATGCCGCCCACGGAGCGGTGGCCCTTGAGGTTGAGCAGACCGCGCGCATCGGCACCGGCCAGGAACGGTTTGTCCAGGCGATCATCAGCCAGACGGAACGGCACGTTCATCCACGAGCGGTCCGACTTGTTGATCGGGTTGCTGTAGAGGCCACTGGCGTCGATGAAGTCGTACAGCGTGCGCTGCTTGACGTCATTCAGTTTGGCGATCGCTTCAACGCCGCCCTGCTCTTTCAGCCACTGGAACACCAGACCGGAGAGGTACCAGGCCAGGGTCGGCGGCGTGTTGTACATCGAACCGTTATCGGCCGCGACCTTGTAGTCGAGCATGGTCGGGCACAGCGCACGCGCCTTGCCCAGCAGGTCTTCGCGGATGATGTTGACGACGATACCGCTCGGGCCGATGTTCTTCTGTGCGCCGGCGTAGATCATGCCGAAACGCGAGATGTCGACCGGACGCGAGAGGATGTCCGAAGACATGTCAGCCACCAGCGGCACGTCACCGGTTTCCGGGATCCACTGGAACTCCAGACCGCCGATGGTTTCGTTCGGCGCGTAGTGAACGTAAGCGGCGTCTTTCGACAGCTTCCACTCGTTCTGACCCGGGATGGCGAAATAGTCGTAAGGCTTGGCGGTGGCGGCAACGTTGACGTGGCCGTAGCGCGAGGCTTCTTCGATGGCTTTCTGCGACCAGATACCGGTGTCGATATAGTCGGCGCTGCCGTTTTCCGGCAACAGGTTCAGCGGGATCTGCGCGAACTGCTGGCTGGCGCCACCCTGCAGAAACAGCACTTTATAGTTCGACGGGATATTCAGCAGGTCACGCAGATCCTGCTCGGCCTGGGTGGCAATGGACACGAACTCATCGCTGCGATGGCTCATTTCCATGACCGACAGACCCTTGCCATGCCAATCAAGGAGTTCACCCTGGGCACGTTGCAGGACAGCTTCAGGAAGCGCCGCAGGACCGGCACAGAAGTTATAGGCTCGCTTGCTCACATCCAATCTCGCTCTGATTTGGTGGTATCACATATCAGTCGGCGCCGATCCTGCGGGAGCGAGCTTGCTCGCGAAGGCGGACTGACATTCAACAACGATGTCGCCTGTTGCTCCGCTTTCGCGAGCAAGCTCGCTCCCACAGGGTTCGTCATGGGCGCCGATATTTCATACCGGACAAATAACAAGGGGGCGAATTTTCATCCGCCCCCTCGCTTGTCCGCTTATTCTTGCGGCTCTTCGTCAGCTGCGGCGTCGAGTTGCTGGTCCTCGGCAACGTCGTCGATCACGACATCTCCCTCGAACTCGGCACCCTCTTCACCTTCAAGCTCGTCGCCTTCGACTTCCGATGGCTCCTGAACCCGCTCCAGACCGACCAGGGTTTCATCCTTGGCCAGTTTGATCAGAGTCACGCCCTGAGTGTTACGACCCAGGCTCGACACTTCGTCGACACGGGTACGTACCAGCGTGCCCTGATCGGAAATCAGCATGATTTCTTCGCCGTCGAGCACCTGAACCGCACCGACCAGACGGCCGTTACGCTCGTTGCTGACCATGGCGATCACGCCCTGACCGCCACGCTTGTACTCAGGGAACTCGGTGATCGCGGTGCGCTTGCCATAACCACGCTCGGAAGCAGTGAGGATCTGGCTGCCTTCTTCCGGGATCAGCATCGAAATCAGCTTCTGCCCTTCCGGCAGACGCATGCCGCGTACACCACGGGCAGTACGGCCCATGGCACGGACATCGGACTCTTTGAAGCGCGTCACTTTGCCGCCATCGGAGAACAGCATCACTTCGCGCTCGCCATCGGTGATGGCCGCGGAGATCAACACGTCGCCTTCGTCCAGTTCCAGCGCGATCAGACCGACGCTGCGCTGACGGCTGAAGGATTCCAGCGGAGTCTTCTTCACGGTGCCGTTGGCGGTCGCCATGAAGATGTAATGACCTTCGGTGTATTCCTCGACCGGCAGCATGGTGGTGATGTATTCACCGTCATCCAGCGGCAGCAGGTTAACCAACGGACGACCACGGGCGGCGCGGGACGCTTCCGGAATTTCGTAAGTCTTCAGCCAGTACACCTTGCCCTTGCTGGAGAACAGCAGCAGCGTGGTGTGACTGTTGGCCACCAGCAGGTGAGCGATGTAGTCCTCATCCTTGACGCCGGTGGCCGACTTGCCTTTACCGCCGCGGCGCTGGGCCTGGTAGGCAGCCAGCGGCTGGGTCTTGGCATAGCCGCCGTGGGAGATGGTCACGACGCGCTCTTCTTCCGGGATCATGTCGCCCAGGGTCAGATCGAGACGCGCATCGAGAATCTCGGTGCGGCGCACGTCGCCATATTCGGCGCGGATCACTTCCAGTTCTTCGCGGATCACTTCCATCAGGCGCACGGCGCTGTTGAGGATGCGGATCAGCTCGCCGATCTGGTTGAGGATCTCTTGATACTCGGCCAGCAGCTTCTCGTGCTCCAGACCGGTCAGACGGTGCAGACGCAGCTCCAGAATGGCTTGTGCCTGTTCTGGCGACAGGAAGTACTTGCCTTCGCGCAAACCATATTGCGGATCGAGATTTTCCGGACGGCACGAATCGGCGCCGGCACGTTCCACCATCGCCACCACCGCCGAGGATTCCCAAGGGGTGCTGACCAGCGCTTCCTTGGCTTCCGACGGAGTCGGCGACGCCTTGATCAGGGCGATCACCGGGTCGATGTTCGACAGGGCAACGGCCTGACCTTCGAGGATGTGACCACGCTCGCGAGCCTTGCGCAGCTCGAATACGGTACGACGGGTGACCACTTCGCGACGGTGACGGACGAAGGCTTCCAGCAGATCCTTGAGGTTGAGGATGCGTGGACGGCCGTCGATCAGCGCGACGATGTTGATGCCGAATACCGATTGCAGTTGGGTCTGGGCGTAGAGGTTGTTGAGGATCACCTCAGGCACTTCGCCGCGACGCAGCTCGATCACGACGCGCATACCGTCCTTGTCGGACTCGTCGCGCAGCTCGGTGATGCCTTCGAGCTTCTTCTCTTTGACCAGCTCGGCGATCTTCTCGATCAGACGCGCCTTGTTCAGCTGATACGGCAGTTCAGTGATGACGATCTGTTGACGGCCACCGACCTTGTCGATGTCTTCGATGATCGAACGCGCACGCATGTAAATGCGACCACGACCGGTGCGATAGGCTTCGATAATGCCGGCCCGACCGTTGATGATCGCGGCTGTCGGGAAGTCCGGACCGGGGATGTATTGCATCAGCTCATCGACGGTCAGCTCGGGATTGTCGATGAGGGCCAGGCAACCGTCGATGACTTCGCCGAGGTTGTGCGGCGGAATGTTGGTCGCCATGCCCACGGCAATACCGCTGGAACCGTTCACCAGCAGGTTCGGCACGCGGGTCGGCATGACCGCCGGGATCAGCTCGGTACCGTCGTAGTTCGGCACCCAGTCCACGGTTTCCTTGTGCAGGTCGGCCAGCAGTTCGTGCGCCAGCTTGGTCATGCGCACTTCGGTGTATCGCATGGCCGCGGCGTTGTCGCCGTCCACCGAACCGAAGTTGCCCTGACCGTCAACCAGCAGGTAACGCAGGGAGAAAGGCTGAGCCATGCGGACGATGGTGTCGTAAACCGCGGTATCACCATGCGGGTGATACTTACCGATCACGTCACCGACAACACGGGCAGATTTCTTGTACGGCTTGTTGAAGTCGTTGCCCAGCTCGCTCATCGCGAACAGTACGCGACGGTGCACGGGCTTGAGGCCATCGCGCGCATCCGGCAGTGCACGGCCGACGATTACGCTCATTGCGTAGTCGAGGTAGGACTGTTTCAGCTCGTCTTCGATATTGACCGGGAGGATTTCTTTGGCCAGTTCGCCCATGAGAAGCCTGATTCCTTTTTCTGGTGAAACTTCGTCATATCCATATGGGATGTACGAAGCTCGTCGGGGCAGGCTGAGTGCCGTGCGCCGACTTACGACAAATCAACGGATACAACCACGGATTTGCGCAGTAAAGACAGCTCCGTGAAGCCGCCTCGGAAAACGCCGGATGTTATCACAAGAGCCGCCACGCACCTATCCCCCAGATGCGCATGGAGCATAGTTAGTTGACCGATGACAGGCGTAAAGGGGACGAGAGAGGCTCAGAGCTTCTTTGAATGCAGTTTTGAGGTCAGATTTTGCGATGTTTATTGACTTTCAGGGCGCCATCGCTGGCAAGCCAGCTCCCACAGGGTCAGCGGCGAGCACAGAACCTGTGGGAGCTGGCTTGCCAGCGATGGCGTCCTTACAGACGCCAAAGCCAATCAATGCAGGCGTTTGCGGCACATCAACTGAGCCAGTTTCGCCGTATCCGGACGCTCGACGATGCCTTTTTCAGTGACGATCGCATCGATCAGATCGGCCGGCGTCACATCGAACACCGGGTTGAACGCTTCAACGTCCGCACCCACCCGCTTGCCACCGACCTCCAGCAACTCGGCGCCATCACGCTCCTCGATCGGAATGTCGTCGCCGCTGGCCAGATGCATGTCGATGGTCGAACTCGGTGCCACCACCATGAAGCGCACGCCGTGGTGCATTGCGTTGACCGCCAGTTGGTAGGTGCCGATCTTGTTCGCCACATCGCCATTGGCAGTGATGCGGTCAGCACCGACGATCACCCAGGTCACGCCTTTGGTTTTCATGATGTGCGCGGCGGCGGAGTCAGCATTGAGCGTCACCGGGATGCCTTCGTTCGCCAGCTCCCAGGCGGTCAGGCGCGAACCCTGCAACCACGGGCGGGTTTCATCGGCGTAGACGCGCTCTACCATGCCTTCAAGATAGGCCGCGCGAATCACCCCCAGTGCGGTACCGAAACCACCGGTGGCCAAGGCGCCGGTATTACAGTGAGTGAGAATCGCCTGGGCGTTGCCCTGATGCTTGCGGATCAGGTCGACACCGAGCTGAGCCATGGTCAGGTTGGCTTCGCGGTCGCTTTCATGAATGGCGATGGCTTCAGCTTCCAGTGCCGCCAGCGGATCGGCGTTTTCTTTCAGCCGGTCCAGGCGATCGTGCATGCGATTCAGCGCCCAGAACAGATTGACCGCTGTCGGCCGGGAATCGGCCAGCAAGGCGAAATCCTCTTCCAGCGCCGCGTACCAGTCACCCCCCTCAGCGATCCGTGCGCGGGCCGCCAGCACAATGCCATAGGCCGCACTGATGCCGATCGCCGGTGCGCCACGTACCACCATCGAACGAATCGCCTCAGCCACACCGGCCGCGCTGGTGTAGGCAATCCAGGTTTCCTCGAACGGCAAAATGCGCTGATCCAGCAGGTGGAGCGCGCCATCTCGCCAATCGATGGCCTTTACTTTCTCCGCAGCCAACAGTCGATCGCGCATCCCTCACCCCGCACTCATGAACAAAAGCCGCCGATTATAGCGATCCCCCCGCGAAGACGCTCGGGTATACTTCGCCATCCTTTACAAAAGCACTGGAACCGACCCTCGATGCCGAAACCTGCCATTGCGCTCGACTTATTATTGCTGCCGACCTGGCTGGTACCCGTCGAACCTGCAGGCGTTGTGCTCAAGGAACATGGCTTGGGCATCCGTGACGGTCGCATCGTGTTTATCGGCCCGCGCGCCGAAGCATTGAAGTGTAACGCCACTGAAGTCCGCGAATTGCCGGACGTGTTGCTCAGCCCGGGCCTGATCAACGCCCACGGACATGCGGCGATGACCCTGTTCCGTGGCCTGGCCGACGACCTGCCGCTGATGACCTGGCTGGAAAACCATATCTGGCCGGCCGAAGCCAAATGGGTCGATGAAGATTTCGTCCGTGATGGCACTGACTTAGCGATTGCCGAGCAGATCAAGGGTGGCATCAGTTGCTTCTCGGACATGTACTTCTTCCCGAAAGTCGCCAGTGAGCGTGTGCACAACAGCGGCATTCGCGCGCAGATCGCGATTCCGATCCTCGATTTCCCGATCCCCGGCGCCAGTAGCGCCGATGAGGCCATTCGTCAGGGCGTCGAGCTGTTCGGCGATTTGAAGCATCACGAACGGATCAAGATCACTTTCGGCCCTCATGCACCCTACACCGTGGGCGACGAGAACCTGGAAAAAATCCGTGTGATCGCCGAAGAGCTGGACGCGTCGATCCACATGCACGTCCACGAAACCGCCTTTGAAGTCCAGCAATCGCTGGAGCATCGCGGCGAGCGACCACTGGCCCGTCTCGCTCGCCTCGGCCTGCTCGGCCCGCGCTTCCAGGCGGTGCACATGACCCAGATCAGCGATGACGATCTGGCATTGCTGGTAGAAAGCAACACCAGCGTGATCCACTGCCCGGAATCGAACCTGAAGCTGGCCAGCGGTTTCTGCCCGGTGGAGCGTCTGTGGCAGGCTGGTGTGAACGTTGCCGTCGGCACCGATGGCGCAGCGAGCAACAACGACCTCGACCTGCTCGGCGAAACCCGCACCGCCGCGCTGCTGGCCAAAGCCGTCGCCGGCTCGGCCACCGCGCTGGACGCCCATCGCGCGCTGCGCATGGCCACGCTCAACGGGGCCCGGGCTCTGGGCATTGAGGCACAGGTCGGTTCGCTGGAGATCGGCAAGGCCGCGGACATTGTCGCCTTCGACCTGTCCGGCCTGGCCCAGCAACCGGTCTATGACCCGGTGTCACAGCTTATCTATGCCACCGGCCGCGACTGCGTGAAACACCTGTGGGTCGCCGGCAAACAGTTACTCGACGACCGGCGCCTGACCCGCCTGGACGAACAACAGCTGGGCGCCACCGCCCGGGCCTGGGGCCAGCGCATCAGCGGCCACTCAGAATCGTAAACACCGCGGAGCAGACTTCGCGGCTACAGCCTTTTTCAAGTTTTTCGAGGAATAGATCATGAGCAACGTCGACCACGCCGAAATCGCCAAATTCGAAGCCCTGGCCCATCGTTGGTGGGACCGTGAAAGCGAGTTCAAACCACTGCACGACATCAATCCGCTGCGCGTCAACTGGATTGACGAGCGGGTCAATCTGGCCGGCAAGAAAGTTCTCGACGTCGGCTGCGGCGGCGGCATTCTCAGCGAAGCCATGGCCCAGCGCGGCGCCACCGTAACGGGCATCGACATGGGCGAAGCGCCGCTGGCGGTCGCGCAACTGCATCAATTGGAATCCGGGGTCAACGTCGAGTACCGGCAGATCACCGCTGAAGCCCTTGCCGAAGAAATGCCCGAGCAGTTCGACGTCGTAACCTGCCTGGAAATGCTCGAGCACGTACCGGACCCGTCGTCGGTGATTCGCGCCTGCTACCGCATGGTCAAGCCCGGCGGCCAAGTGTTTTTCTCGACCATCAACCGCAACCCGAAGGCGTACCTGTTCGCCATCGTCGGTGCCGAATACATCATGAAGCTGCTGCCACGCGGCACCCACGACTTCAAGAAATTCATTCGCCCGTCCGAGCTGGGAGCCTGGAGCCGCATCGCCGGCCTGACCGTCAAGGACATCATCGGCCTGACCTACAACCCGCTGACCAAGCACTACAAGCTGGCCAACGACGTTGACGTCAACTACATGATCCAGACCCTGCGCGAGGAATAAGCCGATGGCCATCAGAGCAGTCCTTTTCGATATGGACGGCACCCTGCTCGACACCGCGCCGGATTTCATCGCCATCTGTCAGGCGATGCGCGCGGATCGCGGCTTGCCGCCGATGAACGACAAGCACATCCGCGACGAAATTTCCGGCGGCGCCAAAGCCATGGTCGCGGTGACGTTCTCGATGGATCCGGAATCGCCGGGCTTCGAAGAACTGCGCCAGGAATTCCTCGAACGCTATCTGGCCGGTTGCGCGGTACACAGCAAGCTGTTCGACGGGATGGGCGAGTTGCTGGCCGACATCGAGCGGGGCAACTTGATCTGGGGCGTGGTCACCAACAAACCGGTGCGGTTTGCCGAACCGATCATGCAGCAACTGGGGCTGGCCGAGCGCTCGGCGCTGTTGATCTGCCCGGACCACGTGAAAAACAGCAAGCCGGATCCGGAGCCGCTGATCCTCGCGTGCAAGATGCTTGATCTGGATCCGTCCACCGTACTGTTTGTGGGCGATGATCTGCGCGACATCGAATCCGGGCGCGATGCGGGCACTAAAACCGCCGCCGTGACCTATGGCTATATCCATCCGGACGACAACCCGCGGCACTGGGGCGCGGATGTGGTGGTGGATCATCCACTGGAGTTGCGCAAGGTGCTCGACAGCGCGCTGTGCAGCTGCTGACCCGCCCCCCCCCTGTGGCGAGGGAGCTTGCTCCCGCTGGGTCGCGCAGCGGCCCCATTTTTACCTGAGTGCGCATTTTCTCAGGCACACCGCACTGGCTGGCACTACGACTGCTCCGCAGCCGAGCGGGAGCAAGCTCCCTCGCCACAGAGTTCAGCATTCGCCTTATGGAGAGGTTTTTATGTTTGATTACACCGCCCGTCCCGAACTGCTCAAGGATCGGGTCATTCTGGTCACCGGTGCCGGCCGTGGCATCGGCGCGGCGGCTGCCAAAACCTACGCCGCCCATGGCGCCACCGTGCTGTTGCTGGGCAAGACCGAAGCCAATCTGACGCAGGTCTACGACGAAATCGAAGCAGCCGGCCACCCACAACCGGCAGTGATCCCGTTCAACCTCGAAACCGCCCTGCCCCATCAATACGATGAGCTGGCGGCGATGATCGAAACCGAGTTCGGCCACCTCGACGGTCTGCTGCACAACGCCTCGATCATCGGCCCGCGCACGCCGATCGAACAGTTGTCGGGCGAAAACTTCATGCGTGTCATGCAAGTCAACGTCAACGCCATGTTCATGCTGACCAGCACCCTGCTGCCGCTGCTCAAGCTGTCGCAGGATGCCTCGGTGGTGTTCACCTCCAGCAGCGTCGGGCGCAAGGGCCGGGCCTACTGGGGCGCCTACGGTGTGTCGAAGTTCGCCACCGAAGGCCTGATGCAGACGCTGGCCGACGAAGTCGATGGCGTAGCACCTGTGCGCTCCAACAGCATCAACCCGGGCGGTACGCGTACCAGCATGCGCGCACAGGCCTATCCGGGGGAAAACCCGCTGAACAATCCGACCCCGGAAGAGATCATGCCGGTGTACCTGTACCTGATGGGCCCGGACAGTACGGGCATCAATGGCCAGGCATTCAACGCGCAATAACTGCCATACGTCGCTTTTGTTGCCGTGGCGGATTACCGTCGCGGCACACCTTTGCCGCTTTTCGCCGTGATATTCCAGTCAAATATCTGCCACTCCCGCCCAAAGCAAAATGCCATCCTATTGATTCATAACAGTTTTAATAATCCTGAACTGAATGGCACGACTTTCGCTCTAATTTCCCTCAAAGCACGCCGTGTGAAGGCACTGGGGCAAGGCCGATTTCGATAGCTGACTAATCGACATCCGGCAGACTAAACTTACGCCAAATGTCCTACGGGACTGATGGATCAGTATGACGCGCAGCCCATAGCCGCTCTCACCCAGCCTGTAAGACAGACTTACTGCTTAGGGGCTCACGCCATATGAAATCACCTTCCCAGACCAATGCAATTGACTTTGACAGTGCCAAATTGCAACGCCTGGGCTTTGGTCAGCTGCCTCCGCTTCTGGAACGCCCGGCCAGCCTCGCGCAACTGCGCCAGCAAATGAGCCTGCAACTGCAAACCAGTCTTGAGCCGCAACGAATCCTCGGTCTGTTTTTTCGCGAAGTTCAGCGCCTGGTGCCGCTGGACGCCTTGAGTTATGTGCATTCAGGCAGCGACCTGCGCCTGGAATTCGGTGCCCGCGGTCACCATTCCGTCAGCTATAGCCTCAGCCACGAAGGCGAGCACTTGGGCGAGCTGGTGTTTCGCCGCAACCAGCGCTTCAGTGAGCAGGATCAGGGCAACCTCGAATCGCTGCTGTCGTCGCTGTTATTCCCGATGCGCAACGCCCTGCTCTACCGCGCTGCGACGCAAAGTGCGTTGCGCGATCCGCTGACCGGAACCGGCAACCGGATCGCCATGGAGCAGACCCTGCAGCGCGAGATCGACATGTCACGTCGGCACCTGCAACCACTATCGGTACTGATGCTCGACATCGACCACTTCAAACGGGTCAACGACAGCCACGGTCACAGCGCCGGTGATGACGTGCTCAAAGCGGTGGCAGCCTCGATCAAGAGCCAGTTGCGCAACGTCGACATGGTGTTTCGCTATGGCGGGGAAGAGTTTCTGATCCTGCTGTCGAACACCGGCCGGGAAGCGGCGCAAATGGTTGGCGAGCGATTGCGCCATGCCGCGCAGGCTGAGGAATACTTCGCCGACGGCCAATTGATCGACCTGACCGTGAGCCTTGGCTGCTCCACTCTGCTGCCGGGTGAGTCAGCGGACAGTCTGCTGCGTCGGGCCGACAGTGCGCTGTACGTGGCCAAGCGCGAAGGGCGTAATCGGTTGGCAATGGCTGGCTGAATACTCTCAGACAGCACACAGCAGTGTGGGAGCGAGCCTGCTCGCGAAAGCGGTGAATCAGTCAAAACCGTGCTGACTGAAGCGCCGTCTTCGCGAGCAGGCTCGCTCCCACATTTTTGCTACACCTCAGACCTTGAATCAGCTCTCTGCCAACGCCAGACGTTCACGACCGTGGATCGCGCGCTCCGTGGTCTCCAGCTGCATGCAGCGCTCAAGGAACAGGTACATGTAGTCGTAGCTCTTGCACACCGCCTGGCGCAGCTCGGTCTGCATTGCCTGGCTCGGGTTCATCCCCGCCAGCGTGCAGATGATTTCCAGCGCTTCCCATGGATGGGCGTCGTCATATTGGGCATGCATCTTCAGCCATTTCATCGCCCGCTTGCGCTCCTCTTCCGGGAATGCCGCAGCGTAAACGCCAGTGGAACACACCAGCGCCGACCACTCTCCGGTTGCGCCCTCGATGGCGTAGTTGGTGGCAGCGATGGCAACGATCAGCGAATCCGCCGAACTCGTATGCCAGCACCAATGACTCAGCGCATGCAGTTCCGGCGGCACTTGCTGAGCCTGAAGATCCTCAAGGCTGACGCCGTGCGCGCGGCTCCAGTTCAGCCAGTAATCAGCATGATTGAGTTCAACACGGATGTTACGCATCAGCCAGCGGCGCGCCATGTCCTCCCCAGGATGGCGGGCAAACCTGGTCTTGGTCAGGTTCTGCGCCATATACAACGCAAACTGTTCAACGACCGGCCATCCCCCGATCAGGTACTGGCGCATGGTCCTGGCGCTGAGCTTGTTATCGCGCATGCGCTGGTACAGTTCATGTTCGACAACCCGGCGCTTGCTCTCGCTGCAATCCGTAATGAGCTGTTGCGCCCAGGCGGGATAACTTGCAGCTTCCATGAGTGGTCCGGTTCGGTTGAATGTGTCGATCACTGTTCGGCTCCTTTTGATTTGTGATTGTAAGGATCGGCAAGAGATTTCAACGGAACGTGCCAGGCGCCTTGAATAACAACGGCTGCGGTCTGGCGGGCCGACTTTGCAAACTGTCGCAGGTAAACAACTGCGGGCGTTCGATGACGTAACCCTGAGCGTAATCCACCCCGATTTCAAGCAATGCCTGCTCGATCTGGGTTGTTTCTACAAACTCGGCAATTGTCTGCTTACCCATGACATGCCCGATGTGATTGATCACTTCGACCATTGCGCGGTTAATCGGGTCGTCCAGCATATCCTTTACGAAACTTCCGTCGATCTTCAGGAAGTCTACAGGCAAATGTTTCAGATAAGCGAATGAAGACATTCCGGCACAAAAATCATCAAGCGAGAAGTAACAACCTAAGCCTTTGAGTTCATTAATAAATCGAATTGCACTCCCAAGATTGGCAATTGCACTGGTTTCGGTAATTTCAAAACAAATCATTTCAGGAGGTATGGCGTAATTAACAAACTGTTCACGCAGAAAGTGCAAGAACGCCTCATCTCCGATAGTAATGCCTGAAAGATTAATCGCACACATTGCCAAAGGCCCTTGATGTTGTTCGGCAATACATTGGGCAATGACTTTAAAAACATTTTCTACAACCCAGCGGTCCAGTTGACTCATCAGGCCATAACGTTCGGCCGCCGGAATGAAACTGTCCGGCAGGATCATCCGCCCGGCCTCGTCATGCAGACGCAAGAGTATTTCGATGTGCCCGCCGCCATCAGCTGCGGGGCCCAGTGGCGCGATTTCCTGGGCGTAAAGGCAAAAGCGGTCTTCTTCCAGAGCCATGTGCAAGCGCTGCACCCAGGCCATTTCGCCGAAGCGCAGAGACAGTTCGGAGTCATCTGCGTGGTAAACCTGCACCCGGTTACGGCCCTTTTCCTTGGCCATGTAGCAAGCCATGTCAGCCGCGCGCAATGAGGCTTCGAGGGTGGTCGGGGTCTGGGCGATGTGCACCAGACCGATACTCACCGTGGTCAGGAACGGTCGCCCCTTCCACACGAAATGCAGGTTCTGCACTGTCTGACGCAAGCTCTCGGCAATTTTCTCGGCAGCGTCCGGGGCGCAGTTCTCCAGCAGGATGCCGAACTCGTCGCCGCCCAGCCGTGCCAGGGTGTCGCTCTCGCGCAAGCCCGATTGCAACAACGCGCAGATGTGCCGCAGCAACTCATCGCCAGCGGCATGGCCGCAGGTGTCGTTGACCAGTTTGAACTGGTCCAGATCAAGGAACATCAGCGCATGCCGACCGGGCTGGCGCGTCAGGTTGTGCAGGGCCTGCTCCAGGCGATATTCGAATTCACGGCGGTTGGCCAGACCGGTCAGGGCATCGTGGGTGGCCTGCCACGACAGGTTGGCGATGTATTGCCGTTCCTGAGTCATGTCATGCAGCACCAACACTGTGCCACTGACTTTCTCGGCATTGCGGATCGGTGCGCCCACCAGCGTCACGGAAACCGTGCTGCCGTCCAGACGCTGAATCAGTTTGGAATGTTCGCTGCCGCCGACCAGTTGCCCGCTGAGGATATGCTCGATCAGCGTCAGCCCTTCTGCCTGCGCGTTGTCGTCCAGCAGATTGAACAGCGCGGCCAGAGGCAGCCCCGCCGCATGCTCGGACTTCCAGTGCGTCATGGCTTCTGCCGCAGGATTCATGTAATCGATCGCACCATTGACATCAGTGGTGATGACTCCGTCGCCAATCGATTGCAGGGTGATGTGCGCCCGGTCCTTCTCCAGTTGCAGCGCCTGAGCAAAGGCATGGCGCTGTTTGAGCAGTTTGTGGGTGCGCAACAGTGCCAGCACGATCAACCCCAGCGCCGTGGCCAGGTTGGTGAACAGCAGCAGGCGCAGGATCATCCGCGAGCCTTCGCCCAAGGCATCGCTGAAAGCCTTGGCCGCCGGCGTTACACCGTCATTGATGGCAAAGATTTGCGCTTTCCAGTGCTGGATATCAGCCGGCGTCGCGACATTCTTGCTGATGCCCTGATGCATCTCGCGCGCGACATTGTCCAGTTGCACCAGATAGGCATCGCCGATGGTCCAGCGGTCGATCGCTGTTTCCAGATAACTGAAATGACGGAAATTGAGGTACAGCCAGATCAGGCTCGAAACGTCATCGGGATGGTTGCCACCCTTGAGAATCCCTTCCCGCGCCGCCTGCAGATCCGGCGGTTGACGATCCAGCGCCAGACGCAACTGGTGACCGCCCTGGGGCACCGCAATCGCGTCCTTGTACTTGAGGAAGATCGCCTCGTCACGGCTGTCGGCATACAGGTTCAGGTAATAGATGGCGTCCTTCTGGCCCTTGGACCAGAGACTTTCACCGGCGACATAGCCACGCACGGCCGACAGGACGTAGAGACTCACGCCCCCCAATAACGCCTGAAATAACACGACGGCAATAAATGGCCAGACGATGCCCAACAACCGTGGCGTTCCGAGTGTCCTTTTTTGCTTCATGAGGTCCTTTGCGCACGTACTGCCATCATCAAGGGGAAACCGCTAAAGCCAGACTAGGGGGCGTTCCCCCTTCCGGCAAGCCAGGAAGCTTGCAACCGACGATACATAAGTACCGCACCCGAGGTGCGCGATACTTCGACACTGACGGCTTTCAATCATCCAGAGCCGTTTTCCATGCAGTCACTTACAACCGCGCTGCAACGCCATACTGCCCAACAGGACGAATACCGCGCAATGATCACTGCCCTGCGCGCGGTCCTCGACGCTTCGACTTCACTGGAGTCCTACTACCTGGCGCCCCAGGCCCATTCACGCCTGGGCGCAGCGCAAGAGCAGGCGCAAAACATGCTGCAAACGCTGTTCGAAAACAGCGGCGAACCGCAATTGACTGCCTATCTGCAGACCTCCAGAGGAGCCCTGCTGCAAGTCGACGCCACGGCTGATCAATGCAACTTCTCCTTCCACCGTCCCGATGGCAGCGTCGCCCGTTATGTCATCGAGAGCGTCAGCCAGGCCTCCAGCAGCCTTCAAAGGTTTCAGCGAGCGTTGCTGAGTATAGGCGCACACCTGCGTTCCGACAGGCTGCAGCCGCTGTCACAACGGCTGCGTGAGTCCGGGTTCACATTTGCGGACGCACCGGACGCCACGGCACTGACCCGGCTGATCGGCAAAGTCGAAGAACAGCGCGCCAGCCACCGATTGAATCTGCGACATCACCCGACGCTCGCGGTGTTGATGAGCGACGAGGACAAAGCCGCGATTCACGACGTGATGGGCGACTGGCTCATCGGTAAACCCCTGTCTGCCATTGACAGTCTGGCCAGCGAAGTCACGCCTCCTTTTACCGTCCAGCAACTGGAGCAGCAGCCCGCCACCTGCCTGGAGCGCCTGCTCGACACCCCCCAAGCCCATGACTTGGGCCAGCGCTTGCTGCAAAGGCTGCAATGGTACGGCTCCAGACCCGATGAACTGACCGTCCCCGATATCGGCCTGCGTTTACTGCTCGAAGCCTTGTGCCTGTGGTACGACCTGCCTGGCAACCGCAGTTCGACCGAGGTGGCCGGTTTTGCGCTCGAACAACGCGCTCACTACGGAGCCGGCTACGCCACCATTCGCCGGGACTTTTTACAGCATCTGGAGGATTCTGACCGAACCTCGACGATGATCGAGAAACACCTGCTGGGATGGGCCTGCCTGGCGCAATTCGGACCGGAATTTCAAGTGCGCGACATCCCTGACGACCTGCCTTACGCCAGCTCGGTGGTCTGGGTCAATTTCGTGCATGGCGTGCACCTTGCTCATGCTCTTGATCCACGGTCGCTGGAGTATCTGAGCTTCCAGCAACTGGTCGATCTGCCGCTGCACAAAAGTCACAACGCCAGCAGCGACCTGCAAACCCTGATCGCCATGACCCGAGTGGCTGCTGCACGTACCTGGACCGCAGCCACCGGAGCGCTGGCTGTCGCGGGCGAAGCCTCCAACGGTCACGCGCCGCTGAACGCTCTGGAAGACCACGAGAAACAACTGAACGCGGCGATCCTGCAACTGGACATCGAGCCGCCACGCAGACTCGCCCTGGCGCAACAGGAACTGGACAAGGCGCTGACCAACGATCTGTCCGATCACACGACAATTCGCCTCAAGCGCTACCATCACTCAGCGCGCAACCGCGCCCGACGCAGCATTATCGATACCGAGGAAGTGGCATTGCACACCTGGCCGCTGCTGGAGGTCTATGCCTCTGGCGGGCTGAACAACGAAACGCGCTGGTACGTCAGCAGCGATGGCCGCAACGCCAGCGAATGGATCAGCCTGAATCCGGAAGGCAGCCTGCACAGTGGTTTTGTCGACACCGGACATCAACCAGGCAAACGTGTTTCACGCTTCCCGAGCAAGTGCACCCTGCCCGATATCAGGACAGTGTTCGATCGGCAGTTCGACGATTATCTGAGCAAGACCCGCAAAGCCTATGAATATTTGATCAAGTCGCTGTTGGTCACTCTGCCATGGGCTGACCGCCGGGCACTGGAACACGGCCAAGTGAGGATTCACAGCCTCAGGGATAAGACGCGGCACATCGAGGCTCACCTGGAAACACCGGAAAACATCCTGCCGCTTCGGGCACGCATGGGTTTCTTCCTGCAAGTGACGTATCAGGGCTTATCACGCTTCTACGAATGCCTGCCGCGCGCCGGCATCATTCGCCAACGTACAGATCTGGATAGTACCCGTATGGGCGGTGTGTTATTGCCACCACTGCCGCCCAAACGTGGACGCACCAGGGCCCAGAGCATCACTCGCATCGTCGCCCGCCGCCTGCCATTCGATCGAGAAGCACACTGGAACGGCTCGCCCCCCGCCACCGACGCCATGTGCATCGCCATCCTCGAACCACTGGGCGAGCCTCTCCCGGTTTCGATGATCCCGGCGGCCCATCAGGACAGCTCGCCGAACCTGAGCTTCACCTCGCCGCGCACTGCGCAAATCGCCTCTGTCATCGCGACGCAGCTGTTCTATGTCGACGAACAGGCACTGCGCAGCGACGCCTGGGGAAAAACCCGCTTCGAACAAGACACCAGCAAAACGCACTGGATTCATGCCCTCAAGGGTTTTATTCCGTTCTGGGGCAGTCTCGAAGACCTGCAATCGGACAGCCCGGAGAAACGCGCACTGGGCGTACTCGGCCTGTTCCTCGATATCGTCTCGTTTGCGATTCCCCTGGGCAAGTTTGTTGCCGGCAGTATCCGCCTCACTGCGGTGGCAGGAAAAATGGCGATTCGCGTCGCACTGCCACGCATGGCGCAATTGTCGAAGAACCTGCTGGTTTCGAGCTTGAGAAACTTCAATCCGCTGGACGCTGTGCCTGCCTTGCTCAAGCTTGGCGGCCGAGGCGCAATCGGCACAGTACGGGCCGTGGCGCATCTGGAACACCGCGCCGTCATGCGCCTGAAAAAACTGGCCGGCAGAAGCGCTGACTACGACTTGATGCACAGCCTGCCTCAGGCACTGGATGCCGGGCGCTGGAAAGCACTGAACCCTGCCGATCATCTGGCCGTGGTCAAAGGCATTGACGATGTACCGGTGCGCAACGTTGCTGTCGGCGACTCCCGGTATCACCTGCTTGATCCGATGTCCGATCGTCCTTACGGGCCTCAGTTGCTCGCTCACGAACACGACTTTTCGCTAGGGCGTTCGCACTACAGCGTCGTGAAAAAAACCGACAATCAGCTCGATATAGAGCTGGCGCCCGATACGCGCATCGAGCTCATGCCCGAGGCTGGCGGACGCATCACAGTACTGATCGATAAGGTGCCCTATCGACTCGACGGCGATGAACTGCGCCGGGTCGATCTGCTTGATGACAGTCAGCACTGGACGCTGCTGCCGTGCCGGGTACGTCGCGCACCGGGCGCGGGCGACTGCCGCGTCAGCTACGTCACTGCAGAACCGGCTCCGACGCCCGGCCTTGGCACGATTGACAAGGAAAAAGGTTACGCGCCGTGGTTTGGCGAGCGGATTTCGGAGCCCGCCGCCCTGCCCCGGCAAGAAGGAATGTTCCTGGCGGTCGATGCCAAGCTTTATCAAATCATCGATAACCGCCCGCGGCTGTTCACCGGTGACCTGCGTCGTCTGGGCTTCAATCAGGGCAGGCTGGTGCCAAGACAGCAGATTCAAGCCACGCTGCAGTTTCGCAAAGGTATTTATGCCCGGATAAAAACCGGCGGTACCTACGACGGGATCAATGATTCACATCAGGTCGGCGCAGTGCTGCTGCCGGCCTTCGACGATTCGGCCACCCATGTATTTTTCCGGGTCAACAACCATGAGTACTACCTCGCCACTTTCGCCAAAGGCGAAGTCCCGGGCAGGCATCTGACATTCAAACGCCTGGCCCCCGCCGAACTGGCCGACGGCAGTCTCGGTGCGGAATTGCTGACCGTCTACACCGGCTCGCTGCACGCCAACAACATCGTGCGCATCCATGGCCTCGAATCGGTGCAGCGCGCGATGAAGACCATGGAGCAGATCGCAATTCCCATCGGCACCACAGCCAGTCCGGCCAACAATCTGAAATGGCTGAAAGTCGACACCAGCCCGGGCGAGGCGCTGATGTTCGATCACTCGACGCGGATGATCGTCACCCGCCTGCCCGAAGGCGCCGTCACGTGGGCGCGCAGCAAGGAAGCGCCGGAAGCCTTTCGGCAGAAAACCGCAGAGATTTTCGACACGTTGTTCCTGTCACCGACGATCAACCCGGCCAACAACAACGCAGCACTGCGTATCGACAGTGCCATGCAGAAACTGCACAACCTGTTACCCGTGCGTGAACGGCCGCTCAACGCACGTAACATCGCCTATGCCGAAGTCACCACGGCCAGCGGCAAACGGGAAGTCTACGTCAGCGTCTCCGGCGCTCAGGGCAGCACCCAGCGCCTGCCGCTGTTTCGCCACATGGGTGCCAATCATGTGCGGATCGGCAACACCACTTACATCAATATCGACTACAACCCGGCCTTCCCGCGCACCTCGCTGGAGGTCACCGAGCAAGGGCAATTGCTGGCCGTGCCGCTGACCATCAAGGATCTGAAAACCTATCAGCCAACGCAGACCAGCCGGCCGACCTCGCTGGACAGCGAAAGCAAACTGATCAGCGTGCTGCGCGAGAAATACCCCGATCCGAAGGAGATTCGCTCGGTCGACATCGCGACGACCATGCGCCCGTGCGAATCCTGTTCGGTGGTGATGAAGCAATTTGGCCATGACGGCGAGGAGGCGGCGCTGCAAGTGCTGTGGGGCTGATTACAGACGCTGCAAGTGGCCGTAGAGCTTGGCGTAGAGGCCGCCGTCGGCGATCAGTTGCTGGTGGTCGCCATCCTCGGCCACTTGCCCGCCATCGAACACCAGCACCCGATCGGCCTGCTTCACCGCCGACAGGCGATGGGCAATGATCAGCGTGGTGCGGCCGCTGAGAAAGCGCGCCATGGCCTGATGCAGGTTGTATTCGGTAGCGGCATCGAGGGCCGAGGTGGCTTCGTCGAGGATCACCACTTTCGGCTCGGCGAGGATCATCCGCGCAATTGCCAGACGCTGGCGCTGACCGCCGGACAGGCGCACGCCGGAACGTCCGACGATGCTGTCGAGACCGTCCGGCAACGCCCGGATGGTCGCTTCCAACTGAGCGATTTCCAGCGCCTGCCAGCAAGCTTCGTCGCTGCGGGTGCGGCCCATGGTCAGGTTTGCGCGGACGGTGTCGTTGAACAGCGCCGGATGCTGCAGCACCACCGCGACGTTTTCACGAATCAGCTCCAGGCCGATTTCCTGCTGGGTCGAACCGCCGAAACGAATGGTACCGGACAACGGCGTGTATAACCCGAGCAGCAACTGCACCAGCGTGCTCTTGCCGCCGCCACTGGCACCGACAATCGCGACTTTTTCACCGGGAGCGATGGACAGATTCATCTGATCCACCACCAACTCGTCGCCATAGCCAAAGCTCAGTCCCTGCACCTCGATGCCCACGGTTTCACGGCCCTTGAACGGATCGACACCACCCGGGTACTGCGGCTCGTCAGCCCGCGCCAGCAGTTCGTTGATCCGCGCCAACGCACCGCCCGCCGCGTAGTAGGCGTATTGCAGATTGAGCAGTTGCTCGACCGGGCCGATCATGAACCACAGGTAACTGAACACCGCGAGCATCTGCCCGATCGACAGGTCGGAAAACAACACCGTGAGCATCGCCGCCGCGCGGAAGATGTCGATGCCGAACTGGAACAGCAGACCACTGGCGCGGTTCGACGCGTCGGTTTTCCACTGCGAATTGACCGCGTAGTTACGCACTTCCTGCGCGCGCAAGCCGAGTCGCCCGAGGAAGAAGCCCTGACGATTGCCAGCGCGCACTTCCTGGATCGCATCGAGGGTTTCGCTCAAGGCCTGAGTGAAACGCGAGGTGCTGTCGTTCTCCAGTTTCTTCAGGTGCTTGACCCGCTTGCCCAACTGCACCGTGGCGTAGATCACCAACGGGTTGAACAGCAGGATCAGCAGTGCCAGTTTCCAGTGCATCCACATCAGAATGCTCGCGGTGCCGACCAGGGTCAGCATCGCCACCAGAAACCGGCTGAGGGTTTCGCCGACGAATTTGTCGAGGGTGTCCAGATCGGTGACCAGATGCGTGGTCACGGTGCCGCTGCCGAGGCTTTCATATTCGCCGAGGGAGATACGTTTGAGGCGTTCAATCAGGCGCACGCGAATGCGGTAGACGATGTCTTTCGCCAGCCGGGCAAACAGCCGCGCCTGCAACACGCCAAAACACAGGGCGCTGCAACGCAGCGTCAGGGTGACCAGCAGCATCAGACCTATGTAGCCCGCCGCCTGCTGCCACATCGACGGCAACACATGGTTCATGACTTTCAGCGCGGCATCGCCATGGCCGAGCAGGACTTCGTCCACCAGCAACGGCAACAGCAACGGAATCGGCACGCTGCACAGCGTCGCCAGCACGGCCACGCCGTTAGCGATCCACAGGGACTTTTTGTGATGCAGTGCCAGGCGCCGGACTTCTGTCCAGCTCAGCCGGTCGACACGCTTTACGGCTGGCGTGTCATCGGCCCGGTCAGGCACAGGCTGCGCGCTCCAGCCAGCGGCCGAGCAACGGCGACAGCTCACTGAGCGGTTGATAGCCGTTGGTCAGCAAGGCCAGTTGGCCATTGCGTTCGGCAAGCAGGGTCGGAAATCCGGCAATGCCCAGATCCTGCACCCAAGTGAAATCCGCCTGAGTCGCTTTGTGTTGGTCGGCATGATCGAACAAGGCAGCAAATTCGATGCGCGGCACGCCAGCCTTTTCAGCCAGCTCCACCAGCACACTGGCCTGGGTAACATCGCGACCTTCAGCGTAAAACGCCTGCTGGATCAGGCCGACCAGTTTCCAGGCGCAATCCGGTGCCAGGCTGCGCGCGGTAACGATTGCGCGACAGGCCGGTTCGGTGTCGTAGACAAAACCGTCAGGCAAGGCGCCGTCGAACTTGAACGGCTGACCGGTGGCCTCGGTGACCGCCTGCCAATGCTCAAGGATGTAGCGCCGCGTGGTCGGTTCCAGCGCCGCACCGCTGCCGGTGCGCAAGCCGCCGACCACCAGATGCAGCTCCACTCCCGCTGCGTGCGCCTGCTCGACCAATGCCTTGGCGACCGGAGCGAACCCCCAGCACCAGGAACACATCGGATCCATCACATAGAGCAGGCGCGCAGTCATGATCAGGCCTCGGTGGATGCTTGTTTATAGTTGTAGCCGATCGGGTGCGGCATGTTGCGCGCCTTGGCCAGTTCGATCTGCTTCTGCCGATCGATGGCGCTGCGGCGGGTTTTCTCGCTCAACTTGTCCCAGCAATGCGGGCAGCTGATGCCGGCCACGTAATGTTCGGAGGCACGATCTTCAACACTGACCGGAGTGCGGCAGGCATGACATTGATCGTAGTCGCCTTCGCTGAGGTCGTGACGCACGGTCACGCGGTTGTCGAAGACGAAGCAGTCGCCCTGCCACTTGGTCTCTTCCTGCGGCACTTCTTCGAGGTACTTCAGGATGCCGCCCTTGAGGTGGTAAACCTCTTCGAAACCCTCACCCAGCATGTAGCTGGAGGCTTTCTCGCAGCGAATGCCACCGGTGCAGAACATCGCGACCTTCTTGTGTACGGCCGGGTCGAAGTGCTCTTTGATGTAGTCGGGGAATTCACGAAAACTGGTGGTTTTCGGATCGATGGCGCCTTCGAACGTGCCGATCGCCACTTCGTAATCGTTGCGGGTGTCGATCAGCAGCACTTGCGGATCGCTGATCAGCGCGTTCCAGTCCTGCGGTTCGACGTAGGTGCCGACCTTTTTGTTCGGGTCCACGCCTTCGACGCCGAGGGTGACGATCTCTTTCTTCAGCTTGACCTTGGTGCGATAGAACGGCTGCTCGTCGCAGTACGACTCTTTGTGGTCGATGTCGATCATGCGCGGGTCGTTCTTCAGCCAGGCGAGCAGGCCATCGATGCCTTCGCGGCTGCCGGACACGGTGCCGTTGATGCCTTCTTCGGCGATCAGCAGCGTGCCTTTGATGCCGTTGTCGACCATCGCTTTGAGCAGTGGCTCGCGCAGGTCAACGTAATCTTCGAGGGTGACGAACTTATACAGTGCCGCCACGACAATCGGTTGTGTCATGGGTATTTCTCCAGGTGGCTACCCTCGCAAAGGGTGAACCGGATTCAAAAAAAACGCGCCGGCTGAGCGGCGCGTTGCGGATTCTAGCAAAAACACGGTGGTTTTAGGATCTGTAGAAACTCTGTGGCGAGGGAGCTTGCTCCCGCTCGGCTGCGAAGCAGTCGCAAAACTCGCACCTTGGGAGTGCTGCGCACTCCAGCGGGAGCAAGCTCCCTCGCCACAGCAGCCCTCGCAATCCTCAGTGTTTGCTACCGCCGGCACAGGTCGGCGACGCCGGGGCGGCGCCGACTTCGGCCCATTCCTGCGGGGTGTAGGTGTGCAGCGCCAACGCATGGAACTCGCCCATCAGCTCGCCGAGCGTGCCGTAGACTTTCTGGTGGCGCTTGACCCGGTTCAGGCCTTCGAACTGCGCGCTGACCACCACCGCCTTGAAGTGGGTCTGCAACCCGCGACTGTGCATGTGGCTTTCGTCCAGCACCTGCAAATGCTCAGGCTGAAGCAGAGCCAGCGTCGATTCGATGCGTTGTTGCATGCTCATCACGAACTCCGCTTACTTCTTCTTGGCCGGCGCAGCGCCTTTCGGTGCCAGCTCGTTGGTCATGTCGTCGAGCAGCTTGTTGACGACTGGCACGGCGCTTTCCAGCTTGGCCTGGGTCATCTGGGCCGATTGCTGGGTCAGCTGCGGCATTTTTTCCAGGACTTTCTTGCCCAGTGGCGACTGGTAGAACGCGACCAGGTCTTTCAGCTCCGATTCGCTGAAGTTGCTGGTGTAGAGCTTGACCATGTCAGGCTTGAGCTTGTTCCAGCCGATGGCCTGGTCCAGCGCGGCGTTGGCCTTGGCCTGGTAGGTTTCCAGTACGGCTTTTTTGGATTCCGGGGCTTTGGTCTGTTCAAAACGCTGAGCGAACATTTGCTGCACTTGCATGTACACCGGAGTGCCCAGCTTGTCAGCGTGCGCCAGGGTCAGGAAAGCTTCAGCACTGGCGTTGTGGCTGGCGGTATCGGCAAGCACCTGGCCGCTGGCGCAAACCAGTGCAACCGCGGTGCAGATGGCACGAAGACGAGTCATCGAGTTTCCTTTTCAGCTAGGCGAGGTCAAACCCCAAGGGCGACCATTCTGCGCCTAAAAAACCTCGTGGCTCAACCCCCGGGCCTTGCCGTGCTTGATTGGCGGGGTTTTGCCGGTCAACAATCGGTTCGAGGGAACCACCTGGGCCTGACCGGGCCTAAACTGCGCAAACAGACCAACAGGAGTGTGCACGATGAGCCGTATCGAAACCGACAGCCTGGGCCAGATCGAAGTCCCGGACGACGCCTACTGGGGTGCTCAGACGCAACGCTCGCTGATCAACTTCGCCATTGGTCAGGAACGCATGCCGCTGCCGGTATTGCACGCGCTGGCCCTGATCAAGAAAGCCGCCGCCCGGGTCAACGACCGCAACGGCGACCTGCCCGCCGACATCGCCCGCCTGATCGAGCAGGCCGCCGACGAAGTCCTCGACGGCCAGCACGACGACCAGTTTCCGCTGGTGGTCTGGCAGACCGGCAGCGGTACCCAGAGCAACATGAACGTCAACGAAGTGATCGCCGGCCGGGCCAACGAACTGGCCGGCAACCCGCGCGGCGGCAAGACGCCGGTGCACCCCAACGATCACGTCAACCGCTCGCAAAGCTCCAACGATTGCTTCCCCACCGCCATGAGCATCGCCACGGCCAAAGCCGTGCAGGAGCAATTGCTGCCGGCCATCGCCGAGCTGTCCGGTGGTCTGGCCGAACTGGCGGCGCGCCACATGAAACTGGTGAAGACCGGTCGCACGCACATGATGGACGCGACGCCGATCACCTTCGGTCAGGAGTTGTCCGGTTTCATAGCGCAGTTGGATTACGCCGAGCGAGCGATCCGTGCGGCACTGCCGGCGGTGTGCGAACTGGCACAGGGTGGCACCGCCGTCGGCACCGGCCTGAATTCGCCGCACGGTTTTGGCGAAGCGATTGCCGCCGAGCTCGCCGCTCTCTCCGGCCTGCCGTTCGTCACCGCGCCGAACAAGTTTGCCGCGCTGGCCGGGCATGAGCCGCTGACCAGCCTGTCCGGCGCCTTGAAGACCCTCGCCGTGGCGTTGATGAAAATCGCCAACGACCTGCGCCTGCTCGGCTCCGGCCCTCGCGCTGGCTTTGCCGAAGTGAAACTGCCGGCCAACGAACCGGGGAGCTCGATCATGCCCGGCAAGGTCAACCCGACGCAGTGCGAAGCGCTGTCGATGCTGGCCTGTCAGGTATTGGGCAACGATGTCACCATCGGCATCGCCGCCAGTCAGGGTCACCTGCAATTGAACGTGTACAAACCGGTGATCATCCATAACGTGTTGCAATCGATCCGCCTGCTCGCCGACGGCTGCAGCAACTTTCAGCAGCACTGCATTGCCGGTCTTGAACCCGACGCCGAAGTCATGGCCAAACACCTGGAACGTGGGCTGATGCTGGTGACGGCGCTGAACCCGCACATCGGTTACGACAAGTCGGCAGAAATCGCCAAGAAGGCTTACGGCGAGGGTCTGACCTTGCGTGAAGCGGCGTTGCAACTGGGCTATCTGACCGATGAAGAGTTCGATGCCTGGGTGCGACCGGAGAATATGATCGAGGCTGGCGCCAAAGGCTAACAGCAAAAAGATCGCAGCCTGCGGCAGCTCCTACAGGGGAACGCATTCCAACTGTAGGAGCTGCCGCAGGCTGCGATCTTTTGCTTTTCAGGCCACCCGCATCCGCCGCGCCTTCAGCCCGGCGATCAACGACGGCCCCAGCGCCACCAGCGCCGACCCCAGCACCACCAGCACCGCGCCGCCGTAGCCCAGACCATTGATCTGCTCGGCCTGCACATACGCCGGCCACATCCACGCGGCCAGCGCCACCGCGCCAAAGGTCACCAACGGCGTGATCGCCAACGTCGCACTGACGCGCGACGCCTCCCAATGCGCCAGCGCCTCGGCAAATGCACCGTAGGCAATCAGCGTATTCATACAGCAAGCCAGCAGCAGCCAGCCCTGCAATGGGCTCAATTCCAGCGCTTTGAGTGGATGCACCCACGGCGTCAGCAACAAAGCGCAGAACAGGTAAATCACCATCATCACCTGCAACGAATTCCATACCGTGAGCAATTGCTTCTGGCCCAGCGCGTAGAACGTCCAGACGGTCGAGGCCAACAGCACCAGCAACACGCCGGCGGTGTAGTCCGACAATGACGTCAGCAACTCGGCCAGCCGTTGATTGAAAAACAGCACGAAGCCGATCAGCAGCACTGCCAGACCCATGCCCTGACCGATGCTGAAGCGCTCCTTGAACACAAACAGGCTGGCGATCAGCAACATGATCGGCCCCATCTGCACCACCAGTTGCGCGGTGCCGGGGCTGAGCAGATTGAGCCCCATCAGGTACAGCACGTAGTTGCCCACCAGCCCGAGCACCGCCATCAACACCAGCCAGCCGCCCCGGGGGCCGAGGACTTTGCGGCTCGGCAGACGCTTGACCGACGCCAGATAAATAAACAGGCAACCACCGGAGACCAACAGACGAAACCAGGTCACGGTGATCGGGTCCATCACCTGCAACACCTGTTTGAGCTTGATCGGCAGGATGCCCCACAAAAACGCCGTCAGCAGCGCCAGGAACAGACCGTAGACCCAGCGACCGGATGAAATGTGCATGCGAACCCCAAAGCCTGCTGACGAGAGCGGTCATTCTAGGCCCGCGCGCAGGCGCAACACAGGGACAGTTCCGGTCAGGCCGCAAATGAAACTGTGCAGGTCGCAGCATTAAATTGACGTTTTGCCGTTGATCGGCTGACCGGGCGCGCCAAGTGCTTCAGGCATAAGCTCATTGGATCCCTTTCAGCGCATCAACCAAGGAGGCCGATCATGTACGGAATGCGCGCCCAGGACAGCGCCCCCGCCACCCACTTTCGCAGTGAGCGGATGTGTAGGGTCAATGGTGAACTGTTTTTCTGCACGCGGGAGAACACCCTTGAAGGGCCGTTCGCTTCCCCGGAGAAGGCTGAGCAGGAAATAAAAGCGTACATCGCGCGGATGCAGCTTCTGGATTCCAACCGGTCATCAGGTTGATCCCATCGCTGGCAAGCCAGCTCCCACAGTGTCCAGGGTGTTCACAAATACAGGCAACACCTGCAGAACCTGTGGGAGCTGGCTTGCCAGCGATGACGGCTTGAATGCCGACTATTATCTTCAGACTTACCGAACAGCCTCGAACAACCCCGTCGCCCCCATCCCGCCCCCCACGCACATGGTCACGATGCCGTAACGCAGATTGCGCCGTTGCAACTCACGCACCAGATGTCCGACCTGCCGCGAGCCGGTCATGCCGAACGGGTGGCCGATGGAAATCGAGCCGCCGTTGACGTTGTATTTTTCGTTGTCGATCTCCAGCCGGTCGCGGGCATACAGGCACTGCGAAGCAAACGCCTCGTTCAGTTCCCACAGATCGATATCCGCCACTTGCAGGCCCTTGGCCTTGAGCAGTTTCGGCACCGAGAACACCGGGCCGATGCCCATTTCGTCCGGCTCGCAACCGGCCACGGTGAAGCCGCGGAAAAACGCCTTCGGCTTGAGTCCCAGTTGCAGGGCTTTCTCCAGACTCATCACCAGCGTCATCGACGCGCCGTCGGACAGCTGCGACGAGTTGCCGGCCGTCACCGAACCGTCCTCGGCAAATACCGGTTTCAGTCCGGCGAGACTTTCGTAAGTGGTGTCCGGGCGGTTGCAGTCGTCGCGATCGACGATGCCGTCGAGGATCTGCACCTCGCCGCTGTTTTTGTCCTCGACCCGGTATTTGACCGCCATCGGCACGATCTCGTCATCGAACAGCCCCGCCGCCTGAGCCTGGGCGGTGCGCAACTGGCTTTGCAACGCATAGCGATCCTGCACCTCGCGACTCACGTCATAACGACGCGCCACGACTTCAGCGGTTTGCCCCATGGTGTAGTAGATGCCCGGCACCTGCTGTTTGAGCAGCGGATTGATCAGGTGATCGGTGTTGACGCTTTTCAGGGTCAGGCTGATCGACTCAACGCCACCGGCGACAATGATGTCGCTGCAACCGGAAGCAATCTGGTTAGCGGCAATCGCAATCGCCTGCAAACCCGAGGAGCAAAAACGGTTGAGGGTCATGCCGGCCACATGGGTGCCCAGCCGCGAGAGCACCGCCACGTTGCGACCAATGTTGTAACCCTGCGCGCCTTCGTTGGAGCCGGCGCCGACAATGCAGTCCTCGACGCTGGCCGGGTCGATGTCGTTGCGCGACAGCAGCGCATTGACGCAATGGGCCGCCATGTCGTCGGGGCGGGTCTGGTTGAACTTGCCGCGAAAGGATTTGGCCAGGCCGGTCCGCACGCTGTCGACGATCACCACTTCACGCATGGCATACCTCAATTGTTGTTGTCGGAAGAGAGTCAACCGAGAATAAGTCCACCCCGCCGCCGACCGCGACAATCATTCACCCCGCGTATGCGTGCCCATTGGCTCAGTCCTTGTGTTTTTTCGCGCGCTTGTCGGACTTCTCGAACGCCTCTTCGAGTGCTCGGTTGATCGTGCGCAGGACCTTGACCCGCGCCCAGCGTTTGTCATTGGCCTCGACCAGCGTCCACGGCGAAATCTCGGTGCTGGTGCGGTCGACCATGTCGCCCACGGCGGCGCGGTAGGCGTCCCACTTGTCGCGGTTGCGCCAGTCGTCCTCGGTGATCTTGAAGCGCTTGAACGGGATCTGCTCGCGGGCCTGGAAACGTTCCATCTGCGTGTCCTTGTCGATCGCCAGCCAGAACTTGACGACGATGACCCCGGCGTCGGCGATCTGCTCTTCGAAGTCATTGATCTCGCTGTAGGCGCGCAACCAGTCGGCCGGGCTGCAAAAGCCCTCGACCCGCTCCACCAGCACCCGGCCATACCACGAGCGGTCGAACACGGTGAACTTGCCGCGTGCCGGCAAATGTCGCCAGAAGCGCCACAGATACGGCTGCGCACGCTCCTCTTCGGTCGGCGCGGCAATCGGCACGATGCTGTACTGACGCGGATCGAGCGCCGCCGCCACCCGGCGAATCGCCCCGCCCTTGCCCGCCGCATCATTGCCTTCGAACACCGCCACCAACGCATGGCGACGCATGCGCTTGTCACGCATCAACCCGGACAGCCGCGCCTGCTCGGTGATCAGTTGTTCTTCGTAATCTTTCTTTTCCAGCTGCTGGTTCAGGTCGAGGCTGTCGAGCAGGTTGAGTTCGTCGACGGCAGTGCCCAACGGGGCGGCATTGACCTCTTCGGTATGCACCTCAGGACGCTTGAGCGCGTTCTGCAAGCCCTCCAGCAGGATCTTGCCCACCGCGAGGCTGCGGTAGTTGGCGTCCATGCCTTCGATGATGTGCCAGGGCGCGTAGTCGCGGCTGGTGCGGCGCAACACGCGCTCGCCGTATTTGACGAACTTGTCGTAGGTCTGCGATTGCTGCCAGTCCAGCGGGCTGATGCGCCAGCTGTGCAGCGGGTCGTCGGCCAACGCCTTGAGGCGGGCCTTCATCTGTTTCTTGGACAGGTGAAACCAGAACTTGAAGATCAGCGCACCTTCATCGCAGAGCATCTTTTCCAGACGCTCGGCGGCGTTGATCGCCTGATCCAGACGCGGATCCTTGAACAGCCCGTGAACCCGGCCCTGAAGCATCTGGCTGTACCAGTTGCCGAAGAACACGCCCATCCGTCCTTTGGCCGGGAGCATCCGCCAGTAACGCCACGCCGGTGGCCTTGCCAGTTCTTCATCGGTCTGCTGATCGAAGGTACGCACCTCGATCAGACGCGGGTCCATCCATTCGTTGAGCAACTTGACGGTCTCGCCCTTGCCGGCGCCCTCGATGCCGTTGATCAGAATGATCACCGGGAAACGCTTCTGCTGCTGCAACTCGAACTGCGCTTCCAGCAGTGCTTCACGCAAGGCAGGCACAGCCGCGTCGTAAGTCTCTTTGTCGATGGCATGGCCGATTTCGGCGGATTCAAACATGGGGACGGCTCCTTCCAGGATTCAGCAAGACTAGCGGATTGGGCACGGGCACGACGGAGAAATTCCGCACACCATGGCAATTGGGATGAATGAGTAAACTGTGGCGAGGGAGCTTGCTCCCGCTCGGCTGCGCAGCAGTCGCAAGACCTGCAGCCACCGTCCTCCAGACAAATTGCGATCGCTGGTTTTGGGGCTGCTTCGCACCCCAGCGGGAGCAAGCTCCCTCGCCACAAAAGCCGGTGATGATCCTGCATTCGATCCAAGGATCACTTGCCATGGATCAAGCACCCTCCGCCCGATCAGCTAGAATGGCCGCCTTGTCGTTGCCGAGCCTGCCATGAAACCTGTATTGCCCCACGCCCAACTCGACTGGGATGACCAGGGACGCCCGCGCTCGCGGGTGTTCGATGATGTGTATTTTTCCGACCAGTCGGGGCTGGATGAAACCCGTTACGTGTTCCTCGAACAGAATCGCCTGGCCGAGCGTTTTGCCGCGTTGCCGGCGCACGGGCGGCTGGTGATCGGCGAAACCGGCTTCGGCACCGGGCTGAATTTCCTTTGCGCCTGGCAGCTGTTTGAACAGCACGCGGTGGCCGGAGCACGGCTGCATTTTGTCAGTGTCGAAAAGTACCCGCTGAGTCCGGCGGATCTGCAACGGGCTTTGGCCCTGTGGCCGCAACTCAAGCCGCTGGCCGATCAACTGCTGACCCATTACGTGGCAATCCATCAGGGCTTTCAGCGGATCGTCCTCGGCAACGGCCGGGTCACGCTGACGCTGCTGATCGGCGATGCGCTGGAGCAGCTGCCGCAACTCGATGCGCAGATTGACGCGTGGTTTCTCGACGGTTTCGCCCCGGCGAAAAATCCCGACATGTGGACCGCAGAACTGTTCGTCGAACTGGCTCGACTGGCCGCCCCCGGCTCGACCATCAGTACCTTCACCAGCACCGGTTGGGTCAGGCGTTTGCTCAACGCCGCCGGGTTCAAGATGAAACGCACACCGGGCATCGGCCACAAGTGGGAGATCCTGCGCGGCGAATTTCTCGGCTGGCCGCAGGATGTCGCGCCACCGCTGCCGGACAAACCGTGGTTCGCCCGCCCTGCTCCGCTGACTGGCGAGCGGCGCGCGCTGGTGATCGGCGCCGGGCTGGCCGGTTGTGCGACCGCTGCCAGCCTCGCCGCGCGCGGTTGGCACGTCGGTCTGCTGGAACGTCACGAGGCCGTGGCGCAGGAGGCGTCGGGCAATCCACAGGGCGTGCTGTACCTGAAGCTGTCGGCCCACGGCACTGCGTTGTCGCAACTGATCGTCAGCGGCTTCGGCTACACCCGCCGCCTGCTGGAAACCCTGCAACGCGGCACCGACTGGGACGATTGCGGCGTGCTGCAATTGGCGTTCAATGCCAAGGAGGCCGAGCGTCAGGCGCAATTGGCCGCGGCGTTCCCGGAAGACTTGGTGCACTGGCTCGATCAGCCGCAAGCCGAGATTCAGGCCGGCATCGGTCTGGCCCATGGCGGTTTGTACTATCCCGAAGGGGGCTGGGTGCATCCGCCCGCGCTGTGCCAGGCGCAAGCCGCGCAGGCGAACATCGAACTGCTCAAGCATCACGATGCGCTGGAACTGCGCAGGGTCGAGGGACAGTGGCAAGCCCTCGACGGCGAACGGGTGCTCGCCAGCGCGCCGGTGGTGGTGCTGGCCGGCGCAGCGGAGATCAAACGCTTTGCGCAAAGTGCCGAGCTGCCGCTCAAGCGCATTCGCGGGCAGATCACGCGCCTGCCGCAAACCGCCGAGAGTCAGGCGCTGCGCACTGTGGTCTGCGCCGAAGGTTATGTCGCCCCGACACGTCTGGGCGAACACACGCTCGGCGCCAGTTTCGACTTCAACAGCGACGACCTGACACCGACCACCGCCGAACACTTGGGCAATCTGGCGATGCTCGAAGAGATCTCCAGCGATTTGGTAGCGCGTCTGCACATCAATGAGCTGCCCCCGGAAACCCTGGAAGGACGCGCCGCATTTCGCTGCACCAGTCCTGACTATCTGCCGATTGTCGGCCCCCTCGCCGACCGCGAAGCCTTCGCCGAGGCCTATGCCGCGTTGAGCAAGGATGCGCGCCAAGTGCCGGACATCGACTGCCCGTGGCTCGATGGCCTGTACGTCAACAGCGGCCATGGTTCACGCGGGCTGATCACCGCGCCGCTGTCGGGCGAACTGCTCGCGGCGTGGCTGGACAACGAGCCGCTGCCGCTGCCCAAAAGCGTCGCCGAGGCCTGCCATCCCAATCGTTTCGCCTTGCGCACGTTAATCCGCGGCAAATGAAAAACGGCGGCTGGCCGCTGGTCAGTCGCCGCCTCTTATAACTCATCGTTCTAAAACTCCCACATCTGCAGCGGGTCAGTTTCTGAGTACCGGCCATTTTGGCCAGACTTGAATGCCCCCTCCCCAACGGAAAAACCGGTAAGGACTTTATGTGCGGATTAGCTGGCGAGTTACGTTTTGATCATCAACCTGCAGACCTTGCAGCGGTAGAGCGAATCACCCATCACCTGGCCCCTCGCGGCCCCGACGCGTGGGGCTTCCATGCCCAAGGGCCGATTGCCCTCGGCCATCGTCGCCTGAAAATCATGGACCTGTCGGACGGCTCGGCTCAGCCGATGATCGACAGCCAGCTGGGCTTGTCCCTCGCCTTCAACGGCGCGATCTACAACTTCCCGGAACTGCGTGCCGAACTCGAAGCGCTCGGCTATGCCTTCTATTCCGGTGGCGACACCGAAGTGCTGCTCAAGGGCTACCACGCCTGGGGTGAAGCGCTGCTGCCAAAACTCAACGGCATGTTCGCCTTCGCCATCTGGGAACGCGATGCCCAGCGCCTGTTCATCGCTCGTGACCGCCTCGGCGTGAAGCCTTTGTACCTGTCGCGCACCGGCCAGCGTTTGCGCTTCGCCTCGGCCCTGCCGGCGCTGCTCAAGGGCGGCGACATCAACCCGATCCTCGATCCGGTGGCGCTCAATCACTACCTGAATTTCCATGCGGTGGTGCCGGCTCCACGCACTTTGCTCGCGGGCATCGAAAAGCTGCCGCCAGCGACCTGGATGCGCGTCGAAGCCGATGGCCGCACCGAGCAGAAAACCTGGTGGACCCTGCCCTACGGCCCGCACGACGACGAGAAAAACCTGACCCTCGAAGACTGGCGCGACCGCGTGCTCGACAGCACCCGCGAGGCGGTAGCGATTCGTCAACGGGCGGCGGTGGATGTCGGCGTGCTGCTTTCCGGCGGTGTCGATTCGAGCATGCTTGTCGGCCTGTTGCGTGAAGTCGGCGTGGAGAACCTGTCGACCTTTTCCATCGGCTTCCAGGACGCTGGCGGCGAGCGCGGTGACGAATTCCAGTATTCCGATCTGATCGCCAGACACTACGGCACGCAGCACCATCAATTGCGCATCGACGAAAAAGAGATCATCGAGCAACTGCCCGCGGCGTTCCGCGCGATGAGCGAGCCGATGGTCAGCCACGACTGCATCGCCTTCTACCTGCTGTCGCGCGAAGTGGCCAAGCACTGCAAAGTGGTGCAAAGCGGCCAGGGTGCGGACGAGTTGTTCGCCGGTTATCACTGGTACCCGCAAGTCGACGGTGCGGCGGATCCATACGCAGCCTATCGCGCGGCGTTCTTCGACCGCAGCTACGACGACTACGCCGCCACCGTGCAACCGAAATGGTTGACCGCGAATGACGCGGCCGGCGACTTCGTGAAAGAACACTTCGCCCAACCCGGCGCCGATGCTGCCGTCGATAAAGCCCTGCGTCTGGACAGCACGGTGATGCTGGTGGACGACCCGGTCAAACGCGTCGACAACATGACCATGGCCTGGGGTCTGGAAGCGCGCACGCCGTTTCTCGATTATCGACTGGTTGAGCTCTCCGCAAGGATTCCCGGTCAGTTCAAGCTGCCGGACGGTGGTAAACAAGTGCTCAAAGAAGCGGCGCGTCTGGTGATTCCAAGCGAAGTGATCGACCGCAAGAAAGGTTACTTCCCAGTGCCGGGCCTCAAGCATTTGCAAGGCGACACCCTGAACTGGGTGCGTGAACTGCTGCTGGATCCTAGCCAGGATCGCGGCCTGTTCAACCCGGCCATGCTCGACAAACTGCTGACTGATCCGCAAGGCCAACTGACGCCTTTGCGCGGCTCGAAACTGTGGCAACTGGCGGCCCTGAACCTGTGGCTCAGTGAACAAGGAATCTGATTGATGAAACCTCACGCCACGGCTATCAACCAACGCCTGTTGCGCGGCCAGACACCGTCGTATGAACGTTTGCAGGCGCGTCTGGCCGAAGACGGCAGCGAACTCGGCGCCGACCCCATCGCCGTGCATTGCGGTTGGGGCCGGCTGCTGATCGGTCACACCTTTCCTGACCCGGCGACGCTGGCGCAGGAACTGCTCAACGAGCAGCCCGGCGAGCGCGATATCGCCCTGTACGTTGCCGCACCGCAACAGATTCTCGGGCTGGAACCGACGCAACTGTTTCTCGATCCGTCCGATACTCTGCGCCTGTGGTTCAGCGATTACCGCCAGGCCACCCGGGTATTTCGCGGCTTCCGCATTCGCCGGGCACAAAGCGAAGCCGACTGGCAAGCAATCAATCTGCTGTATCAGGCACGCGGCATGCTGCCGATCGATGCCACGCGCCTGACTCCGCATCATCAGGGCGGCCCGGTGTACTGGCTCGCCGAAGATGAAGACAGCGGCGCGGTAATCGGCAGTGTCATGGGCCTCAATCACCAGAAAGCCTTCAACGATCCGGAACACGGCAGCAGCCTGTGGTGCCTGGCGGTGGATCCGCAATGTTCGCGGCCCGGCGTCGGCGAAGTGCTGGTGCGGCACTTGATCGAACACTTCATGAGTCGCGGCCTGAGTTATCTGGATCTGTCGGTACTGCATGACAACCGCCAGGCGAAGAACCTGTACGCCAAACTCGGTTTTCGCAACCTCTCGACCTTCGCCATCAAACGCAAGAACGGCATTAACCAGACGCTGTTCCTCGGGCCCGGGCCGGAAGCCAATTTCAACCCTTATGCGCGGATCATCGTCGAGGAAGCGCATCGGCGCGGCATCGACGTGCAGGTGGATGATGCCGAAGCCGGGCTGTTCACCCTCAGCCATGGCGGACGTCGGGTGCGTTGCCGCGAATCGTTGAGCGACTTGACCAGCGCGATCAGCATGAGTTTGTGCCAAGACAAAAGCCTGACCCACAAAGTGTTGAAAGGCGCCGGACTGAAGCTGCCCTCGCAGCAATTGGCAGGCAACGCCGACGACAATCTGGCGTTTCTCGATGAGCATCAGCGGGTGGTGGTCAAGCCGCTCGACGGTGAACAGGGCCAAGGCGTGGCGGTGGATTTGCAGAGCATCGAAGAGGTGCAGCAGGCCATCGAAGCCGCCAAGCGTTTTGACAGCCGCGTACTGCTCGAAAGCTTCCACGAAGGCCTCGACCTGCGGATTCTGGTGATCGGTTTTGAAGTGGTGGCGGCAGCGATTCGTCGTCCCGCCGAGGTGGTCGGTGACGGCCATCATTCGATCGGTGCATTGATCGAGGCGCAGAGTCGACGCCGGCAAGCCGCGACTGGGGGCGAGAGCAAGATCCCGCTGGATCACGAAACCCAACGCACTCTGCATGCGGCCGGTTATGACTACAGCACTGTCTTGCCGGCAGGCGAACACCTGTTTGTGCGCCGCACCGCCAATCTCCACACCGGCGGCACGCTGGAAGACGTCACGGCGATTCTGCACCCGACTCTGGTCGATGCCGCCGTTCGTGCAGCGCGGGCACTGGATATTCCAATGGTCGGCCTCGATTTGATGGTGCCGGCAGCGGATCAAGCGGAGTACGTGTTTATCGAAGCCAACGAACGCGCTGGCCTGGCCAATCACGAGCCGCAGCCGACGGCGGAGCGGTTTGTCGATCTGTTGTTTCCGCACAGTCAGCCGGCTGTTTCTTGATCATTTAGAGCCTGAACCGGCCCCATCGCTGGCAAGCCAGCTCCCACACGTTTACCGGTGTACCCCATCACTGTGGGAGCTGGCTTGCCAGCGATGAGGGCCTGACAGGCAACACAAATTCCCTCATCGAAACCATCGATGCGCCTCAACTCATCAGGAGTTTCCATGACCACTCAAATCCCCGAACCGGATCTGAACTACCTGCAAAAAGTCCTGCTGGAAATGCTCGCCATTCCCAGCCCCACCGGCTTCACCGACACCATCGTGCGCTACGTCGCCGAGCGTCTGGAAGAACTCGGTATCCCTTTCGAAATGACCCGTCGCGGCACCATCCGCGCCACGCTCAAGGGCAAGAAAAACAGCCCCGACCGCGCCGTTTCCGCGCACCTCGACACCATTGGCGCAGCCGTGCGAGCAGTGAAAGACAACGGCCGTCTGACCCTGGCTCCGGTCGGTTGCTGGTCGAGTCGGTTTGCCGAAGGCAGCCGGGTCAGCCTGTTCACCGACAACGGTGTGATTCGCGGCAGCGTGTTGCCATTGATGGCCTCCGGGCACGCGTTCAACACCGCCGTGGACGAAATGCCGATCAGTTGGGATCACGTCGAACTGCGTCTGGATGCCTACTGCGCAACCAAGGCCGATTGCGACTCACTGGGCATCAGTGTCGGCGACGTGGTGGCGTTCGACCCGTTGCCGGAGTTCACCGACAGCGGCCACATCAGCGCCCGTCACCTCGACGACAAGGCGGGTGTCGCCGCGCTGCTCGCCGCGCTCAAAGCCATCGTCGACAGCGGTCAGGAATTGATGATCGACTGTCATCCGCTGTTCACCATCACCGAAGAAACCGGCAGCGGCGCGGCAGCAGCCTTGCCGTGGGATGTCAGCGAATTCGTCGGCATCGACATTGCACCGGTCGCGCCGGGCCAGCATTCCAGTGAGCACGCGGTGAGCGTAGCGATGCAGGATTCCGGCGGGCCATACGACTATCACCTGTCGCGGCATTTGCTGCGGCTGGCCAGCGAAAACGAACTGCCGGTAAGGCGCGACCTGTTCCGCTATTACTTCAGCGACGCACATTCGGCGGTGACCGCCGGGCACGACATTCGCACGGCCCTGCTCGCCTTCGGTTGTGATGCAACCCATGGTTACGAGCGCACGCACATCGACAGTCTGGCGGCGCTCAGTCGTTTGCTTGGAGCGTACATTCTGAGTCCGCCGGTATTTGCCAGCGATGCCGCGCCGGCCAATGCTTCGCTGGATCGCTTCAGTCACCAGATCGAGCACGACACGCAGATGGAGAGCGATACGCGAGTGCCGTCGGTGGACAGTCTGGTGGGGCAGCGCTCCGACAGCTGATCCGGGCTTCCGTGGTGGCTGGACTGGCCCCATCGCTGGCAAGCCAGCTCCCACAGTTTTTGGGGTGGCTCAGTTGTTTGTGTACACCATCAAACTCTGTGGGAGCTGGCTTGCCAGCGATAGGGCCGATACTGCCCACACAAAACTGGCAGCCAGCCACCAATCGCCGTAGCATCCCGCCATTGATTGAACCGAGGTGCCCATGCTGATTCCCTACGACGCTCTAGAAGTCGACACCCTCACCCGCCTGATCGAGGACTTTGTCACCCGCGATGGCACCGACAACGGTGATGACACGCCGCTGGAAACCCGCGTGCTGCGCGTACGCCAGGCGTTGACCAAAGGCCAGGCGCTGATCGTCTTCGACCCGGAAAGCGAACAATGCCAACTGATGCTCAAACACGACGTGCCCAAGCACCTGTTCGACTAGCGGACCTTCTCGGTGGCCTGTTTGCGCTGAATCCGCTCGTAGACCTCCGAACGGTGCACATTGATCTTCTGCGGCGCTTCGACACCAAAGCGCACACTGGAGCCGTTGACGGACAACACCCGCAGGGAAATGTCGTCACCGATGGAAATCAACTCGCCCACAACACGGCTGAGTACAAGCATGGAGTTCGTCCTTCAAGGGTTAGCCAGCCCTGAAGATGCGCGGTGCGCGCCCGCTCTACAATGCGTGGTGAGCAATTCAGTCTTGCCCTACACTCGCAAGCGCTGCGCCCGTCAGACGTTTCCTGCAAATCGCTAAACAGTCTCGCCTCACGCGGCGCTAAACCGCGGCCCGAACAGGATCACACTGGCGCCGATCACGCACAGCGCCACGCCGATCCAGTCCGAACCCAAGGGACGTATCCGTTCAACCACTGCCAGCCAGCCAATCGACGCGACGATATAGATCCCGCCATAGGCGGCATAGGCGCGACCGGCGTAAGCCGCTTCGACACGGGTCAGCAACAGGGCGAACAGCGTCAGGCTGAGCAGCGCCGGGATCACCCACAAGGCACTTTTGCCCTGGCGCAACCACATGAAAAAGGCGAAACAACCGGCGATTTCAAACAGCGCCGCGAGGAAGAACCACAGGTAATTGAGCATTGATGCCTCTCGACAGGGTGACTATTGCGGCCACCCTAACGACGCGACACCCATGGGGCAAGTTCAGCCGTTGGTTTGTTTGGCCTTGGCGCGCATTTTATCGGCCATGGTGGTCATTTCGTTGTAGATCAGTTGCGGGTTCTTCTGCTTGATCGCCCAGGCCATGCGTCCCTGCTCGTGCGGCAGGATCATGAACTCGCCGGCGGCCACTTGCTGATAAATGTAGTCGGCGATGTCGGCTGCGCTGATCGGCGAACTTTCCAGCAACTTGCCAACCTGAGCTTTCATGGCTGGCGTCGGGCCACGGAACGAGTCGAGCAAGTTGGTCTGGAAGAACGACGGGCAGACCACATGCACCCCGACTTCCTGCTGCGCCAGTTCCACCAGCAAACTTTCAGACAGCGCCACCACACCGGCCTTGGCCACGTTGTAATTGCTCATCGCCGGGCCCTGCATCAATGCCGCCATCGAAGCAATGTTGATGATCTTGCCTTTGCTCTGTTCCAGCAGCGGCAGGAAGGCCTTGCAGCCTTTGACCACGCCCATCAGGTTGATCGCGATCTGCCAGTCCCAGTCCTCCAGCGACAGTTCGCTGAAGAACCCGCCGGACGCCACACCGGCGTTGTTGACGATGATGTCGATGCCGCCGAGCTTCTCTTCGCAGGCCTGGGCAAACGCGGTGAGCTGGCTGTAATCACGCACATCACAGCGCTGGATGAACCCGTCGCCACCGGCCTCGCGCACCCGCTTCAGGGTTTCCTGCAGGCCAGGTTCGCTGACGTCGGACAAGGCCAGCTGCCAGCCTTCACGCGCCCAGCGCAGTGCAAGTTCGCGACCTAAACCTGAGCCCGCACCCGTGATCATCATGCGATTTTGCATAGCAGACAGCCTTGTTGTTCTGTAGGAGATGCGCGGAGTGTAGCGAAGGAACACTGGCCACCCACGCTCCATCAGAATGCTGAATACAGGATCAAAAGATCGCAGCCTTCCGCAGCGCCTACATCAGTTCCCTGTAGGAGCTGCCGAAGGCTGCGATCTTTTGGTCTTGCGCTTCAAAGGAAATAAACGAGTCATCCAAATACATTAAAAAAACATTGAATTTTCTTTCATACGCACCGGTCGGAATTTGTAAGCCGTCTGGAATTAGTTAGCCTCCAGTCGCCCTTGAATACCAAGACTTCTCGAACGCTATAAACAAGGAAATCGACATGGGCACAATTCTTATCATTATCCTGATCCTGTTGCTGATCGGTGGTCTGCCGGTCTTCCCGCACTCCAGAAGTTGGGGTTATGGCCCTTCGGGCATTATTGGCGTGGTGTTGGTGGTGCTGTTGGTCTTGCTGTTACTTGGCAGGATATAAAACCCCAAGACAAAAAAAAGAGGCCCTCAGGGGCCTCTTTTTTATGCAGCGGTTTTATCAGTCCGGCTTGCCGTTGATCACACCGGCCGTGTTGTCCATCAGGCTCTTGGTCGCCGTTTGCAGGAACGCTTCAAGCTTGAGTTTCAATTCGGCGGTACGCGGTGCGTCCGGAATGATCTCGGCAGAAGGGTTCGCGCCCAGTTGGTACTGGTAGATCTTCGGTGCCATTTCCTTCTCTTTCGGCAAGACCAGGATCTGGTCAGCGGTGACGATGGCAGTGGTCTGCTCGCTGCCCGACGGCTTGATCACACCGAAACCGGTGTCGCCGGCCGGCAGGTTGAGCAGGTCACGGCCCCAGCACTGGTGACGCACTTCGCCACCCAGACGACCCATGATGGTCGGCACGATGTCGATCTGGGTGCCCACGGTGTGGTCACGGGTACCGAACTTCTCCTGAATGCCCGGCGCAATCATCAGCATCGGCACGTTGAAGCGGCCCAGGTCCATTTCGGTGATCTGACGCTCGTTGCCGAAACCGTGGTCGCCGACGATAACGAACAGGGTTTCCTTGAAGTACGGCTCTTTGCGCGCCTTCTCGAAGAACTGACCCAGGGCCCAGTCGGCGTAACGCATGGCCGTGAGGTGTTCGTTGAGCGTGCCGCGATCCGTCACGCGCTCCACCGGCAAAGGCGTTGGCAAGGCGTACGGCGTGTGGTTGGACAGGGTTTGCAGCAGCGCATAGAACGGCTTGCCGTTTTCCCGCGCCTTCAGTTCCACCAGACCACGGTCGAACATGTCCTGGTCGGACACGCCCCAGGTCGGATCGGAGAACACCGGGTTGACGAAGTCGTTACGGCCAACGAAGTTGGTCATGCCCTGGTTGCTGAAGAAGCCCGACTGGTTGTCCCAGGCGAAGTCGCCGTTGTAGACATACACGTCGTCATACTTGCGCGCACTGAGCAACTGCGGCAGGCCGGAGAGTTTGTGGCTGCCTTCCGGTGTCTGCATCAGGTATTCGAAACCCGGCAGGTTCGGGAAGCACGCCATGGTCGCAAACATGCCCTGGTGGGTATGGGTGCCGTTGGAGAAGAAACGGTCGAACAGCAGGCCTTCCTTCGACAGTTTGTCGAGGTACGGCGTGATGTTGCCCGGCGCGCCCAGAGCGCCCACCGAGTGACCGGCCATGCTTTCCATCAGGATCACGACCACATTCTTGATCGGCAGGGTCTTGTCGGCCGGTGGCGTGTAGTCACGACGCACCGCCGCAATGTCGGCATCGACCAGTTTGTCGTCCGGCATCACCAGCATCTCGCGCACCACTTTCTGCGCCTGTTCCTGCGGCAGGGTGGCTTTCCAGATGTTGTTGCGATCTTCACCCATGCGGTCCTTGGCGGCGGCGATCAGCGACAGCGTGCCGTTGAGGCCAAGCTGGTTGGCGAAGTTCGATTCGGTGGTGTACACGTCACCCCAGCGCAGCGGCGGGCCCTGACGCAGGGTGCCACGGGCCGCCACGACGCAGATCAGCAGGCACACCACAAACACCGCCAGACGCGTGTACCACGGCGCCACCTGGCGGGTGCCGACGTTGCCGCCGCTGAACGGGCCGCGCGGACGGGTTGCACGATCGGCGCCCTTGAAAGCCAGGGTCAGGATCACGGTGCCGATCACCCACGCCAGCAGGTAGCGCACCACCGGGAAACCGTACCAGAGCATGCTCATCACGGTTTTCGGGTCTTCTTTCACGTACTGAAATACCAGGCCATTGAGGCGCTGGTGGAACTCACGGTAGAAGTCCATCTCCATCAGGCCGAGGAACAGCGCGATGCTGGACGCCACGGTCAGCCACAGACGGAAGAAGCCACGCGCAGCCATCGCCCGCGCACTGAACAGTGCCAGCAGCAACGGGACGCAGACGTAGACCACCAGGCGCAGGTCGAAACGCAGGCCGTTGGCGAAAGCTTCGAGGAAGGTCGAAGCCGGGGTATCGAGGATCATCTCGCGGTTGTAGACCAGCAGCGCGAGGCGCAGCACGGAAAACATCACCATCATGACCAGGGCACACAACAGGGTGTAGGCCAGATGCGATTTGACGGTCGGTTGCAGCAGGCGAGTGGAAGATCGCTGCTGATTCAGGGCGTCCGGGTTTGCCATGTCGTTTTAGGACCCATTGGAAGTTGAAGTTGCAAAATACAGCGGCGCCATGCCCTCTATTGGCCATTCCAGGCCCCGGGGCGTGCGCGGTGCGCAAATGTTGCACGATCACCGGCAGCATTGCCATTGATTAGTGCCCCGCTGCCCGACTCTTTCATAAAGGCAATCGTTCGCAGACAGCACGCATTGCGCGGGCGAATTGTCAGGAACGCTTTGTGAAAATTTCGTGCAGCGCATATCTGGAAACACAATATAACGACAAAACAAAACGCCCCGAATCGATCGGGGCGTTTTTGCGCAAAGCGCGCGGATTACTTCTCGGCGCGCTCTTTCAGGGCTTTAAGGGTGTTGAACGGCGCATCAACCACAAACTTGTTGGCAACCATGGCCGGTACGCTGCCGCCTGGCTCAGTGTGCACTTGATAGGTCACTTCGACCTGATCACCTTTCGGCACGAACTTCCAGAAGCCTTTGACCTGAGTGACGCGCACAAAACCTTTCTCTTCAGGAACGTACTTCGGCAAGCCTTCGAGGTTGCGGGTCAGGCTGCCATCGGCACCTTCCACGGTGGTGATGTGCAGCACCGAATCACGCGAAGTGACTGGCCACGGCGTGTTGAACTGCGTATAGGTCCAACTCTGATCGCCCTCGTGCTTGAGCAGCTTCTGGGCCTTGCACTCGTAGATCCACGCACAGGCTCCGGACACGTCTTCCTGCAAGGCACGCAGTTTGGCCACGGTGGTCTTCATCAGAGTCACGCCCTGATAGGACTTGTAATCCGAGCCCGGTACTTCAGCCAGCGAGACCTTGATCCCGTCCTGTTCCTTGGCGACCTTCCAGTCCTCGGCCTGAGCCACCGAAGTAGCCAGCACAGCGGTCAAACCACACAACACAGCGATACGATGCAGCGAACCCATAGTCTTATTCCTTATTGTTGAAGTTCCGTTCGTTTGACACATCACGCCGCCGTCATCTGCTCCCACCAGCCGATCAGTTTGATCGCTTCCTCGGAGCTGCTGCCGCAGACTTCGACATCGGCGGCAAATCCTGAACAAACCGCCGGACGCTCCGGCTGGCCGAAAATGCTGCACAGGTTTTCGACCGAGAGTTGCACGCAACGTTCGCCGGCAGGTTTGCCGTTGGGCATGCCTGGAATGGCAGAACTGATGGAGGGGGCAATACAGCAAGCGCCACAGCCTTCACGGCATTTCATGACGAGCAAGTCCTCGCGACGGGCAATGTGTTAAAGAGACACGGACAGAGTAACCGCTAAAACGGTTGTTTCAAATTCCCTGCACCGGGGTTTTTACCGATAACTGAATGTGACTGACCAGTCTCCGACAAAGCGTCTGGTTCGCGGGTCACGGATCGATTGAATTTATTGCTTGAACTCGAAATCCAGTGCTGCGCCTTCGATATCACGGCGCTCATCGTTGCGCAGCTGCAACTGCATTTCGTTGCTGAGCAGGCGACCATTGAGCTGGAAGCCGCTGTTCTTCTCGCCGAACATCTGCGGCAGGATCGCCTCGTGTTTGGGCAGCGATACAGTACCGGCGGGTTTTAGCTGCTGGACCATGTCCTTGGGCAGGCTCAGATCCAGCTTGGCCGGCGGCAATCTGGTTTTCACCACCTCACTGGCCGGTTTCGACTTGGACGCGACCGGGGGCCGTTTCTTCACCGCGGCGGCTTTCTTCTGTGGGGCTTTTTTAGCCGCAGCTTTGTTATCCGCAACGGCTTTTTTGCTCGCCGCCGGTTTGTTTGCCGGCGCGGACGTTGCGGGCTTTTCCTGAACGGCAGCTGCCATGACACCGGGCGCATGGCCCATCATCAACACACCAAGCAATATCCAGGCAGCAGGCAAAATCGCTTTCATGAACCCTACAACACTAACGGCAGAGGGCCATATGCTCGCCTGTTGAGCGCCACAAGACAAGCACGACGCGCGCCCCGTTCAGAAACCGCCAGCCGTTTCCTGACACAGTTGAGTCGCCAGCAGACCGAGGGTCATCAGCGCCCTTTCCGCCTCGCGATTCCACGGTGTGCCGCAGTTCAGGCGGATGCAGTGATTGAACTGCTCGGTATTACTGAAGATCAGCCCCGGTGCAATGCTGATGCCCTGCTGCAATGCGCGGACATGCAATTCCTGGGTATTGACCCTGCCCGGCAGACTCACCCAGAGGATGAAACCGCCCGTGGGCCGGGTCATCTGTGTACCTTCGGGAAAGTACTGCTGCACCGCCAACTGGAACGCGCTGAGATTTTTCCGGTATTCCTGGCGGATGTACCGTAAATGCCGGTCATAACCGCCATTTTCCAGATAAGCGGCAATCGCCATCTGCGTCACGCTGCACGCCGAATGCGTGGTGAAGGTCTGCAGACGCTGGATTTCCTGCTGATATTTGCCGGCAATCATCCAGCCAACGCGCACGCCCGGCGACAATGTTTTGGAAAAGCTCGAGCAGTAAATCACCCGATCCAGTCGATCGTAAGCCTTGAGGGCTTTGGTGCGGCCCTGTTCGAACATCAACTCACCATAGATATCGTCTTCGACGATCTGGATATCAAAGTCCGAGGCCAGACGCAGCAGTTGTTTCTGCCGTTCTTCCGGCATGGTGCCGCCCAGCGGATTGCTCAGGCGCGTGGTCAGAACCAAAGCCTTGATCGACCATTGGTTGGCCGCCAGCTGCAAAGCTTCGAGGCTCATGCCGGTGGCCGGATCGCTGGGAATCTCGATCACTTTCAGGCCCAACAGATCGGCCAGTTGCAGCAAACCGTAATAGGTCGGCGATTCGGCAGCGATCAGATCTCCCGGACGGGTCAGCACCCGCAGCGACATCTGCAGCGCATCGACACAGCCGTGGGTAATGACCACTTCCGACGGATCGACCACCACCCCGGCGTCGCGCATGCGGATTGCCACTTGCCGGCGCAACGGTTCGAAACCCGGGCTGAACATGTAGCTGAAGGCGCGTGGGCTGTGGAATCGGGTGACCTTGGCCAGTTGCTGATGCAGTGCGCGAACCGGGAGGTAATCGACACTCGGCACCGCAGCGCCCAACGGGAAGACCCCCTCGCGGCGAGACTCGACCAACACTTGCTGAATAATACTGGCGCGGGTGACCAGGCCTGGGCGCTCGACCCGGGCGATGTCCGGGGTCGGCGCCGTCAGTGCCGGGGTCTGGTGCACGTAGTAACCGGATTGCGGCCGTGCGCGGATCAGGCCCTGATCTTCGAGATTGGCATAAGCCTGCAACACCGTCGCATGGCTGACATTGAGCTGCGAACTCATCTTGCGCACCGACGGCACGCGTTCTCCGGGTTGATAGACACCGCGCCGGATGTCTTCCGCCAATTGTTGAGCAATACGTTGGTAGAGCAAGAGATTGGTCATGACGCAGCACTCGATTTCACGGGCATTTTATTCTTGTGTGAAACAATACCGGAACAGTTTAGAAGTGTACTGGGACAGTTGCCACCATAGTCGACCGTACAGTGCAGTGTCAGCCAAAACTGTACGGATTTGCGTGCTATTCGACAGTCGTAAAAAAGCCCGGCGCTGCATGACAGGCCGGGCTTTCCAGAGACGCAGCCCTCAACGGGCGGCGCCGAGCTGGCCTTTTTCGTCGGAGAAGACAATTTCCACCCGACGGTTCTGTGCCCGACCGCGCTCGGAAGCGTTGGCGTCTACCGGGTATTCGTCACCGTAACCTTCGACCTGAATCCGCTTGTCCTCAATCCCCAGGTCCATCAACACATCAGCTACTGCTTGCGCGCGATCACGCGACAGCTTGAGGTTTTCCTGTTTGCCACCGGTGCTGTCGGTGTAACCCTCGATACGCACCACACGTTTCGGGTTGAGTTGCAGGAACTGCACAATCTTCAACACCACGCGATTGGCCGAGTTCTTAAGCTCCGCCTCGCCAGTGTCGAACAGTACATCGCCGAGGGTCATCACCAGGCCGCGATCGGTCTGCGTAGTGGCCAACGCCACGATCTGTTCCTCAAGCCATTTACCCTGCTGCTGCACGCTCAGCAGTTTGGACTCGCGCAGGGCCAGCTGCAGACGCTGACGCTCCAGTTCAAGCTTCGCCGCGCGCTCTTCGTTGAGCACCAGATTGGTGTGTTCGCGAGCGATTTCGCTGTAGCGCTGACTCAAGTAGGCGTAATGCACCACGTCCGCGCCACTGCCCCAATAGGTGGACAGGCGATCGGCGCGGGCCAGCGACTCACCGGCGCGGATCACATCCTTCGGCGCGATACGCAGCACATTGGAATCTTCCTTGACCTTCTGAAAGTCACTGCCAGCCTGTTGCAATGCGGCTTCGCCGTGTTGACCGGCGCAGCCATAGAGGCTTGCGCATCCGGCCAGAATCATCCCGCCGAGGATTTTGGACTTGAGGCTCATTGGGCATCTCCCAGTTGCTTGCGCAGACGGATGATGCGGGTGTTGAGCACGTTGAGTTGCTCTTCGCTTTTTTGCGTCAGCACTTTGGCTTCGGCCAGACGCGCATCCAGCTCGGCCTGTTCGGCGCGCATGCGGGCGTTCTTGAAAGACTCGTCGGCCATGTTGCCCTTGGCCCGGTTGAACTTGTCTTCGGCCAGTTTCATTTCCGGCATTTCATCGGCGGTCGCACCGACAGCCTTGGCCTGGGTGATGGCCTGCTCGGTCAGGCGCATTTGCTCATGGGGTGCCGGATCGTTGGCGCAGCCGGCCAGGGCCAGAACGGCCATGGCCGCGAAAAGAGGTCGAATACTCACTAAGAATCCCTACTGTTTTGGGGCACTGACAGGTGGCTGCGGTTGTTGCTGCTGGGCCTTCCAGCGCTCGATATTGCGTTGCAGCGCGGCCTCGGTCAGTCCGGACGCGGGCAATTCTGTCATCTTTTTAGCGAGCTGTCCGCGCAACCACGGATCGTTGCAGGCCGAGTTATGCGAAACCGCGAGGAACAATCCCGGTCGGTCGATCGGCTGTTCGAACGCCAGCAGATCATTGGCCATGCCTAATGCCTGCGCGGCAGCCATGCCCGAATAGCGCCCAGCGAGTACATATTCCACTTCGCCCAGCAGAAGTTTCTGAAAGGCCTGAGTGATGTTTGCCGTCCGGGTCAGGGTCAGATTCTGCTCGGCGAAGGTGCCAAAAGCCTGGGTCATTCGAGACTTTTCCGACAACCCGCCAGCGTGCCCGTGCAGGTCTTTTGCTTCGCTGTAGGCGAGCGTCGAGCCTTTGCGCGTCCACACCAGGTAGTCGTTTTCGAGCAACGGTGGATAGACGTAGTCGAGGTTCTCCAGCTCATTGAACATCAGCGGCGTGTCCGCCAGCATGTCCATGCGCCCGCTGCGCACTTCGTCGAGGGCCTGCGCGCGTTTGCCGGCGTAGAGCAGCTCGACCTTGATCCCCAGATCCTTGGCCACTTGCTGCAACAGGTCGGCACTGGCGCCGATCAGATGTTTGGGATTCTGCGGGTCCTGCCACAAGTACGGCGGCGCGTCCGGACTGCCGGTAACGACGAGGCGCTCGCATTTGCCGGCAGCCGCAGCCATCCCCGGCAACAGGATCAATCCCAATAACAACCTGCGGCGCAGATCCATGGCAAACGCTCCCACTCAAATTCGAGACAAAAAAAAGCCCGACCAGAAGGCCGGGCTCTTTATAAGTGAAGCCGCTGGATTAGACCAGCTTCTCCAGCTCAGGGACTGCTTCGAACAGATCCGCCACCAGACCGTAATCGGCCACCTGGAAGATCGGCGCTTCTTCGTCCTTGTTGATCGCAACGATCACTTTGGAGTCTTTCATGCCGGCCAGGTGCTGGATCGCGCCGGAGATACCGACGGCGATGTACAGCTGTGGCGCAACGATCTTGCCGGTCTGACCGACCTGCATGTCGTTTGGTACGAAACCTGCGTCGACCGCAGCGCGCGAAGCGCCCACGGCAGCGCCCAGCTTGTCGGCCAGGGCGTACAGGTGTTTGAAGTTGTCACCGTTCTGCATGCCACGACCGCCGGAAACCACGATCTTGGCAGCGGTCAGCTCAGGACGATCCGACTTGGCCAGTTCTTCGCTGACGAAGCTGGAAGTGCCGGCGTCGTGCGCAGCAGCAACGGCCTCAACAGCCGCCGAACCACCTTCAGCAGCAACCGGGTCGAAACCGGTGGCACGCACGGTGATCACTTTGATCGCAGCGGTCGATTGCACGGTAGCGATGGCGTTACCGGCGTAGATCGGACGCTTGAAGGTGTCGGCGCTTTCTACCGAGATGATCTCGGAGATCTGGTCAACGTCCAGTGCAGCGGCAACGCGCGGCAGGATGTTTTTGCCGTTGGACGTGGCGGCAGCCAGGATGTGGCTGTAACCAGCGCCCAGCTCTGCTACCAGCGGAGCAACGTTTTCCGGCAACTGATGCGCGTAAGCGGCATTGTCAGCATTCAGGACTTTGCTCACGCCTGCGATTTTCGCCGCAGCTTCGGCCACGGCGCCAGCGCCCTGACCTGCAACCAGTACGTGAATGTCGCCGCCGATTTTGGCAGCAGCAGCCACGGTATTCAGCGTGGCCGGGGCCAGCACTTTGTTGTCGTGTTCAGCGATTACCAAGATAGTCATTTTTAGATTACCTTCGCTTCGTTTTTCAGTTTCTCGACCAGTTCAGCCACCGACTTGACCTTGATACCCGCGCTGCGTGCAGCCGGCGCTTCGACTTTCAGGGTCTTGTTGGTGGAGGCGGTGGAAACGCCCAAAGCGTCCGGAGTCAGCACTTCGAGAGGCTTCTTCTTGGCTTTCATGATGTTTGGCAGGGACGCGTAGCGCGGCTCGTTCAAACGCAGGTCGGTGGTGACGATGGCCGGCAGTTTCAGGGAAACGGTCTGCGCGCCGCCGTCGATTTCGCGGGTCACGGCAACGCTGTCGCCGGAGACTTCGACTTTCGAAGCGAAAGTGCCCTGACCGTAGCCGCTCAGTGCAGCGAGCATCTGGCCGGTCTGGTTGTTGTCGCTGTCGATCGCCTGTTTGCCCAGGATCACCAGCTGAGGCTGTTCCTTGTCTACCACAGCCTTGAGCAGCTTGGCCACGGCCAACGAAGTCAGGTCTTCAGCGGATTCGACGAGGATGGCACGGTCGGCACCCAGAGCCAGTGCGGTACGCAGCTGTTCCTGAGCGGTGGACGGGCCGATGGAGACGACGACGATTTCAGTCGCAACACCTTTCTCTTTCAGGCGTACGGCTTCTTCCACTGCGATTTCGCAGAACGGGTTCATCGACATCTTGACGTTGGCGAGGTCTACGCCGGAATTGTCCGCCTTGACGCGAACCTTGACGTTGTAATCCACAACGCGTTTGACAGCTACAAGAACCTTCATGGATTCCTCGTTACTCTCCGGTGAAAAGAAAGTCGCCTAGGCGAACCTGGCGGTTGATGCTCATCGGGCACAAGGGCACCTCTAAAAACGCCGGCTGGGGGCCGATGACCGTTCGTCAGTGGTGACCAACGGGTCATTGAATCGCACGGTGTGTAAACTGCGCGCCGGACTTGCGCTGCGCATCACCTTGAACTGCCTGTGCCCTGTCTTTAGAGGTGCTCTTGAAACCGCCAGTCTGCCTACGGCGAGCGCAAAACCGCCCGTATCTTGACCGGAACGCCTATTCCGGTCAATACGGCAAAATGGCCGTTCATAAGCCGCGCTTCTTTGATTTCTCTGGGCTGGAGCCGATTCAAACAAACGTTTGTATTGGACGCTCCGAGTGGTGTAGATATAATGCGCCGCCTAGAGAGAAAGGTGGTTTACCCATTATTACCCTTGACGTTAACGTAAAGGCAATAACGGATGCGACGCCGAACCTCCAAATTAGAAAAAAAACTGTTGAGCCTTGAGTAGGAGATAGCCTGTGGAACGCGAATACATGGAATTCGACGTGGTCATCGTCGGTGCCGGCCCCGCTGGCCTGTCCGCCGCCTGCCGTCTGAAGCAGAAGGCCGCCGAAGCCGGTAAGGAAATCAGCGTCTGCGTGGTCGAAAAAGGCTCCGAAGTCGGCGCACACATCCTGTCCGGTGCCGTGTTCGAACCACGCGCTCTGAACGAACTGTTCCCGGACTGGAAAGAACTCGGCGCCCCGCTGAACACGCCGGTCACCCGCGATGACATTTTCGTGCTGAAAAACGCCGACAGCGCGCAGAAAATCCCTGACTTCTTTGTGCCCAAGACCATGCACAACGAAGGCAACTACATTATTTCTTTGGGCAACCTGTGCCGCTGGCTGGCCCAGCAGGCCGAGAACCTGGGCGTGGAAATCTACCCGGGCTTCGCCGCTCAGGAAGCGCTGATCGACGACAACGGCATCGTGCGCGGTATCATCACCGGTGATCTGGGCGTCGACCGCGAAGGCAACCCGAAAGAAGGCCTGTACACCCCGGGTATGGAACTGCGTGGCAAGTACACGCTGTTCGCCGAGGGCTGTCGTGGCCACATCGGCAAGCAACTGATCAAGCGCTACAACCTCGACAGCGATGCCGACGCCCAACACTACGGCATCGGCCTGAAAGAAATCTGGGAAATCGACCCGGCCAAACACCAGCCAGGCCTGGTGGTGCACACCGCCGGTTGGCCGCTGGACATCATGGGCACCGAAAACACCGGCGGCTCGTTCCTCTATCACCTGGAAAACAACCAGGTCGTGGTCGGTCTGATCGTCGACCTGTCGTACAGCAACACTTACCTGTCGCCGTTCGACGAGTTCCAGCGCCTCAAGCATCACCCGGTGCTGGCGCAGTACCTGGAAGGCGGCAAACGCGTCAGCTACGGCGCCCGTGCGATCTGCAAAGGTGGCCTGAACTCGCTGCCGAAAATGGTCTTCAAGGGCGGCGCGCTGATCGGCTGCGACCTCGGCACCCTGAACTTCGCCAAGATCAAAGGCAGTCACACCGCAATGAAGTCGGGCATGCTCGCCGCTGAATCGGTGGCCGACGCCCTGTTCGCCGAGAAGGATGGCACTGAAGAGCTGACCACTTACGTCGACGCGTTCAAGAAGAGCTGGCTCTACGACGAACTGTTTGCCAGCCGCAACTTCGGCCCGGCGATCCACAAGTTCGGCGCGATTGTCGGCGGTGGCTTCAACTGGCTGGACCAGAATATCTTCGGCGGCAAACTGCCGTTCACCCTGCACGACACCAAACCGGACTACGCCTGCCTGAAGCTCGCGGCCGACTGCAAGAAGATCGACTATCCGAAGCCGGACGGCAAACTCAGCTTCGACAAACTGAGCTCGGTGTTCATCTCCGGTACCAACCACGAAGAAGAGCAACCGTGCCACCTTAAGCTGACCGACCCGAGCATTCCGCTGAGCCGCAACCTGCCGATGTACGACGAACCGGCACAGCGCTACTGCCCGGCCGGTGTATATGAAGTGATCACCAAGGAAGACGGTGAAAAGCGCTTCCAGATCAACGCCCAGAACTGCGTGCACTGCAAGACCTGTGACATCAAGGACCCTTCGCAGAACATCACCTGGGTCACGCCGGAAGGCGCTGGCGGCCCGACTTACCCGAACATGTAAGTCGCATCGCTGAACAACGAGGCTCCCGAAATGGGGGCCTTTTTGTTGCCCAAAATTTAATGCATCACATCATCCCCTGTGGGAGCTGGCTTGCCAGCGATGGGGCCATGTCAGTCGACATCTTGGCAGCCTGGATCACCGCCTTCGCTGGCAAGTCAGCTCCCACAGGGTTACGCAAACTCTCAGGCAACGCGCTCATCACCAGGGCTACGCTCGAAGTAGCGCTTGTATTCGCGACTGAACTGCGACGTGCTCTGATACCCCACCCGATGCGCCACCTGCGCCACGCCCAGCCCTTCGGCGACCAGCAAGGTCTGCGCCTTGAGCAAGCGCAGGCGCTTGAGATACTGCACCGGCGACAACAGCGTGCTGCGCTTGAAGTGCTCGTGAAAAGACGACACGCTCATGTTCGCGCAACTGGCCAACGTCTCGACATTCAGCGGCTCGGTGTAATGCGCATGCAGATGGCTGATCGACGCCGCGACCCGGGCGAACTGCCCCTGCTGTTCGACCAGTGCGCGCAACACATCGGCCTGCGGCCCGCGCAACGCAGTGAACAACAATTCGCGGACCCGCGCCGGTCCGAGAATCTGCCGTTCCAGCGGATCGTGCAGGCAACGCAGCAAGCGTTCGACACAGCCACGCATGTCATCGTCGAGCACCACCGAGGTCATCGACTCCGGTGTCTGCGCCGGAATGTGCCGCCCCGGCGCCAGCCCCATGGCCAGCACCAGTTCGCCGAGCAACACCCGGTCGATGGCCACCGATACACCCAGCAACGGCGCATCCGGCAAGGCAAAGGTTTCACACTCGAACGGCACCGGCAGCGCCTGAATCAGGTAGTGCCCGGCGCCATATTCCATGGTGCGCGGGCCGAGGAACGCCAGTTTGCTGCCTTGGGCGATGATCATCAGGCTCGGCTCATAAATGTGCGGGCCACGCGCCACGTCGCAACTGGCGCGCAGCACCTGCACACCAGGTAACCCGGTCTGGCTGTAACCGTCGCAAAGCGCCAGCGGCTCGATCAGCGAAACCAGCGTGGCATTGGCATCAAGGTGGCGAGTCAACTGCATCGGAGGGGTCTTCAAAAAAGTCACGGAAAAAGGCATGCAAGCATCATCGCAGATCCTTTTGCCAATGCGCTTGCCCAGACCTGCATGCCGGAGGATTAGGCATGAGACCCGGAGGAATCGTCATGGCCGCAGCGGCAGTCGGCGCCCAAAATGCGCCACCTCACCTGTCACTGCTTCTGCGAGGTTTCTTATGTACACCGCTATCGGTTATGCCGCTCAATCGGCCACCACTCCCCTCGCCCCGATGAAATTCGAACGCCGCAGCCCGCGCGCCGACGACGTGGCGATCGAGATCCTGTACTGCGGCGTCTGCCACTCCGACATCCACCAGGCGCGCAACGAATGGGGCATCGCCGTGTATCCGTTGATGCCCGGCCACGAAATCGTCGGCAAAGTCACCGCCATCGGTGCCAACGTCACTCAACATAAAGTCGGCGACCTGGTCGGTGTCGGTTGCATGGTCGACTCTTGCCGCACCTGCGCCGCCTGCCAGCAGAACCTCGAGCAATACTGCCTCGAAGGCCCGACCATGACCTACGCCACCCCGGACCGGGTCGACGGCAGCAACACCATGGGCGGTTATTCGGACAGCATCGTCGTCAGCGAGCACTTCGTGGTACGCATTCCGGAAAAGCTGGATCTGGCCAGCGCCGCGCCGATCCTCTGTGCCGGCATCACCACCTACTCGCCGCTCAAGCACTACGGGGTCAAGGCCGGCGACAAGGTCGGGATTCTCGGCATGGGCGGCCTCGGCCACATGGGCATCAAGTTCGCCAAGGCCATGGGTGCGGAAGTCACGCTGTTCACCCGTTCGGCGAGCAAGGCCGAAGAAGGCCGTCGTCAGGGCGCCGATCATGTGATCGTCTCCACCGATGCCGAGCAAATGGCCGCCGCTGCGGGCCGTTTCGACTTCCTGCTGGACACCATTCCGGTGCAGCACGACCTCAACCCGTACCTGCAAACCCTGCGCTTTGATGGCGTGCACATTCTGGTCGGCCTGATCGAACCGATCGACCCGCCGGTGCATGCTGCCAACCTGGTGCTGGGCCGCCGCGTGCTGGCCGGTTCGTTGATCGGCGGCATCGCCGAAACCCAGGAAGTGCTGGATTTCTGCGCCGAGCACAACATCACCTGCGACATCGAAATGCTCGACATCCGCCAGATCAACGAAGCTTACGCGCGGATGATTGCCGGTGACGTGAAGTACCGCTTCGTGATCGACATGGCGACCTTGAAGCTTTAAACCTTCAAGCCAAGCTCCGCCGAGAGCCGGGCTGTGACCCCTTTGATCAGGGGGATCAGCTCGGCCATTTTTTCCAGCGGCATGTACGGCACGGTGCTGGCGATACTGATCGCCGCGACAATGCGCTTGCTCGCATCGCGAATCGGCGCCGCCACGCAGCGGATCGACGGTTCGTTGTCCTCCAGATCGAAGGCGTAGCCGCCGGCCACGTACTCGGTCATGCGCTGCTCGAGCTGTTCCCACGATTGCTGGGGATGCTGCGGCCAGAACTGACTTTTCCCACCCGCCGGCAGGCTGATGTCGTACAGGCGCTGCCAATCCTGCGGCGCATCATCGAGCATCAACGCCTTGCCGATCCCGGTGCGCGCCAACGGCATGCGGTGGCCGACACGCGAACGCATTTCCGGGCCGTTGCGCCCCGGATTCTTCAGCAGGTACAAGACCTCGTCGCCTTCGCGAATGCCCAGATGCACGGTGTCGCCGGTCAGCGCCGACAACTCGTCCAGATACGGCCCGGCCAGACTCACCAGCGGCAACTCTTCACGCGCCTGAAACCCCAGCTCGATCAGCTTGGGCCCCAGCAGATAGCCGATTTGCGGCACTACGCGCAAATAGCGCTCGTCCACCAGGCAACTGGCCAGACGATGGGTGGTGCTGCGCGTGGTGCCGATCAGCCGGGCAATCTCTTTCAGATCGCGGGCGCCACTGGCCACCGCGTGCACCACGCCCAGGCCGCGAAGCAGCGTCTGGGTGCCGGTGGGTGCGGCGTCCTTGGTTTTTTCCGGGGCGTCTTCCTGCATATCCAGCCTTTACCGTTGAGCGAGGGAACGGGCGGCATTATGGTCGCCCGACGCAGACGACTACAACTCGATACGCTCGACCTTGCCCACCAGCAGCACGTAGGACAATGCACCGATCAGCGCCAGAACCGCGATGTAAGTAATCGCCGGGGCGAACGAATCACCGCTGGCGAGGAAACCGATGACAATCGGCGTGGCAATTGCCGACAGGTTGCCGATGAAGTTGAACACCCCGCCGGTCAGCCCCAGCAACCGCGCCGGAGCGAGGGTCGAGACCAGCGACCAGGTGATCGACGCCAGCCCGTTGCCGAAAAACGCCAGCGCCAGGAAGGCAATCACCAGCGGTGTCGATTCAACGAAGTTGGCACCGATGATCGAGGTGGAAATCAGCAGCCCGCCAATGATCGGCAACTTGCGCGCAAAGCCGACGCTGCAGCCACGGCGGATCAACAGGTCGGAAAAGAACCCCGAACACAGCACGCCAATGAACGCGGCAAGAAACGGCAGCGACGCCAACAGGCCGGATTTGATGAAGTCCATGCCGCGATATTTCACCAGGTAGGTCGGGAACCACGTCAGGAAGAACCACAGCGTCGAGTTCAGACAGAACTGGCCGAGGTAGATGCCCCACAACTTGCGTTTGCTCAGGACGATGCCGAGATCGGTCCAGCTGAATGAGGCCTTGGTTGCTTGCGCTTGGATGTCTACCAGTCCGCCACCCTCGCGGATCAGGTCAATCTCCGCGTTGTTGGCGCCCTTGAAGTCTCGCGGTTCGCGATACACCGCGTACCAGATCGCCGCCCAGATAATGCCCGCCGCGCCGGTCGCGACGAACACCATGTGCCAGCCGAACTCATGTTGCAGCCAGGCCAGCACCGGGGTCAGAAACGCCAGGCCGACAAACTGCCCGGAGGTGTAGAAACCAATTGCCGTGGCCCGCTCGCGCTCGGGAAACCAGGTGGTGACCACGCGGCTGTTGATCGGATAGGCCGGTGCTTCCAGCGCGCCGACCGCCATGCGCAGCACGAACAGCGCAATGAAACTCGCGGCGAAGCCGAGCAGCACCGTGGCCAGCGACCACAACAGCAGCGCGACGCTGTAGAGAATGCGCGGCGGCACCCGATCCACCAGCCAGCCGCCGGGGATCTGCATCGCGGCGTAGGTCCAGCCGAATGCGGAGAAAATCAGCCCGACGTGAACCGGGTCGATGCCCAGTTCACTGGTCAGCGCGGGCGCGGCAATCGACAGGTTGCTGCGGTCGAGGTAGTTGATGACCACGGTGATGAACAGCAGCACCATGATGAAAAATCGCTTGCGGCTGGGCGTGACTAAAGACGCCTGCCCGGTGAGGGTTTGCGTTGGCATGGGGGTGCCTCTTTTTATGATTATTTGAGGACAGTCGTAAAACTTGCGCCGAACCCTGTGGGAGCTGGCTTGCCAGCGATAGCGGTGCATCTGTTACATCAATGTCGGATGTGCCGCCGTCATCGCTGGCAAGCCAGCTCCCACAGTGGATTTTGGGTAGGTCAGAAGAGACTCACCACTCGGCAAAACTGCCATCGGCATGGCGCCAGATCGGATTACGCCAGCGGTGGCCGACGGCGGCACGCTCGATCACGTATTCCTCGTTGATCTCGATACCCAGCCCCGGCCCGTTCGGAATCTTCACGAAGCCCTGGTCGTAGTCGAACACCCGCGGATCCTTCACGTAGTCGAGCAAATCGTTGCTCTCGTTGTAATGGATACCCAGGCTCTGTTCCTGGATAAACGCGTTGTAACAAGCCGCGTCGAGTTGCAGACACGCCGCCAGCGCAATCGGCCCCAGCGGGCAATGCAGCGCCAGCGCCACATCGTAGGCTTCGGCCATGTTGGCGATCTTGCGGGTTTCGGTAATGCCGCCGGCGTGGGAGGCATCCGGCTGGATGATGTCGACGTAACCTTCGCTCAACACCCGTTTAAAGTCCCAGCGCGAGAACAGCCGCTCACCGAGGGCAATCGGCGTGCTGGTCAACGGCGCCAGCTCCTTCAGCGCTTCGTAGTTTTCACTGAGCACCGGCTCCTCGATGAACATCAGTTTGTACGGGTCGAGCTCCTTCATCAGCACCTTGGCCATCGGCTTGTGCACCCGACCGTGGAAGTCGACACCGATACCGACGTTCGGCCCGACCGCATCGCGCACGGCGGCGACATTGGCCAGGGCCAAATCGACTTTCTCGAAGGAATCAAGGAACTGCAGTTCTTCGGTACCGTTCATTTTGACTGCCGTAAAGCCACGGCTCACTGCCTCTTTCGCGGCACGTGCGGTGTCGGCCGGACGGTCGCCACCGATCCACGAATACACGCGGATCTTGTCACGCACCTGACCGCCGAGCAGATCGCTGACCGACACACCAAGGGCCTTGCCCTTGATGTCCCACAGCGCCTGGTCGATACCGGCCAGCGCACTCATGTGGATCGCACCGCCACGGTAGAAGCCACCGCGGTACAGCACAGTCCAGATGTCCTCGATGTTGCGTGGGTCTTTGCCGATCAGGTAGTCGGACAATTCTTCAACGGCAGCCGCGACGGTGTGCGCGCGGCCTTCAACCACGGGTTCGCCCCAACCGGTCACGCCCTCATCGGTTTCAACCTTGAGGAAGCACCAGCGCGGCGGGACGATGAAGGTGGTGAGTTTGGTGATTTTCATCTGTTTGTCTCTCTTGTTAGATGCAGCGCACGCAGCGCCGGATAAATCTCAGCGAAGGGCCTTCCAGGCAGCCACGTAGGCCTTGGCGTTGGCCGCCACTTGTTCAACCGTCATGCCCGGTTTGAACAGTCCGGAACCGAGGCCGAAACCTTTCACGCCGGCGTCGATGAACGCTTGCATGTTGTCCGGGGTGATCCCGCCGACCGGCGCCAGCACCGTTCCGGAAGGCAACACCGCGAGCCACGCCTTGACCACCGCCGGGCCCATCTGCTCGGCCGGGAACAGCTTGAGAATGTCCGCGCCCTCCTCCAGCGCCGCGAAGGCTTCGGTCGGCGTGGCGACACCCGGCGACAGGTAAAGCCCCGCCGCTTTCGCTGCACGCAACACCTTGGCATCGCTGTGCGGCATGACGATCACCTGGCCGCCAGCCTCTTTCACCAGTTCGACCTGCTCCGGGGTCAGCACCGTACCGGCACCGATCAGGCAATCGGCGGGCAAGGTCTGACGCAGGATGCGGATACTTTCATACGGCGATGGGGAATTGAGCGGTACTTCGATGACGCGAAATCCGGCGGCATACAGGACTTCTCCGACAGCAGCGGCTTCCTGCGGATGCAGGCCACGCAGGATTGCGATCAGACCGTTTTGTGCCAATGCTTGCTTGAGCATGTCAGGCCTCCAGTCAGGGTTAACGGGATGAGGAATCGAGCAGCCCGGCGGCCAGAGCCAGTTGCCACAGGCCACGCTCGGTGGCCTGCTCGGCCAGCGTGACGCGAGCGAAACCGCAAGCCTCGAGGGCACGGCCGTAACGGGCGCAGAGTTGCGCGTTGCCAATAAGGATGATTGCGGGCAGATGCACGCTGTGGCGCCGACGCCGCTGCACCGCAGCAAGCGCCGCCAGTTCATGGCCGATCATCAGCCCGGACAGGTAATCCGCTTGCGCCGTCGGGGCCAGTTCGCCGGTCAGGCCCAAGGTGCGTGCACTGAATAATGTGGAGAGCACACCCAGTTCGCCGTCCGCCGACAGCGCCACTTGCACGCCACGGTCAAACGCCAGCCCATCGAATGCTGCACCCTGTTGCTGGGTACGCCCGAGAATGCTGTGTTCACTGAGCACGGCGAACACTTCGCCGGTCATGAACGTATCGAAATGCGTGATGCAGCCGTCGATCACTTCCACCCACTTGGAATGGCTGCCCGGCAGACCGATCAACAGATCGCCGCCCGCCTCGGCCGACAGATTCTGCAGTACGCCGAGGACTTGGGTTTCTTCACCGCGCATGACATTGGGCAGACGAGAGCGCTGGATCACGCCCGGCACTATATGCACCCGTGTGCCGCGCAGGCTGACCAGCGTTTGTAGGGAGTTTCCGAGATTGGCGACGTTTGCCGGCGTTTCGCAGTAGGCCGCCTCGCGCCAGCCCTGGGCGCTGCCCACCATGCCGCAGGCGATCACCGGCAGATCCGGCTGCGCATCAAGCCAGTCGCCACACGCCTCTTCGAAGGCCAATTCAAAACCGTCGGCGCATTCACCACCGTTGATGACTCGCGGCGTCTTCGGTAACTGCATGATTCCGGACGACAGCGCACGCTGCTCCAGCACCACTGCGCCCGCCGCGAGTTTGTAAGCACGTAATGAGGTCGTCCCCCAATCGAGCGCGATCAATTGCGCCTGCATCGCATCACCTGTTTTGTTTTTGGCAGTGAGTGCGACGGACTATAAACCTTGGCGAAGGAAAATCTCAATATATAAATATCATTCCCACATTGTGGGATTGAAGCAAAAAAGATCGCAGCCTTCGGCAGCTCCTACAAGGATCAGTGCAGGAGCTGCCGAAGGCTGCGATCTTTTCTTACAGGTTAACTACCCTTCGGCAAACTCACGCAACACCTTGCCATCCATGCGATAGCGCACCCACTCTTCCTGCGGCTGCGCACCAAGGGATTTGTAGAATTCGATGGCCGGGGTGTTCCAGTCCAGCACACTCCATTCGAAGCGGCCGCAGTCGTTGTCGCAGGCGATTTTCGCCAGATGCCGCAGCAGGGTTTTACCGGCACCGCCGCCGCGTTGTTCGGGGGTGATGTAGAGGTCTTCGAGGTACAGGCAATTGCTGCCGAGCCACGTCGAATAGCTGAAGAAGAACACCGCAAAACCGATCGGCACACCGTCACGCAGGCAGATCAGACCATGGGCCGTGGCGCCTTCACTGAACAGGCTGCGCTCGATATCGGTGACGCTGGCGATCACTTCGTGGCGGGCCTTTTCGAAATCTGCCAGTTCGGTGATGAAGGCGAGGATTTGCGGCGCATCGCTGGGGGTCGCCGGGCGGATTTCGATCGTCATGAACGGGCCTTGTCGGAAAAGGGAAAGCGCCATACTAAAGCCGTGGGCGGCGCTCGTCACATTCCATACCTGGTAGAGAACCTTGTGGTGAGGGGATTTATCCCCGATGGGGTGCGCAGCAGCCTTGAAAAAGGGGAGTGCTTTGCACTCCATCGGGGATAAATCCCCTCACCACAGAAGTATCATGGGCTTCAAAATTCAGGTAAGTCTGCAAGGATGTTCATGAACGCCACTGCTTTTGCGCCGCTCACCTCACTCGCCGCCGAGTTGCTGCCCCACGCTCTGGAGACCTCCGACGACGGTGCCCACGACCTCCCTCACTTGCAACGGGTCTGGCACACCGTGCGCACCTTGCAGGCCGAGGAAGGCGGCGACTTCGAAGTATTGCTCGCCGCCGTGCTGCTGCACGACTGCGTAGCTGTCGAAAAGAACTCGCCGCTGCGCTCGCAGGCCTCGCGCCTTGCCGCTGACAAAGCCGCCAACGTGTTGGCCGATCTGGATTGGCCCGAAAGCAAAATCGCCGCCGTCAGCCACGCCATCGAAGCCCACAGTTTTTCCGCCAACATCACCCCGCTGACCCTCGAAGCGAAACTGGTCCAGGACGCCGATCGGCTCGACTCGCTGGGCATGCTCGGCGTTGCCCGCACCTTCTACGTCGCCGGGCGCATGGGCAGTGCGTTGTATGACCCGCTGGACCCTGAAGCCAAGGAGCGCGACTACGACGACACACGCTTCTGCCTCGACCACTTTCAGACCAAGCTGCTGCACCTGGCCGACGGTTTCCAGACTGGCGCTGGTCAGCGTCTGGCGCAGATCCGCCATCAGCGTCTGAAGGGTTTCATGGAGCAGTTCAAGGAAGAGATCGGCATTGATGCCGCACTTCGCCAATAGACCGTTCGTCGATCATCAGGCACCAATCCGATTCAGGGGCAGACCAAACACAGGTAAGGATTCCAATCACTGGAGAAGCCCTATGATCCCGTCAAGGTTGACTGCCCTCGTTTTCGCCGCCCTGCTGAGCCCTGCGGTTTTCGCCGCTTCTACCACTGCAGCGGGCACCGGTCCTGCCGATCCGGTTCCATCACCGCGCGCCCCGGCCATTAACAGTGCCCCAGGCATGAACACCGATGGCTCCGGGGTTCCGTTGATCAACCAGCCACCTGCGACTGGCACCGACCCACGCACACAAGGCAGTGACCCCGGCCGCCAGGGTGGCATGAACACCCCCGACGCCCCCGCAACACCCGATAACGCCGGCCCCGGCATCGGCTCGAAAACCACCACCGGTGGCTCGGGTTCCGAAGGCAGCGGTCAGTAGTTCGCCGACGCGAGCGTCCTATTCACATCCATGAAGAGGTAACCATGAACGTCGATAAAAACCTGGAAAAAGAAGTCCTTACCCGCCTGCTGCACGCCCATCCGAGTGGATTGGGCAAAGAGGTGCTGGACAACTATCGCGGTGAGAAAGTCGTGGCCAGCGCCCTCGCCGCCCTGCAGGATCGCGGACTGATTCACCATGGTCATGTGACCTGCAACGAGGCCGGCGAACACTCGTTGAATCTGCCGATCAAGCTCAGTGCCGCGGGCGTTGAAGCGGCGAGAAAGCTGGATGTCTAGAAGCGGTGGTTGTGTGAACACATGATCTTTTAGGAGCTGCCGCTGGCGGCGATCTTTTGATCTTGCTTTTTAAAATCAAAAGATCGCAGCCTTCGGCAGCTCCTACACATGAAACCCATCTACTGGTGCAAGGAGAAATCCCATGCCTCGTGGAAGCAAAGACAAATACACCGCCGAGCAGAAGCGCAAGGCCGAACACATCGAAGACAGCTATGAGAAAAAAGGCGTGTCGAAGGATGCAGCCGAGGCGCGGGCCTGGGCGACGGTCAATAAACAGTCGGGCGGTGGCGAAAAGGCTGGCGGCTCCGGACGCAGGAAACCGGCGAGTGCCAAGTCCGAAGATCGCAAAGAATCATCGCGGCGAGCGGTGGCCAGTCGCGAGGGACATGCGCGCGACAGCAAGGCGTCGCGCGAGACGCAGACTGTGGACAGTCTGAGGAAAGAGGCGCGGGCGAAGGATATCGCCGGGCGGTCTTCGATGCGCAAGGATGAGTTGATTGCGGCGTTGCGCAAAGCCGGCTGATATTTGTTGTGAGGCTGATGGCCTTATCGCTGGCAAGCCAGCTCCCACAGTGACTCCGGGGTACACAAATTTGCGTTTCACCCTGTAAACCTGTGGGAGCTGGCTTGCCAGCGAAAGCGTCAGTTCAGCCGCCGCAGGACTCGCGGATAAACCCATCCACTTCAGCCGCCCCCGGCGCTGTCGCCGGCCCCCATCGCGTGACTGCCAAAGCCGCCGCCGCATTCGCCCGCCGCGCCGCCTCATGCGCATCCAAGCCCTGCGCCAACCCGGCGACAAACACCCCGGCATGCGCATCCCCCGCACCGTTGCTGTCGACCGCTTTCACGGCGAACCCCGGCACATGCCGACGTTCACCGGCCTGCTGAATCCAGCAACCCTGCGGCCCGTCGCGTACCACCAACAGCACGTCTTGCGGTAAGTGTTCGGCGAGTCGGTCCAGTGCCGCGCCAATGTCCGCAGCTCCGGTGAAGCGCAACGCCTCGACGCCGTTGCTGGTCCACACATCGATGCGCGGCAGCAGCGCTTGCATCAACGCCGAGTCCGGCGACTCGACCAGCGGGCCCGGATCGAACACCACGTTGATCGCGTCCGGCAGCGCCAGCGTCCAGTCCAGCAAAGCTTGCGCCTTGCCTGCATGCAGCAGGCTGTAGCCGCTCACATAAACGTAATCGCCCGCCTCGGCGGCCACGCTGTTCAAATCCTCCTCGGTCACCTCACCTTCAGCGCCGATGTAGGAAATGAAACTGCGCTCGGCCGACGCATCGGTCAGCGCCACGCAAATCCCGGTGTCGCGTTGCGCAGGCGTCGGGATGCCGATATGAATGCCTTCATCCTTCATCGCCTGACGCGCCAGATCACCGAAACGCCCACTGCCGTGGCGACCGAGATAAACCACCGGCAAACCATTGCGCACGGCAGCGGCCATCACGTTGAAACCGCCGCCGGCCTCGAACGCCGCAGACTGCGCCAGCACATCGCCGCCGATTTGCGGCAACCGATCCACGGCCATGACCAGGTCGATGATGACCTGGCCGGTGTGCAACATCTTAGGCATGAGCATTCTCGACTTGCGCGGCGCGGCGGTCTTTCGCCCCGCCGAGAACCAGGTAAATGCCACCGGCCACCACGAAGGTCACGATCCAGCCCAGACCGTTGTGCCCCAGCCACGAGTCAGACAGGAAGCCTTTGAACCAGACGTTCTCGGCGGTGGTGCCGATGGTGGTGAAACTGAAGCCGAGCACAATGGCAATCGCCCACGCGCCGAACGCGCGCCACTCGATGCCGCCGCTGTACCAGTAGGCGCTGCTCGGGCTGACGTCGAGCAGGTCTTTCGGGCTGTAGTAGTGACGGTGAATCAGGTCGACCACGAAGATCCCGACCCACGCGGTGATCGGTACCGCCAGCAGGGAAATGAAGGTGATGAACGGGCCGTAGAAGCTGTCGGCGATCAGCATGAAGTAGATCGAACCGGCGAAGATCGCCACGATGTCGACCACCACTGCGTAGACGCGTTTGACCTTGAGACCCAACGTCAGCGTGGTCAAACCGGCGGAGTACACCGAAAGGTTGTTCGACAGCAGCAGGCCGCCGAATGCGGTGATCAGGTACGGCACGGCCATCCACGTTGGCAGCATGTCGCGGATTGCCACGATCGGGTCAGTCGCCGACGCCAGGTCATTGTTGCCCACCGACAGCAGGCCGCCGAGGGTGATCAGCAGCACCAGCGGAATCCCCGCACCGAACGCCGCCGACGCCACCAGCCGGACAGCCTTGACGCTGCGGTGCTGATAGCGCGACATGTCCGCGCCGGCGTTGGCCCAGCCGATCCCGGTGCCGGCGGCCATGGTGCCGATGCCGATGATCATCGCGCTCAGCGGCGCTGGCGTGGCGTTGAACACGGCGCTCCAGTCGATGGTCGCGCAAAGGAAGCCGCCGACCAGAATGTTCAGCGCGCCGAACACGTAGGTCGCCCACTTCTGGATCACCAGCAACGTCGCGTGACCGAGACCGGAAACCGACAGGGTCAGCAACACGAAAATGGCGATGAAGAGCAGCGTCAGCACGGGCGCGCTTTTCGCTTCAACTGGTGAGCCGAACAGGATCGAGCACAGCGACAGCAACACAAATGCGGCGGTGGTGGTGTTGACGGTTTCCCAGCCCAGACGCGACATCAGCGAGACCAGGGTCGGGCCGATGTTACCGCGCACGCCGAAGATCGCCCGCGACAACGTCAAGCTCGGCGCACGGCCGCGGCGACCGGCAATCGAGATGATTCCCACCACCGCAAACGAACCGGCTGCACCGACAATCGCGACGATGATCGCCTGCCAGATTGCCAGCCCGCGAAACGCCACCAGCGTAGCGCCGAGCGGCAGTCCGAGAATGGAAATGTTGGCCGCAAACCAGACCCAGAACAGTTGCAGCGGATGGCCGTTGCACTCGGCTTCCGGCACCGGCTCGATACCCCGGGTTTCCAGCTGCCCGGCGCTTGGCCCGACGTTTGATGAACTCATGAACAGTGCTCCTGTTTGCCTTTATTGTGGTTGTGGCAATGACGCAAAACGACAAGACATCTGTGGCCTTCCCGGGCCTGTCTGTGCGATCCATTGCGGGTGAATAATTCATAAATGCGTCGCGCCTATCGCGGGCAAGCCCGCTCCCACAGGTTCAAAGTGAACCTTAAGATATGCACGATCCCTGTGGGAGCTGGCTTGCCAGCGAAGGCGTCAATTGAATCAACGCAAGGCCAACAGACCTTGCACCAACGGCTCAAGCTCCAGATGATTGACAGCCTTCACCGTCTTGATCATCTCGGCAGGCCAACTCTCAAGACCCAGGCAGGCCCCGAGCATGGCGCCGAGAATCGCCGCGATGGTGTCGGTGTCACCGCCCAGGCTGGCAGCCATGCACAACGCGTCGAACGCACTCATCTCGCCGACCGCCACTTGCTGCGCCAGGGCGAACGAGACCACCACCGATTCCTGCGAGGCTACCGACGTGCCGATCACGTCGTACAGCAGATCGGCCAGCAGCGCCTTGTCGCTATCGACGCTGATGGTTCGCGCCCAACTGATGCGCGAAGCGATGCGCCCGCCGGCCACCCAGTGCCCATGTGCCTCGGCCTGTTGCGCAATCTGCTGGCCAAGGTTCAATGCCTCGCCCAGATCCATGCCGTTGATCCCGGCCGAGACCACCGCCGCCACCGCCGCCGCGCTGGAAATCCCCAACGTGGTGTTGTGGGTAACCTGACAGGCCTGCACCACGGCTGCGATGAAACGCTCGGGATCAGCGACGTCTGCGGCGATGCCCACCGGGGTGATGCGCATCGCCGCGCCGTTGGTGGTGCCATAACGCCCGGCCTCCTCCGGCGAGTGGCCGGCGAGGATCATTTCAATGGCGCGTTTGGTCGATGGGCCGAGCAGGTCCTGCGAACCCTTGGCTTGCATCTCGGCTTCCCACTCGATCAGCCGTTGGGCGAGCACGGCCGGCTCGATCCGGCCCTTGCCCTCGAGCAGCAACTCGCCGACCAGAATCGCCTGTTCGGTGTCGTCGGTGATCGAGCCTTTGGGCATGTTGGCGGCGATCGGTTGCAGAGGACCGGCATCCTGCAGATCAGTAATCCGGCCGAAGCGGGCCTTGATCGTTTCGCGGTTCAGCGATTGCGTCGGCATGCCCAACGCGTCACCGAGAGCCAGGCCATAAAACGCACCGAGGGCACGGTTGAGCGCGGTCATTTCGATTCTCCAAATTGCAGGTGCAGGCGGAAATGCACCGGGTCGAGCAGGCTTTCGACCTGTTCCATGAAACGGTTCTGTCGGTCGTAGGTGGTGCGCAGGGCCTTGAGGAACACGGTTCCCACCGGGCGCCCGAGCAGTTCGGCGTCCTCGGCATTCAGCGGTTCGGCGCCGATCCATTGATCGCCGCGTTCGCCGATGTAGCCGTAGGCCGCGAGGGTAATGGTCAACGAGTTGTCGATCAGACCGACACGCGGCAGGCTTTCCAGGCCGCCGGTGGCCGGCATCAAAGAGCGTTCGAGGGACACCAGGGTGCCGTCGTTGGAGCGGCGACGGCGGTCGAGGGTGATGAATTGCTCGGTGCCGAACCGCGAGAGCAGATCGGGCCGGGTCACGGCTTCCAGGCGCAGCACTTCGGTGTTGATCAGCGCCCCGCTGTCGGCCAGCGCCTGCGCCCAGCCGCTGCGCTGATCGAGCGCTACACCGTCGAACGTGACAATGGAGCCGACCCCGCTTTGCGTGGCGATGTAATTGCGCCGCTTCAGCTCGGCCAGCGCCTCGCGCAACGTGCCACGGCTGACGTTGAATTCCTGCGCCAACTGATGCTCGCCGGGCAACAGAAAGCCGTCCTCCATGAGGCCGCTTTCGATGCGCCGGACGAGCTCGTCGACCACCCGTTGTTTCTTGTCAAATCGTACCTGTCTAATCATGTACAAAGTGATACCTGAAACGGTTGCGAGCGGGCAAGAAGTTTTTAGCGGTTCGGACAGAAGGAATGCATACCTGTGGCGAGGGAGCTTGCTCCCGCTGGGCTGCAGAGCTGCCCCAAATCCGGTGACAGCGGTGAGTCTGACACACCGCACTGTCCGGGTTTGCGACTGCTGCGCAGCCGCGCGGGAGCAAGCTCCCTCGCCACAAAATTATGCTTCGACAGATGGAATCAGCGTTGTTTGAGGCGGTCGATGACCACGGCCAGCAACAGAATCGAACCGCGAATCACATACTGATAAAACGTGTCGATGTTCTTCAGGTTCATCGCATTTTCGATGATCGCCAGAATCAGCACCCCGGCAATCACATGCCGGATCATGCCGATTCCGCCGCTCAACGACACGCCGCCGAGCACACACGCCGAAATTACGGTCAACTCGAAACCCTGGCCAATCATCGGCTGCCCGGAGGTCATGCGCGACGCCAGAATCACCCCGGCCAGCGCACCGATCACGCCGTGCACGGCGAAAATGATGATCTTGGTCCGGTCAACGTTGACCCCGGCGAGCAACGCCGCTTCCTGGTTGCCGCCGATGGCCATGGTGTTGCGCCCGTAGGTGGTGTAGTTCAGCAGCCAGCCGAAGAACAGGAAGCAGACGATGGTGATCAGAATCGGCACCGGCACGCCGAACAACTGGCCGTTGCCGAAGACGAAGAACGATTCCTGCGACACGCCCACCGCTTTGCCGTTGGCAAAAATGTAGGCCAGGCCGCGGACGATCTGCATCGTCGCCAGCGTGGTGATCAACGCGTTGACCCGCAACTTGGCGATCACGATGCCGTTGATCAGCCCGACCATCAGGCCCATCACCAGCGCCGCGCTGACGCCGAGGAACACGCTGTTGGTGTCGCGCATCACCACCGCCGCAACGACCCCGGCGCAGGCGATTACCGAGCCCACCGACAGGTCGAAGTGCCCCGACGCCAGGCAATACAGCATGGTGCACGCGGCAATGCCGGTAGTGGAAATCGCCAGGCCCAACCCGCGCATGTTCAATGGCGAGAGGAAGTTGTCGATCAGCAGCGTGCAGGCGACGAAGATGCCGATGGCCGCCAGCAGCATGACCCAGTCGTCGAGGAAGCGCCGCAGGTCCAACGGTTTGCGGGGAGTCGGCAGCGCCTTGTTTTGGATGGTCATCATAGTCACCTCTCAGTTCGCCACGCCGTCAGCGCGATGGCGCGGCAAAGCCAGTTGCAGCAGGTTGGATTCATTGGCCTGGTCGCGGCTGACTTCGCCGCGCAGCGCGCCTTCGCAGAGCACCAGAATGCGGTCGGAAATGCCCATCACCTCCATGAGGTCGCTGGACACCACGATCACCGAAATGCCGTCGGCGGCCAGGTTATGGATGATCTGGTAGATCTCGGCCTTGGCGCCGATGTCGATGCCGCGAGTCGGCTCGTCGAGCAGCAGAACCTTCATCGGCATTGACAGCCAGCGACCGAGAATGGCCTTCTGCTGATTGCCGCCGGACAGGAATTTGATCTGCTGACCGGCGTGCGGGGTTTTGACTTTCAGCGCCTTGATCTGCTTGTCGGCGTTGCCCTTCTCCCACAGCCCGCGCAGCAGGCAGCCGAGGCTGGCATTGGCGCCGCGCGCGCTGATGTTGATGTTCTCGGCAACGCTGGCCAGCGGAATGATCCCTTCTTTTTTCCGGTCCTCGGGGCACAGCAGGATCCCGGCGGCAATCGCGTCACGCGGTGAGCGCAATTTCAGTTCATGCCCGCGTAATTCCAGGCGTCCGGCGGTGTTGCGCTCAAGCCCGCTGAGCAGCCGGAACAATTCCGTGCGCCCGGCCCCGACCAGACCGAACAGCCCGAGAATCTCGCCCTTGTGCGCCTCGAAACTCACCGGTTCACGCAGCCCCGGGCCGAGCAGACCGTCGACCTTCAACGCCACCGCGCCGCGTGGACGGCTGCGGTAATCGTAGATGTCCTGAATGTCGCGCCCGACCATGCAGGTCACCAGTTGATCGTGGGTCAACTGGCTCATGTCATCGAAGGTGCGCACGTAACGGCCATCCTTGAACACCGTCACCGCGTCGCAAATGCGGAACACTTCTTCCATGCGATGCGAGACGTAAAGCACCACTTTGCCCTCATCGCGCAGGCGGCTGATGATCGCCATCAGACGGTCGATTTCGCGCGCCGAGAGGCTGCTGGTCGGCTCATCGAAGGCGATCACATGCGCGCCACGGGACAGCGCCTTGGCGATTTCCACCAGTTGCCGCTGGCCGAGCGACAGGCGCCCGACCTTGGTCTGCGGATCAATTTCATCGGCCAGGCCCTTGAGGCAGGCCAGGGCATTCTGGCGCAGCAGGCCGCGATTGATCAGGCCGAAACTGGCCGGCAGATGACCGAGAAACAGGTTCTCGGCCACGCTCATTTCCGGCACCAGATGCAGCTCCTGGTGAATCACCGCGACGCCGCTGCCGATGCTGTCGGCGGTCGACTTGAACGCCATGGTCTGCTCGCCGATCTGCAACTCGCCGCTGCTGGGAATGTAGGCGCCGCCAAGGATTTTCAGCAGGGTCGATTTGCCGGCGCCGTTCTCGCCCATCAAGGCGTGCACCTGCCCCGGGTGGGCGACGAAGCTGATCGCGTCCAACGCCTTGACCCCGGGGAAGGTCTTGCCGATCCCGTTGAAGCGCAGGCTGCCGCCGGCGCTGCTTGCATGTGTCTGTACTTGCGCGTGCATCTGAGTCACCTCTTCACACCGATCGAGCAGCCATCAGTTCCACAGGCCGATTTTTTCCAGCTCTTGCTTGAAGTTCTCGCGGGTGATCAGGGTGACGTCATCCATCGCCGTGTACTTCGGCGGTTCTTTGCCGGTGGTGACCCACTCGTACATCATCTCGGCGGTCTTGTAGCCTTCGATGTGCGGGCTTGGCAGCATCGAACCGAAGAAACCGCTGTTGGGCTTTTTCAGCTCGCCGATGGCGTCGGTGCCATTGATGCCGATACCAATCACGTTGGCCGCAGCGAACCCGGCGGCTTCGGTGGCGCGCACGCCGCCGAGCACGGTGTTGTCGTTCATGCCGCCGATGATCAGGTTCTTCGCTGCGCTGGGCAGCTTGACCAGCGCCGAGTTGGTGGCGTCCATGCTGCCGGGTACATCGAGGGTTTTCAGCGCGGCGGTCAGGATGTGGTCTTTCGGCAGGCCGGCGTCTTCAAGCGCCTTCATCGAACCGTCGGTGCGCTTCTTGCCGGTGTCGAGCTCGTTGTAGGTGTTGACCACCGCGTAGGTGTCTTTCCAGTCCCAGTTGCGTTTCTTCGCTTCGGCGACCATCGCGTTGCCCTGCTTCTGGCCGACTTCGAACGCGGCCATGCCGAGGTATGGCACGTCTTCCATGAACTTGCCGCTGGCGTCGACAAAACGGTCGTCGACGGCGATCACTTTCAGATCATTGAGTTTGGCTTTGGCCATGATCGCCGGGCCGAGCGAGACGTCCGGCGGGCAGATCACGAAGCCTTTGGCGCCGTTCGCCGCAAGGCTGTCGATGGCCGAGAGGGTTTTCTCGCCGTCCGGCACGGCGATCTTGATCAGTTCGAAGCCTTTGTCCTTGGCGGCTTTTTCAGCGAAGGCCCATTCGGTCTGGAACCATGGCTCTTCAGCCTGCTTGACCAGGAAACCGATTTTCACGGCGTCGGCAGCGAGCAGCGTACTGCTCAGACTGAACGCGGTGACCGCCAGCGCGGCACTGCACAGGGTACGAATCCCGAAACGACATTTCATAAGCTGACTCCTTGTTATTTTTCTTGAGCAAATTAAACAGCTTTTGGCGAGGGAGCTTGCTCCCGCTGGGCTGCGAAGCGGCCCTAAAACCGGTTACCTCGGTCAATCAAACACACCGCGCAGCCCGAATTTACGACTGCTGCGCAGCCGAGCGGGAGCGAGCTCCCTCGCCACAGGTGTGGTGGCGTGACACGTACTGCTGCAAAGCCTGTTGAAAATAGTCATATCGTATGATGATTGGATTTCACGCGGAGTTCACCGCCTGAAACCCGATCCACTCAGTCGTGGTACATCACCGAGCGCCCACCATCGATGGTGATACAGGCGGCATTGATAAACGGTGCTTCATCACTGGCCAGAAACACCGCGGTCATGGCCACTTCAATCGGCTGGCCGATACGTTTCGGCGGGTGCAGATCGAAGGCGCGCTGACGCTCGGCGTGGGGATCGGCAAAGCCGTTCCAGTAATCGACGTTGAGTTGCGTCTCGATGTAGCCCGGCGCGATAGCGTTGACCCGAACGCCCTTCGCCGCGTACTCGATACCCAGCGCCCGGGTCAGGCCGAGCAGGCCGTGCTTGGCCACCGGGTACGGGAAGCAACCGGGAATGATGTGGGAGGAATGGGTCGAAGCGATGTTGATGATGCTGCCGACACCTTGCTCGATCATCTGCGGCAGCACGGCTTTGCAACCGTACCAGGCGCCGTCCAGATCGATGGCGAAGCAACGACGCCAGTCTTCTTCGGTCATTTGCAGCGGGTCGCGGAACACGTTGACCCCGGCGCAGTTGACCAGCACGTCGATGCGTCCGTGCCGCTCAACCGCCAGTCTGGCCATGGCATGCAGGTCTTGCTGGCGCGAGACGTCAGCCTTGATCGCCTGCACGTCAGCGCCCTGCTCGCGCCAGTGCGCGGCAACCTTCTCGACCTTCTCTGCCTGAATGTCGCTGATCACCAGCCTGGCCTGCTGTGAGGCGAAGGTGGCGACGATGGCTTCGCCGATGCCTTGAGCGGCGCCGGTCAGCAGCACCACTTTGTCTTTCAGACGCTCACCCTTCGGCGGCGCAGGCACCGGCGGCAAGGAAAGAGGTTCAGCCATGGATCAGAACTCCTGTTCGTCGACACAAAAAAACCGGGCATCTGACGATGTCCGGTCTGGAAGACTGTGAAAACGAAACAGGCAGGCGCGGCGAGCGACGCCGGGCCGTTGCGAGACGCTGACTCCGTTGGGGAGTGCGATAGAGGTTCGCTGCATCACTTCACCTGTTTTGTTCTTTTTAAGTGTGAGTGCGTGTTACTGCTGGAGCCGACTATAAACCCGACTGCCAAATAATCTCAATATATAATTTTGCATCCCATATTTTGGGATTTAGCCAGCGAAGCGTGTGCAGAGTTTGCCCGGTACATCGACCCGCATCGACAACAGCGCGCCATCCAATGGATGGTTGTGCGGACTCTGGGCGCTGGTGATGTAGAGGGTTTTCAGGTCTTCGCCGCCGAATACGCAACTGGTCGGTCGGCTGACGGGCAGGTCGATTTTGCGCTCGACCTTGCCTTCCGGGCTCAGGCGCAGCAGACAACTGCCATCCCAGCGGGCGTTCCACACGTAGCCTTCGGCGTCCATTGCCGAACCGTCCGGGCCGCCGTTCTGGTCAGGACCGTACCAGCGTTTGGCGACATCGAGATTGCCATCGGTGTGAATGAAATAGCGATTGAGCGCCCCGTCCAGGCTGTCGCCGAATAGCAGCGTGGTGCCGTCGTCGCTCCACAGCAAGGTGTTGGGAATCCCCAAGCCACGCAACAACGGTGTGACGCGCTGGTCGGGATCAATGCGGAACAGGCCACCGGAACGACGCTCGACCGGCAGGTCTTCGCCGTTGTCGCCGATGTTGTTCTGCATGGTGCCGAGCCACAATCGGCCTTGGGCGTCGCAGCGTGCTTCGTTGGGTCGATTGCCGGGTTGCGGGTCGGCAATGCAGAACAGCGTAAGGCGTGGTTCGAGGCCCGGGGAATCGAGATCCAGTCGATACACGCCGCTGCTCAATGTCACCAACGCGTCGCCACTGGCACAGGGGATGAACGCGGAAACGTGCTCGGGCATCCGCCAGATCTGCACGTTGTTGCCGATCAGCCGCAGCGCCTGCTGGCCGGCGATATCGACCCAGTACAGCGCCTGGGTGGGGGCGTCCCAGAACGGGCCTTCTCCGAGTCTGGCGCGGTGTTGGGTTACGGCGGTCCAGCTCATGGCAACTCCTTGGTTCTTGTGGTTTTTATGGTAGGGATTTGTGTTGTCAGCTGGCTTTTTTGTCGGCCATCACCTGCGGGTAAAAGCGCTTGATTGCCAGGTCGGCATTGTCGATCAAGGTCATGCAGGCCCACACCCCGCGCGCCGCATCGCGGGCGACGATGGCGTCGGCCATGTCCTTGTGGATTGGCAATGTGCGACGCAGTTCATCGGGGTCAGCGGCGGAGACTTCAAACGACACCGCGAGCAAAGCGCCGAGGGCCGGGACCATTTGCTCAATGAACTGGTTATGGCTGGCCGCCAGAATGCACTCGTGGAACACCTGGTCGGCACGGTTGTAATCAATGCCGCTGTCGACCGCCCGTTCCAGCGCGTTGTAGGCCAATTGCACCGCATGAATCTGCTCCAGGCTGGCGCGCTCGCAGGCCCAGCGCACGGCCATCGGTTCGATGGTGCGACGCAGATCGAGCAGGTCATCGACAAAGTTTTCCGGCAAGCCGTTGCGTGACAGCCAGCCGACGACTTGCGGATCAAACAGGTTCCAGCGCCGCACTGGCAACACGCGGGTGCCGACTTTCGGCCCGACCTCAAGCATGCCTTTGGCGACGAGGGTCTTGATCGCTTCGCGAATCACCGTGCGGCTGACGCCGAGTTGCTCGCCCAGATCGGCCTCGACCTTGATCGTCTGCCCCGGCTTTACCTGGCCAGCGGCAATCCAGCTGCCCAGCCAATCGACCGTTGATGCATGAAAGCTGCTGGACATGAAAACCTCAAAGCGCTTGGCGATGGGTGTCCACGCTAATGATCATATGATTAGCCGTCAATCGAGATTTTAAGGTGATTCTCAAAACCAATGGGGGAGCTCGCTCCCACAGGGATTTTTGTTTAAGGCTCGAGGCCGATGCGGAAGAATTCGCCGCCACTCCATACGCCCAACCAGCGCTGCCCGTCGATTTCGCGACTGACCGCCAGTTCCACCAGTTGGTAAAACACATTGCGGTGAATCAGCGCTTCGAGGTTGGTGCGCACGTGCACGTAAGGCGCGGGCTCTTGAGTCACCGGGTCGATCTCGACGCGGATCGGATGTTCCGGCCCGGCCTCGGCGGTCTCCTCGACGTTGGTGGTGAAGCGCAGCAACTGCGCTTCACCCTCGCCTTCAACCTCCACGGCAATCGCCACAAACGGCGCGTCGTCGACTTTGATCCCGACCTTTTCCACCGGGGTAATCAGGAAGTAATCATCGCCGTCGCGGCGGATGATGGTGGAGAACAGCTTGACCATCGGCTTGCGCCCGATCGGCGTGCCCAGGTAATACCAGGTGCCGTCGCGGGCGATGCGCATATCGATGTCGCCGCAGAAGTCCGGGTTCCACAAGTGCACCGGCGGCAGGCCTTTGGTTTTGGGGATCTGTCCCAACAGGTCATTGGCTTTTTGCGGTCCACTCATGGCGTACTCCTTGGTTTATTGGTCGCCGACTCCCAGCAGGCTGCGCGCGTATTGCGCCAGCGGCGGGCCGATCAGGTCTTCCGGCTTGTTATCGTGGAACGTCAGTAAACCGCCACGACTCTTGATCCGTGCAGTATCAATCAAATACTGGGTGCTGGTCTCGATCAACATGATCTGAATCACCCCGCCGTCGATGCCGAGGCGATCCACGGCTTCCTGATCGAGCCACTCGTCGGAGTTGCCGATGCGGTCGTCAGCCTTGGCGAAGCGGGTATACAGCAGGTAGTGAGCACCGGCATCGCGAGCTTCGCCCAATGCCTGATCGAGGCCTTCCGGGGCTCGCGCACGGCGGACCATCGGGAAGTATTCGACAAAACCTTTGAACGCTTCTTCGGCCACAACGTTCGGGCGCGGATAGGAGCCCCCCGGCGGCGCGAATGAACCCTGGGCGATGTAGATGAACGAGTCCGGCTGAATGCGGAAGTTGTTCACCCGACGGCTGTCGCTGTGATCCAGCAGCCCCGCGTCGCTCATCTGATAGCGAGTGCCTTCGGCCATATCGCTGACAGTCATACAGCCGCCAAGCGCCAAAACGGCCAGCAGCAAAACCAGGCTACGCATCCTCATCCTCCAGAAGCCGGTGACGGAAAACCGGCGAATGGCCGTTGGATGCAGCTTTTGCGCCAGCTCAGGAAAATCGTTGATTGTAAGATCGTATTCGCGAGCAAGCTCGCTCCCACAGGAGAATGCATTCGAAATGTGGGAGCGAGCTTGCTCGCGAAAGCGGTTGTTCAGCCGCCGATAATCTTCATAACGGTCGCGCCACCGGAGAACGCCACTTCCTGCTTGTCGCCCAGCGCCTTGACCAGCAAGCGCTGCAACGCTGGTAATGCCTGATGACGCGGCTTGTCGAGCAGATCGCCGACATAGTGGCGGTTGCTCGACGACAGGCAGCCGTGCAGCCATCCCGTCGAAGACAGACGCAAGCGCGAACAGGTTCGGCAGAACGGCACGCTTTCGTTGGCAATCACGCCGAAATGGCCCAGCCCCGGGATCGCATAACGCACGGCCGTTGCATCGACTGGCGCATCGGCTTGCGCGTACTCGTAACGCTCGCCAATCAGGCTCAGCAACTGCTGCAGGCTGACGAACTGTTGCAGGAAGGCATTGGAGTCAGTGGCGAGGTGGCCCATGCGCATCAACTCGATGAAACGCAGCTCGTAGCCACGTTCCAGACAGTAATCGAGCAGCGGCATCACCTGATCCAGGTTCTGCCCGCGCAACGGCACCATGTTGACCTTGATCTTCATCCCCGCCGCTTTCGCCTGGTCCATGCCATCGAGCACGGTCGCCAGATCGCCGCCACGGGCGATACTGCGGAACGCGCCGGCATCCAGGGTATCGAGGGATACGTTGATCCGGCGCAGACCTGCGTCCACCAGCAGCGGCAGCTTCTTCGCCAGGAGTTGACCGTTGGTGGTCAGGCTGATGTCTTCCAGGCCCATCTTGCCGACGGCACTCATGAAAGATTCGAGTTTGGGGCTGACCAGCGGCTCGCCACCGGTGATGCGCAGGCGCTCGATGCCGGCGGCTTCGATCAGATACGCCACGCCGCGGGCCATGGCCTCGGCCGACAGCTCATCCTGCGCAGCCACCAACCGCTTGCCGTTGGGCACGCAGTAGGTACAGGCGTAATTGCAGGCTGAAGTCAGGCTGATGCGCAAATTGCGAAAACGCCTGCCTTGTCGGTCAACGATCATGATCACTCCGGCGATAGAATTTCGAGCCGCTAAAACTTGACTCACAAATCAAGTTTTAGCAAGCCCTATGCCTGAGTATATTCCTGCGGTACTGCGTCATGTAGCGAAATCATGGCGCAATAAGGCCGCTGAATGATTCAACTGCTCGGGGTTTCCGGATCGCGCTTGCGCTTGTTGCCCATACGCACGCCGATGTCCATCAGGAACTGGAAGAAACCTTCCTGATCTTCGAGCACGTTGCTCCAGAACGGCGAGTGATACAGCGCAACCGCGCCGTGCACCAGCGCCCAGGACGCGCAGTAGTGGAAGTACGGTGGCACGTCTTCGAGCTTGCCTTCGCTGATCCGGCCCTTGATGAGCAAGGTCAGGCGTTCGAAGTTCGAGGCACGGATCTTGTGCAGTTCCTCGACCATTTCCGGTACCTGATTGCCTTTCACCACCTTCTCTTCGAGACGGTCGAACAGGCGATAGCGCTGAGGGTCGCGCATACGGAATTCGAAGTAGGCACGGGACAGCGCTTCCTTGTCCTTGTCGACATCGGCCGAATGCAGCAGCTCGTTCAAATCGCGCTCGTAATCGAGCATCAGCCGCAGATAGATCTCGGCCTTGGATTTGAAGTGCTTGTAGATCGTGCCTTTGCCGATACCCACGGCATCAGCAATCATCTCGACGGTGACACTGTCTTCACCTTGTTCGAGGAACAGCTTGAGCGCGGTATCGAGAATTTCTTGCTCGCGGCGACGAAACTCACGGACCTTACGAGGTTCTTTGTGCATAAGAAAAGGTCTGTAGGGGTCAAAATTCGAAGCCGCGTATTATGCCTAACTTGCACAAAAATGCACGGATCATCCGACCATATCTGTGTTTCTTGTTCATTTTGCGAACGCTGAGGCGGCAATGAGAACTCAACTGAAGCGCACGTATTCCAAATTTGTTTAAAAACCCCGACCGCTCAACTGGACTGAACGCCAGACTGATCAATACTTGAACTGTCGGGCGGCATCTCCCCCAAGTGCCGTGCCGGTAAAGGTACCAAGGGACCGCGTGCCTTTGTTTTACTCCTAATGGTCTTAACCCGGATTCACCCCCCAGAACCCGGGTTTTTTTTGCCTGCGATTTGCCGATGACCTACATGGCAGATTTGACAGAGGCCAGCGGAAACAGGCGCTTGAAGTTCTCGGTCGTCTGCTCGGCAAACCGCTCATAGTCTTCCCCACGCAGCATCGCCAGAAACTCCGCCACCTCGCGCACGTACTGCGGCAGGTTCGGTTTGCCGCGATACGGGATCGGCGCCAGATACGGCGAGTCGGTCTCCACCAGCAAGCGATCGGCCGGCACCTTGCTCGCCACATCGCGCAGAGCGTCGGCGTTGCGGAAGGTGACGATGCCCGACAGGGAAATGTAATAACCCATGTCCAGCGCAGCCTTGGCCATGTCCCAGTCTTCGGTGAAGCAATGCAGCACACCGGCCTGGGGCAACGCCGCTTCGCGCAGCAGTTCGAGGGTATCGGCACGGGCGCCACGGGTGTGGATGATCACCGGTTTACCGGTCTGCCGGGCAGCTTGCAGGTGCAGGCGGAAGGATGCCTGTTGCAGCTCGGCGGCTTCCGGCTCGTAGTGATAATCCAGACCGGTTTCACCGATCGCCACCACTTTCGGGTGATTGAGCTCATGCAGCAGCCAGTCCAGCGCCGGCGCCGCGCCCGGTTGCACATCCAATGGGTGCACACCGACCGAGCAATCGACGTCGTCATAGCGCTCGGCGAGGGCTTTGACGTCGGCGGCGTTGTCGGCACTGACGCCGATGCACAGAAAATGCCCGACCCCACGCTGGCGGGCCGCATCAAGTGCAGCATCCAGCGAGCCGTCATGGGCGGCGAGGTCGAGGCGATCAAGGTGACAATGGGAATCTACGAGCATAAAAGAGACGGCTACTTACATCGTATGAGTGGGACGGTCGGATTTCAGGGCTCCGGCCAGATGGGTTTCGATGCGACTGCGGGCGGTGTTGTCGCCCTCGTTGAATTGCACGCCGACGCCGGCTGCGCGGTTGCCCTGAGCGCCTTTGGGGGTAATCCAGGCGACCTTGCCGGCCACCGGGATCTTCTCCGCCTCGTCCATCAGGTTCAGCAGCATGAACACCTCGTCGCCCAACTTGTAGCTCTTGTTGGTCGGGATGAACAGGCCACCGTTCTTGATGAACGGCATGTAGGCGGCGTAAAGCACCGATTTGTCCTTGATCGTCAGGGATAGGATGCCGTTGCGCGGCCCGGGGCTGATGGCTTCATTCATGTTGACCTCCACTGCTGATGTTCAGAGTCTAGGTACACATTCTTATCTTTGACCAGGCAAACCCGCCCATTGCACCAACAACGCTTCCAGCAGCAGTGCCGGGTTGAGGTTGGCTTTGCTCAGGACTTTCTGCCGCTGGGCGAGAATCCAGTCCTGAATATCGAGGACTTTGCCCTGAGCGCTTTTCTGCGCCAGGTACTGCACGACTTTGCGCATATCGGTCAGGCCGAGGCCGGCTTCATCCTGGGTCAGTTGATAGCGCAGGATCAGGCTCGACCAGTCGCAGAACCAGTCGAACAGGCGCAGCATCGGAATGCTTTTCCATTCTTCGGCCAATTGTGTCGGCGATTGCTGCTGCTTGAGCAACTTCTTCACCCCTTCGACCACCTGCGCCCGCTGCTCACGCACGCCCTGGGACTGCAGACTGACTGCCGCCAATGGCGAACCTGCCGCCAGCGTCAGCAATTCGATGCGCTCCTCTTCGGAACACTCCGGCAGCGCCTGTGCCAGCCATTGCAGGCTCATGGCCTCACCGGGCAGCGGACACGCCTGCTGCACGCAGCGGCTCTTGATCGTCGGCAGCAAACGGCTCGGCTGGTGGCTCACCAGCAACAGCACGGTATCGCCGGAAGGCTCTTCAAGGCTTTTTAGCAAGGCGTTGGCGGCGTTGATGTTCATCGACTCCACCGGTTCGATCAGCACCACCTTGCGCCCACCCAGTTGCGCGGTCTGCACCACGAAACTGACCAGATCGCGGACCTGATCGACCTTGATCGCCTTGTCGGCTTCCTCGGGCTCAAGGATGTAATTGTCCGGATGACTGCCTGCCTTGAGCAGCAGGCAGGATTTGCACTCGCCGCACGCTTCCGGCGTAGGACGCTGACAAAGCAGGCTGGCCATCAGACGTTCGGCCAGCGCGCGCTTGCCGATCCCGGCCGGGCCGTGCAGCAAATACGCGTGAGCGTGCTGACTGCGTCCGGCCAGTTGCTGCCAGAGGCTGTCCTGCCATGGATAGGCCTCAGCCACGAATCAGCTCCAGCAAGTTCGGAATCAAGGTATCCAGCGATTGCTGAACCTTGACCAATGGCTGACCGGCATCGATGCGCACATAGCGCGCAGGATCAGCCTCAGCGCGCTTGAGAAACGCATTGCGCACGGCTTCGAAAAACGCCCGGCCTTCCAGCTCGAAACGATCCAGACGGCCACGGGCACTGGCACGAGCCAGGCCCATTTCCACCGGCAGATCGAAAATCAGTGTCAGATCCGGACGCAAGTCGCCCTGAACGAACGTCTCCAGCGCAGCAATACGCTCCATTGACAAACCACGACCGCCGCCCTGATAGGCATACGTCGAATCAGTGAAACGATCACACAACACCACCGCGCCACGGGCCAGTGCCGGACGAATCACTTCGGCCAGATGCTGGGCGCGCGCGGCGAACACCAGCAACAACTCGGTGTCGGGGTTCATGACCTCATCGGCCGGGGCCAGCAGCACGTCGCGAATCCGTTCGGCCAGTGGCGTTCCGCCGGGTTCGCGAGTCAGCACCACTTCGATACCTTCAACGCGCAGACGCTCGGCGAGGTACTCGCGGTTGGTGCTCTTGCCGGCGCCTTCCGGGCCTTCCAGGGTAATAAACAAGCCAGTCACAGGCAGTCCTTAATCAAAGTCATTGCGCGTTTTGCGGTGCCGCCGTCTCAGGCTCGGCAGCAGGGGCTGGCGCAGGTTCCTGAGGCGGAACTTGCGGTAGCGCCTCAGGGCCGGTGTCCGGGGACGCCGCCGGCGCATTCGCCGGGGCCGGGCTGGAGCGGTAATCGGCGCGGCGCTTGAGCTGGAATTCGCGCACCGCAATATTGTGTGCGTCCAGGTCATCGGAGAACACGTGACTGCCATCACCACGGGCGACAAAATACAGACTGTTGCCTTCCACGGGGTTCAGCGCGGCGTGAATCGCCTCGCGACCGACCATGGCAATCGGCGTCGGCGGCAACCCGGGAATCACATAGGTGTTGTAGGGCGTCGGCTCCTTGAGATGAGCACGGGTCAATTTGCCGGTGTAGCGGTCGCCCAGGCCATAGATCACGGTCGGGTCGGTCTGCAACTGCATGCCCAGCGCCATGCGGCGCACGAACACGCCGGCAATCTGCCCACGCTCCTGCGGCACACCGGTTTCCTTCTCTACCAGCGACGCCATGATCAGCGCCTGATAAGGCTCGCTGTACGGCGCATCGGCCGAGCGGTTTTCCCACTCCTTGGCCAACACTTCATCGAGCCGGTCAAAGGCCTTCTTCAGCAATTCGACATCGGAAACGCCCCGCACGAAACGGTAGGTATCCGGGAAGAACCGACCTTCCGGGAACAATCCACGATGACCGATTTTCTCCATCACTTCGCTGTCGCTCAAACCCTTGAGGGTTTGCTCGATCTTTTCATCTTTTGCCAGCGCGGCGCGGACCTGGTGGAAATTCCAGCCCTCGACCAGCGTCAGACTGTATTGCACCACTTCGCCACGCTTCCACAAGTCGATCAGACCGTTGACGGTCATGCCTGGCAGCATGCGGTACTCGCCGGTATGGATCGGTGTGCCGGCCAGATTGAAGCGCCAGTAAATGCGCAACCAGAAGGCGTCCTTGATGACCCCATCGGTTTCGAGTTCAAGAAAGGTGCGGGTCGGTGTCGAGCCTTTCGGCACATCCAGCAGTTCTTCCCGCGTGATGTTCAGAGGCTGTTCCAGCGCCGAATGAATTTTCCAGGCGCTGGCGCCCAGTAGCAGCCCTGCCAGAACCAGTCCGGTTTCCAGCAGCAGCAAGAATTTACGTCTCACGAATCAGGCATCCAGTAGCGCGCGGGCAATGGTTTGCAGTTTACGGGTGAGCGGGCCAACCGGCCAGCTCAGTGCAGCGTAGGCGCGTACCGGCCAGACGCCATAAACGCTGTTGCAGATAAAGACTTCGTCAGCCCATTGCAGCTGTTCGAGGCTTACATCGGTAATTTGGGTGGGGATGGCCAATGACTCGGCCTGAAACAATAGTTCGGCACGCATCACACCGACCACGCCACAGCGCTTCAGATCCGGGGTGATCAGTACGCCGTCGCGCACCAGAAACAGGTTGCTGAACACGCCTTCGATGACGCGTCCGGCCTGATCAAGCATCAAGCCTTCGGCGTGTTCGCCGTCGCGCCATTCGGCGCGGGCAAGCACTTGCTCCAGACGATTCAGATGCTTGAGCCCGGCCAGCAACGGCTGGCTCGACAGCCGCGTGACGCAGGGAAACAGACGCACACCCTGCTCGCCATGCACCGCAGGATAAGCCGCAGGCGGGTTGCCTTGCAGGATGCGCCGACCCTGCGCCGCAGGATCGGGCGCGTAGCCACGCAAGCCATCACCACGGGTGAGGATCAGCTTGAGCACGCCCTCGCCCATTGCTGCGGCATAGGCCCGCAGTTCCGTGCGAACCTGATCAATATCCGCAGCGATAGCCAGACGCGAGCAGCCCTCGGCCAACCGCGTCAGGTGACGATCCAGCAATATCGGCTGGCCGCCGTGCACGGCGATGGTCTCGAACAGCCCATCGCCATAAGCCAGGCCGCGATCTTTCAGCGACAGAGCGTCAGCCGGCTGACCGTCGACCCAACTGTCCATCAGCCGGCGAACCGACGGAACGCCAACGTGCCGTTGGTGCCGCCAAACCCGAAGGAGTTGGACAGGACGACATCGATGTCCATGTTGCGCGCCGTGTGCGGCACGAAATCGAGATCGCAGCCTTCATCCGGCTCGTCGAGGTTGATGGTTGGCGGGGCCACCTGGCTGTTGATTGCCAGCACACTGAAGATCGCCTCGACCGCGCCCGCCGCACCCAGCAGGTGACCGGTCATGGACTTGGTGGAGCTGACCGCCAGGTTGTAGGCGTGATCACCGAACACGGTCTTGATCGCGTTGGCTTCGGCAAGGTCGCCGGCCGGGGTCGAAGTACCGTGGGCGTTGATGTACTGCACCTGGTCGATGTTGATTTTCGCATCGCGCAAAGCATTGGTGATGCAGCGCGCTGCACCAGCGCCATCAGCGGGTGGCGAAGTCATGTGGAACGCATCGCCACTGGTGCCGAAGCCGATCAGCTCGGCATAGATGGTCGCGCCGCGAGCCTTGGCGTGCTCGAGCTCTTCGAGCACCAGCGCGCCGGCACCGTCGGACAGCACGAAGCCATCACGGCCCTTGTCCCATGGACGACTGGCGCGAGTGGGTTCGTCGTTGCGGGTCGACAGCGCACGGGACGCGCCGAAGCCGCCCATGCCCAGACCGCATGCGGCCATCTCGGCACCACCGGCGATCATCACGTCGGCTTCGTCGTACATGATGTTGCGCGCCGCCATGCCAATGCAGTGCGTACCGGTGGTACAGGCAGTGGAAATGGCGTAGTTCGGCCCCTGTGCACCCAGATGGATGGACAGAAAACCGGAAATCATATTGATGATCGAGCCTGGCACGAAGAATGGCGAGATTCGGCGCGGGCCCGTCTCATGCAGGGTACGGCTGGTTTCTTCGATATTGGTCAGACCGCCGATGCCCGAACCCATGGCCACGCCAATGCGTTCACGGTTGGCGTCGGTGACTTCCAGACCAGCATTGCGAACAGCCTGAAAACCCGCGGCCAGACCGTACTGAATGAACAGGTCGAGCTTGCGTGCTTCCTTGACCGACAGGTATTCCTCGACATTGAAGCCCTTTACCGAGCCGCCAAAACGGGTGGAATAGGCAGAAAGGTCGGTGTGTTCGATCAGACCAATGCCACTGCGGCCAGCCAGAATGCCCTGCCAGCTGCTTGGCACATCCGTGCCCAGTGGCGACAACATACCCATACCGGTGACTACGACGCGTCTACGCGACACAGCACTCTCCTTTTTCAAATGACGACTTTGCATCAGGCCTAAAGAAAAAACCGCACGCCATGATGGCAGTGCGGTTTTTCCATGACAGCAGACAACGATTACAAACTATTACGCCTGGTGGCTAGTAACGTAGTCGATTGCAGCTTGTACAGTAGTGATCTTCTCAGCTTCTTCGTCAGGGATTTCGGTCTCGAATTCCTCTTCCAGAGCCATCACCAGCTCAACGGTGTCAAGGGAGTCGGCACCCAGGTCTTCAACGAAGGAAGCAGTGTTGACCACTTCTTCTTCTTTAACACCCAGTTGCTCGGCAACGATTTTCTTGACGCGCTCTTCGATGGTGCTCATACCTTGTTTTCACTCCTAATGGACAAATTCAGGCAGCTGGCCAGTGGGTAAGTGTATAGAAAGGCTTTTCAGCTTTTCAACTGAAAGCTTCACTCCTCAAACCCTGCGGCCCTCTGCCTATAAATAGATTGCAGCTTTATAACGGATTTTAGACAGCTCGTATGACATTTTTTTGAAGCAATCCGTCACATTTTACTTACATGTACATCCCACCGTTCACCGGGATTGTAGCCCCAGTGACGTATGCCGCACCGTCGGATGCAAGAAAAGCGACCACCGAGGCGATCTCTTGAGCTTGCCCCAGACGGCCCAGCGGAATCTGCGTCTGCAAGGCTTCACGCTGTGCTTCCGGCAGTTCGCGGGTCATATCGGTGTCGATGAACCCTGGGGTTACCGAGTTGACCGTAATCGAACGCGAACCGACTTCACGCGCCATCGCACGGCTGAAACCTTCCAGACCGGCCTTGGCGGCTGCATAGTTTACTTGGCCTGCGTTGCCCATGGCACCCACCACCGAGCCAATACTGATAATTCGGCCCCAGCGCGCTTTGGTCATGCCACGCAAAACGCCCTTGGACAGGCGATACAGACTGTTCAGATTGGTATCGATCACGTCGTACCATTCATCGTCTTTCATGCGCATCATCAGATTATCGCGGGTGATGCCAGCATTATTGACCAGAATGGCCGGCGCACCGAACTGCTCCTGAATGCTCGCCAGCACCGCGCTGACCGATTCGTCGCTGGTGACGTTCAGTTCCAGACCCGTGCCCTGGATACCGTGCTCTTTCAGGGTGGCAGCAATGGCCTCGGCGCCTTTGGCGGAGGTCGCGGTGCCAACAACGATGGCGCCCTGACGACCCAGTTCCAGTGCGATGGCCTGGCCGATACCGCGGCTTGCACCGGTGACCAGTGCAACTTTACCTTGCAGACTCATGCAAGTTTCTCCTGATTCAGGCCAGCGCTGCACGGGCGGCAGCGAAAGCGTCTGGGGTATTGAGGTTGGAAGTCGAAACGCCTTCGGCGCAACGTTTGTTCAGACCGGCCAGGACTTTGCCCGGACCGCATTCGACCAGACTGGTGGCGCCTTTGGCGGCCAGGGTCTGGACCGATTCAACCCAGCGAACGGGCTTGTACAGTTGTTCGAGCAGATCACGCTTGAGGGTTTCCAGATCGGCCGGCACTTGCGCGCTGACGTTCTGTACGACCGGGATCTGCGGTGCCTGCCAGTCGATGGCAGCGATGGATTCGGCAAAGCGCTCGGCTGCCGGACGCATCAGCTCGCAGTGCGACGGCACGCTCACCGGCAACGGCATGGCACGTTTCGCACCACGGGCCTTGCAACCTTCAATGGCACGCTCGACGGCAGCCTTGGCACCGGCAATCACCACCTGGCCCGGCGAGTTGAAGTTCACCGCGCTGACCACTTCGCCTTGCGCCGCTTCGGCACAGGCGGCCAGCACATCAGCGTCTTCCAGACCGAGAATCGCAGCCATGCCACCCTGCCCGGCCGGAACGGCTTCCTGCATCAGCTGGCCACGGCGCTCAACGAGTTTCACCGCATCAGCCAGGCTCAGGCTGCCAGCAGCAACCAGCGCGCTGTATTCACCCAGGCTGTGACCGGCAACGAATGCCGGACGCGCGCCACCTTCAACCAGCCACAGACGCCACAGGGCGATCGAGGCGGTCAGAATGGCCGGTTGGGTTTTATCGGTTTGATTGAGCAGCTCTTCCGGGCCCTGCTGGGTCAATGCCCACAGGTCATAGCCCAGAGCCTCAGAGGCTTCTTTGAAAGTTTCGAGGATCAGCGGATGTTCCGCGCCCAGCTCGGCCAGCATGCCGAGGGACTGCGAACCCTGTCCTGGAAAGACGAATGCGAGGGAAGCAGACATGTAACAAGCCCCTAATGATCTTGTCGTCGGAAAGTGACGCCCCACCGGGGGACGCAAGAAACTGACAGTTGGATGGCCCTTTGAACCGGGCGGTCACATTTAAGCATTGTCCGACGAAAACGCCTAAGACAACAGATCCTCCAGACGACCGTGGAGGCGCTCGGGGAGGTTCTCCTGAATCTCGATCAGCGCGCGCTGAATCGCGCTCTGAAAGCCCTGAACCCCGGCCGAACCGTGACTTTTCACCACGATGCCCTGCAAGCCGAGAAAACTTGCGCCGTTATGTCGCGCAGGCGCCAGATCCGCCTGCAGACGCTTCATCAATGGCAGGGCCAATGCACCCACCACGCGGGAAGCGAAGCTTTGCTTGAACAAGGCCTCGATACGCGCAGCGATCATCGTCGCCAGGCCTTCGCTGGACTTGAGCAGGATATTGCCGACAAAACCGTCACAGACCACCACATCCGCCTCGCCGCGATACAGGCCATCGCCCTCGACAAAACCGATGTAGTGGATGCCGCGCGCCGCCTGCAACAAAGTCGCCGCCAACTTGACCTGCTGATTGCCCTTGATGTCTTCGGTGCCAATATTCAGCAACGCGACACGCGGCCGGGCGATGCCCAGCGTCTGCGCCGCCACCGAGCCCATCACCGCGAACTGCAACAGATGCTCGGCGCTGCAATCAACGTTGGCGCCCAGGTCGAGCAACTGGCAATAACCCTTCTGCGTCGGAATCGCCGCCACCATCGCCGGCCGATCAATCCCCGGCAAGGTCTTGAGCACGAAACGCGACAGCGCCATCAACGCCCCGGTATTGCCGGCGCTGACACAGGCCTGGGCCTTGCCGTCACGCACCAGCTCCAGGGCGACACGCATCGACGAATCCGGCTTGCCACGCAAGGCCTGGGTCGGCTTTTCGTCCATGGTGATGACTTCAGACGCCGGGACAATCGTCAGGCGCGCGCGATCGGCAGCCGATTGGCCGTTGATCAGTTCTTCAAGAAGGGAGGGTTGACCGACGAGGGTCAGGTGCAGCGAGGGCGTAGCAGAAAGGCAAGCAAGGCTGGCCTGAACAATGCTGCGGGGACCGAAGTCCCCGCCCATTGCGTCAATCGCGATGACTTGAGCGGACAAGTGATTACTCGTCAGCGCCCTTGTCGATCACTTTACGGCCACGGTATACGCCTTCTGGCGATACGTGGTGACGCAGGTGAACTTCACCAGTGGTTTTTTCTACAGACAGGGTGCTAGCCTCGAGAGCGTCGTGCGAACGGCGCATGTCACGGGCAGAGCGGGATTTTTTGTTCTGCTGAACAGCCATAATTGATTAACTCCTAAACGTTTGGGTCACGCTTTAACTGCGCCAATACACTGAACGGGTTGGACCGCGTTACCTCGTCCTCGCTCGGTTCGGGCTCATCTGCTCCCGCCGGCTGCTGGCATTCTTCCGGATGATGAGCAGGCACAATGGGCAAGGCGAGCAGAAGCTCCTCCTCGATCAGTGACTGCAGATCCAATGGATCTTCGCCCAGTTCCAGCACGTCATAACCTTTCGGTAACGACTGGGTATTCGCACCCTCCTTCACAACAGCGTAACTGCATTCGCTGTGGATCGGCAGGGTGACCAGCTCAAGACAACGCTGGCAAACCATTTTGACTTCGGTGTCGATAAAGCTGTGGATCACCACAGATTTACGTTCATCTCGCTCAAAAACGAATTTGGCCTGCACCGTACCGACATCGTCGGAAAGCGGGTCGCAGAGTCTCTTCAAATCGGCCAGCAGCAGTTCACCTTGAAGGGTGGTGCCACGGTCAGCCAATTTGCGCGGGTCAACGTGAGGTGGAATCGGGTCATTCAACATAGGCGCAGCATTATAGGGATGCCCCCACCCATGTCAAAGGAAATTGTGCCCTGTCCGTCACTTGCGTGCCTCCGCTAGAATTCGCGCCTGCCTCAGGAGACGTCAATGCTGCCTTTATTACTTGCTTCGAGCTCGACTTATCGCCGTGAATTGCTCGCCCGCCTGCACCTGCCGTTCGTCTGCAGCTCGCCGGATATCGACGAAAGCCACCAGCCGGGCGAATCCGCCATCGAACTGGTCAAGCGCCTCGCCGAACAGAAAGCCCGCGCACTGGCCGCCAGCTACCCCGCTCATCTGATTATCGGCTCAGACCAGGTCGCAGTGCTCGGCGAACGGATCATCGGCAAGCCACACACCTTCGACAGGGCTCGCGAGCAACTGCTGGCCGCCAGCGGCGCCAGCGTGACCTTCCTCACCGGCCTGGCCCTGCTCAACAGCCAGACCGGCCACTGCCAGGTCGACTGCGTGCCATTTACCGTACACATGCGCCAGCTCGACGAGGCGCGCATCGAGCGCTACCTGCGCCTCGAGCAGCCCTACGACTGCGCCGGCAGCTTCAAGGCCGAGGGCCTGGGCGTGAGCCTGTTTCAGTCCACCGAAGGATCTGACGCCACCAGCCTGATCGGCCTGCCACTGATTCGCCTGATCGACATGCTGCTGGCCGAAGGCGTGCAAATCCCTTAAAGCAAAAGATCGCAGCCTGCGGCAGCCCCTACATTGATCTCTGTAGGAGCTGCAGCAGGCTGCGATCTTTTGATCTTTACAACGAATCAGCGCAACGAAGGCCCGTGGAACCCCATCCACATCGCCAACTGCTCAGCGACACTGGCACCGAGCTTTTTCGAGAAGCGGTCGAATGGCGATTCCTGAACCGTGAAGTCCACCAGCTCTTTCTCGCCAATCACGTCCCGCGCCACCGAACTGGCATTCCCCAAACCATCGATCAGGCCCAGCGGCAGCGCCTGCTCGCCAGACCAGACCAGCCCGGAGAACAGCTCCGGATGCTCCTTGTCCTTCAGTCGATCGCCACGCCCCTGTTTGACACTATTGATGAACTGCTTATGCGTGGTGTCGAGCACGGTCTGCCAGAAAGCCGTCTCATCAGGCTTCTGCGGCTGGAACGGATCCAGGAACGACTTGTGCTCACCTGACGTATAGGTGCGACGCTCGACGCCCAGCTTGTCCATGGTGCCGACAAAACCGTAACCGGCCGCCGTTACACCGATGGAGCCGACCAGACTGGCCTTGTCGGCATAGATCTGATCCGCCGCACTGGCGATGTAATAGGCACCTGACGCACCGAGATCGGAAATCACCGCGTACACCTTGGTATCCGGATGCAGGCCGCGCAAACGCTTGATCTCGTCATACACATAACCCGACTGCACCGGGCTGCCGCCAGGACTGTTGATCCGCAGAATGACACCCTTGACCTTCTTGTCTTCGAAGGCGGCACGCAAGCTGCCGACGATGTTATCGGCACTGGCAGGCTCCTTGTCGGCAATCATGCCGGTGACGTCGATGAGCGCGGTGTAGTTCGGACCACGGGTGGCGCTCTTCTCCATGTCCATCAGCGGCGTGAACAGGATCAGCGCAACAAACAGATAAACAAACGTCAGCAGCTTGAAGAAGATCCCCCAACGCCGTGAGCGACGCTGCTCCTGCACACTGGCCAGCAAAGTCTTTTCCAGCAGCTTCCAGCTTTTCTCGTCACCGTCGTCGGCACTTGCCTTGGCCGGTGCTTTCCATTCGTCGGTCATACGCTGTACCCCAGCAAAAACGTATTAAGCCTGCTGCCCCAGCCAGGCGTGCAATTCACTAAAACGGTCGATCGACAGGCGCGGTTCGAACTGCTGCAGCGACTCGATCGACTGCGCGCCGTAGCTGACCGCCACCGACGCCATACCCGCATTGCGTGCCATCAGCAGATCGAAGGACGAATCCCCGACCATCAGCGCCTGCTCGGGCCGCACGCCGCAATGCGCGAGAATCTGCTCCAACATCAACGGATGCGGCTTGCTCGCGGTCTCGTCGGCGGCGCGGGTGATATCGAAATAATCTTCCCAACCATTAGCCTTGAGCACCCGGTCCAGTCCGCGACGATTCTTGCCGGTCGCGACCGCCAGGTGATAGCCCTGCTCGCGAAACGACGCCATCGACTCGACCACACCCTCGAACAGCGGCGAAGGCACGGCTTCTGCCTCGATGTAATGATCGGCGTAGTACTCGCGAAACAGGGTCATTTCGGCATCGCTGATGTCCGGGTACAAGGTACGGATTGCCTCGGGCAAGCCCAGACCGATGATGCCCTTGACGGCAAAATCATCGCGCAACTCGAAACCGGAACGAGTGGACGCCGAATGCATCGCCTCGACAATCCGACCAATGGAATCGGCGAGGGTGCCGTCCCAATCGAAAATCAGCAGTTTGTAATCAGATGGGCGCACTCAACCGCTCCACGGTCTTGGCCCACATTTCATCCACTGGGGCTTGCAGCTTGAGTTCACCGCCATCGGGCAGTGGCACGGTCAGCATGTAGGCGTGCAGAAACAGGCGCTTGCCGCCCAGATCACGGATTTCCTTGCTGAAACCGTCATCGCCGTACTTGGTGTCGCCGGCAATGCAATGCCCGGCGTGCAACGTGTGGACGCGAATCTGGTGGGTGCGCCCGGTGATCGGCTTGGCTTCGATCAGGGTGGCAAAGTCGCCAAAGCGGCGCAGGACCTTGAACACGGTCACCGACTCCTTGCCCTCCTCCTCGTCGACCTCGACCATGCGCTCCCCGGAGCGCAGGTTGCTTTTACCCAGTGCCGCGCGGACTTGCTTGATCGAAGTCGCCCAATTGCCACGCACCAGTGCCATGTAGCGCTTGTCGACACCATCGCCACGCAAGGCGGCGTGCAAGTGCCGCAACATGCTGCGCTTCTTGGCGATCATCAGCAGGCCGGAAGTGTCACGGTCGAGACGATGAACCAGCTCCAGCTCCTTGGCATCGGGACGCAACTGACGAAAGGCTTCGATCACCCCGTAATTCAAGCCGCTGCCGCCGTGAACCGCAATGCCGGCGGGCTTGTTGATCACGATCAGGGCTTTGTCTTCGTAGACAATCGAGGCTTCCAGACGCTGCAACAGGCCTTGAGCCAATGGCACCGGTTCGTCGCGCTCAGGCACACGAACCGGCGGCACGCGCACGATATCGCCGGCCTGCAGCTTGTATTCGGGCTTGATCCGCCCCTTGTTCACGCGCACTTCGCCTTTACGCAAAATGCGGTAAATCAAGGTCTTGGGCACGCCTTTGAGCCGGGCAAGGAGGAAATTGTCGATTCGTTGGCCGGCATACTCCGGCGAGACTTCAAGCAGTTGAACGCCTGGAGTCGAAGGGGCAGTAGTTGTCATGCCGCGGATGATAACAATTTTTATGGAATTGAAGCACTTAATCATTGCTGCTATAGTCGCGAACGCCGCCAAAAGCGGCCTGGACAGCGGAACCACGGTCAAAAACCGGCCCTGACCAACGCAATTCACCAGGACGCGAGGCCGTCCTACGGGGCTTTCGCTACGTAACGGTGGAGTTTGCAGTTGTAACAAGCGCAGGTGACATGAGGCCTGAATTACACCGTCGAGCAGAGTTTTCACTCGCCTGACAGGCACACATTCAAGGCCAGTTCACAAAGTGCAGTCAGCTGCAGATGACCCCGAGCGAAGGCTTCGGAAACATCGCCTGAATTAGCCATGATGCGTGACCTCCCCTTTCGGAGCTCACGGTAAATGCCAACCCGCTGCGGATTCTGCGCGCGGCAGCACCCGAATTATCAGGGATACGTGTAGGGTGGAGATGCACAACCGCCGGACTGTGTAGCAATAGGCTTTATCAAGACGCTTCATCTCGTCCACAGCCGCTGGTTGATTCCTCCTCCTGACTGAGTGCTTAAGTAGCCACAGCAAGCAGGACGCGTACGTCGCGATATCGGCCCAATTGGCCTGACATCGCTGGACACGGGAATGGCCAACCACTCCCGACGCACCTGACACCGACCGTGAGAAGTCGTGTGTGCCGAACGCCGTTTCCGGCAGCCCGGAAACCGACGGTACTACATGAAAAGAATGCTGATTAACGCAACTCAACCCGAAGAGTTGCGTGTTGCACTGGTAGATGGCCAACGCCTCTACGACCTGGACATCGAATCCGGTGCACGCGAGCAGAAGAAGGCCAACATCTACAAAGGCCGTATCACTCGCATCGAACCAAGCCTTGAGGCTGCCTTTGTCGATTTCGGCTCCGAGCGCCACGGCTTCCTGCCCCTCAAAGAAATCTCCCGCGAATACTTCAAGAAAGCCCCTGAAGGCCGCGTCAACATCAAGGACGTCCTGAGCGAAGGCCAGGAAGTCATCGTTCAGGTCGAAAAAGAAGAACGTGGCAACAAGGGCGCCGCCCTGACCACGTTCATCAGCCTGGCCGGTCGTTACCTCGTGCTGATGCCGAACAACCCGCGTGCCGGCGGTATCTCCCGTCGCATCGAAGGCGAAGAACGCAACGAACTGCGTGAAGCGCTGAACGGTCTGGTTGCTCCAGCCGACATGGGTCTGATCGTGCGCACTGCCGGCCTGGGCCGCAGCAGCGAAGAAATGCAGTGGGACCTCGATTACCTGCTGCAACTGTGGACCGCCATCAAAGAAGCCTCGCTGGATCGCTCCGCGCCATTCCTGATCTACCAGGAAAGCAACGTGATCATCCGCGCCATCCGCGATTACCTGCGCCAGGACATCGGCGAAGTGCTGATCGACAGCGTTGAAGCCCAGGACGAAGCCCTGACCTTCATCCGCCAGGTGATGCCGCAGTACGCCAGCAAGATCAAGCTGTACGAAGACAGCGTGCCGCTGTTCAACCGTTTCCAGATCGAAAGCCAGATCGAGACCGCTTTCCAGCGCGTCGTCGAACTGCCTTCCGGCGGTTCCATCGTCATCGATCCGACCGAAGCCCTGGTGTCCATCGACATCAACTCGGCGCGCGCCACCAAAGGCAGCGACATCGAAGAAACCGCGCTGCAGACCAACCTTGAAGCCGCCGAAGAAATCGCCCGTCAGTTGCGCCTGCGCGACATCGGCGGCCTGATCGTCATCGACTTCATCGACATGACCCCAGCCAAGAACCAGCGCGCCGTGGAAGAGAAAGTCCGCGAATGCCTGGAAGCCGACCGCGCTCGCGTGCAGATCGGCCGCATTTCGCGCTTCGGCCTGCTGGAAATGTCCCGTCAGCGCCTGCGTCCATCGCTTGGCGAAAGCAGCGGCATCGTCTGCCCACGCTGCAACGGCACCGGCATCATCCGTGACGTCGAATCGCTGTCGCTGGCAATCCTGCGCCTGATCGAAGAAGAAGCCCTGAAAGACCGCACTGCCGAAGTGCGCGCTCAGGTGCCGATCCCGGTTGCCGCGTTCCTGCTCAACGAAAAACGCAACTCGATCACCAAGATCGAACTGCGCACCCGTGCCCGTATCGTCATTCTGCCGAACGACCACCTGGAAACCCCGCACTTCGAAGTTCAGCGTCTGCGTGACGACAGCCCGGAAGCCGCGACCAACCAGTCCAGCTACGAAATCGCTGCTGCCGCTGCCGAAGTCGAAGAAGTCCAGCCAGCCGCTGCGACCCGCACCCTGGTTCGCCAGGAAGCTGCGGTCAAGACAGCTCCGGCCCGCGCCAACGCACCAGTGCCAACCGAAGTCGCCGCACCAGCCCCCGCGCCGGCTCCGGTTGCCGCGCCAGAGCCAAGCCTGTTCAAGGGCCTGGTGAAGTCGCTGGTCAGCCTGTTCGCTACCAAAGAAGAGCCAGCCGCTCCGGTCGTCGTTGAAAAACCGGCCACCGAGCGTCCGGCCCGCAACGAAGAGCGTCGCAACGGTCGTCAGCAGAGCCGCAACCGTAACGGTCGCCGCGATGAAGAGCGCAAGCCGCGCGAAGAACGTGCACCGCGTGAAGAACGCGCCCCACGCGAGCCGCGTGAAGAGCGTCAGCCACGTGAAGCCCGTGAAGTCCGCGAGCCACGTGAAGCCCGTACCGAGGCGCCAGCCGCTCGCGAAGAACGTGCTCCACGCGCTCCGCGTGAAGAACGTGCGCCACGTGCTCCACGTGAAGACCGCAAGCCACGTGGCGAGCGTGAAGAGCGTGTGCGTGAACTGCGCGAGCCTCTGGACGCCGCTCCGGCTGCACCCGTAGCGGCAGCCACTGCCGCCGTGGTCGCAGAAGAGCGTCCGGCCCGTCAGCCACGCGAAGAACGCGCACCGCGTCCGCCGCGTGAAGAGCGTCAACCGCGCGCCGAGCAGGCCGCTGCTGCCGTCGCTGAAGAAGAAGTGAACACTAACGAAGAGCAACTGCCGGAAGACGGTCAGGACAACGCCGAAGGCGATCGTCCACGTCGTCGCTCCCGTGGTCAGCGCCGTCGCAGCAACCGTCGCGAGCGTCAGCGTGATGCCAACGGCAACGTGATCGAAGGTTCGGAAGAATCCGAGTCCGGCGAAAACGCCGCTGCTCCAAGCGCTGCCGATCTGGCTGCCGGCCTGGCCGTGACCGCCGCTGTTGCCAGCAGCGTGATCAGCGCTCCGGCCGAAGCACAGGCTCACGAGCAAGCCGAACGTGCTACCGCCGCAGTTCAGGAAACCGCTCCAGTGGAAGCGCCGGTTGTTGAGGCCACCACCCCGGTGGAAGTGATTGCTGCTCCGGAAGTCGAAGTCGCGCCGGTTCGCGAAGCTCAGCATCAAGCTGACGTCGCTGCCGAACCTGCTCCGGCAGTTGAAGCGCCAGTCGTGACCGCAGAGCCGGTTGCTGAAACCGTCGCTGAAACCGTGACCGAAACCGTGCGTGAAGTTCGCGAAGAACAGACCGCGTTCAACTGGGTTGCCGAGCCTGCCGTCGCTTCAACGCCAGCGCCAGTCGTTGAAGCCCCAGTGGTTGAAGAAGCCAAGGCTGCCGCGCCAGTGGTTGAAGCCGCTGCACCGGCTCCAGCGCCAGTCGTTGAAGCACCGGTCGAAGCACCTGTGGTGGCCGAAGAGCCTGCTCCAGTGGTTGAAGCCACTCCGGTCAGCGCCCTGACGCCAAACGGCCGTGCGCCAAACGACCCACGTGAAGTGCGTCGCCGCAAGCGTGAAGCCGAGCGCCTGCAGAAGGAAGCCGAACTGGCTGCCGCTGCTGCTCCGGCTACTGAAGTGGTCGAGGTTGCTGCCGTGACTGAAGAAGCCGTGGTTGAATCGGTCATCGCCGAAGCACCACGCTCCGTTCAGGACGCGGTCGAGCATCACCAAGCGGCCGAGGAAAAAGAACACGAGCCTAAACCGCTCGTCTGATTCCGAAAGCCAATAAAAAGCCCCGCCGGGTGAAAACCTGGCGGGGCTTTTTTATTTCATTTAGAAGATCAAAAGATCGCAGCCTTCGGCAGCTCCTACATAGGTCTCCTGTAGGAGCTGCCGAAGGCTGCGATCTTTTGATCTGGCTTTATTTGAACACCAACGCTTCTGGCACATCGATATCCCACAACACCCCGGGATCATCCACCGCTACCTCAATCACCCTGCCCTGCTTGAACAAAGGCCTGGCGCCGCGATCACCACTCAAGGCCTGCAAGCCCGGCCCGAACGAACGCCCAAACCCCACCGGATGGCCAAATTCGCCCTCCTGCACCGGCACACTAACCGCGTCATCGGTCATTGCCGCCACCACCCGCTCAATGCTCGACGGCAAAATAAACGGCATGTCCCCCAACACGATCAGCCAGCCATCCGCCTCGGGGCAGGCGGCAACGCCCGCCGCAATGCTGTCACCCATCCCGCTCGATTCAATCGAGACCACGTCACAGCTATAAGCCTGAGCCATGCGCATCGCCTGCGGCCGTGCTTCAGTGGTCACCAGCACCCGCTTGTCGAGGTTGGCCGGCAGATTCAGCAACACTTGCTCGATCACCGAGCGCACCGCGCCATCACGCCCGGTGCAATCGGCCAGCAACTTGTCCTTGTCGGCACCGGCAACCTGGCGAAAGCGACTGCCCTCGCCCGCCGCCAATACGATCACTGCGATGGATCGACTCATGCGCCCTCCACGGCTTTCTTCTGTTTCAACTCGACACCATTCTTGATCGCCACAATCTCCGCCAACAACGACAGGGCAATCTCCGCCGGTGAATGGCTGCCGATGTGCAGACCGATCGGCCCATGCAATCGCGCAATGGCTGATTCTGACAAGCCTAGCTGAGCCAGATTGTCCCGGCGTTTCTGACTGTTGACCCGAGAGCCGAGTGCACCGACATAGAAGGCCGGCGAATCGAGCGCCGTAAGCAACGCCATATCATCCAGACGGGGATCGTGAGTCAGCGCGACGATGGCTGTGCGTTCGTCCGTCTGAATGCTCAACACCGCGTCATCCGGCATACCCGGGACGAACCGTCCGTGGTGCTCTTCCCAGCCATAGACGAACTCGGTACGCGGATCGCAAATCAGCACTTCGAAATCCAGCAGCCGGGCCATGTCCGCCACGTAGCGCGACAGCTGCCCGGCACCGATCAACAGCAGACGCCAGCGCGGGCCATAAATGGCGCGCAGGGTCTTGCCGTCGAATGCCAGCACATCGGATTTGCTCGCCGCTGATAGCACCACTTCGCCGGTTTCGATGTTCAGCTCACGGGCGACAATTTCATGCGCCTCACACCGCGCGAGCAATTCGGCGACCCACGCCGGATCAGCGACCCGCTCCTCGGTCAGGCGCAGCGTACCGCCACAGGGCAAGCCGAAGCGCGCAGCCTCCTCGCGGGTGACGCCATAGGTAATCAGCTGCACCGGTGGTCCGTCGCTGGCGATGCGCCCGTCGTGCAGACGGGCGATCAAGTCATCCTCGACACAACCGCCCGACACCGAGCCAATCACCACGCCGTCCTCGCGCAACGCGAGCATCGCGCCGGGTGCACGGGGCGCGGTGCCCCAGGTCTGCACCACGCTGAACAGCACCACCCGCTGCCCGGCGCGGCGCCATTCGAGCACGCTGCGCAGAACGTTGAGATCGGCGCCGTCCATCACGCTTGCGCCTTCTGCCAACCCTGCAACTGATAACGCACCGGCAGGTTGCGGATGCGCTGGCCGGTGGCAGCGAAGATGGCGTTACACAGCGCCGGCGCAATCGGTGGCACGCCGGGTTCACCGACACCACCCAACGGCACGTCGCCCGGCGGCGTCACCAAATGCACCGCGATTGCCTTCGGCGCCAGCGACATGCGCGCCACTTCGTACATGTGGAAGTTGTCCTGCTGGACCTTGCCGTCCTTGAAGCTGATTTCACCCAGCACCGCGTTGCCCAGGCCCATCACACAGGCGCCTTCGAACTGCGAGCGGATGCGTTCCGGGTTGATCTGCGGGCCGCAATCGACGGCGATGTCAGCCTTGTGCACGATCAGCGTACCGTCGTCCTTGACCTCGACTTCGATCACCGCCGCCACATAAGTGACGAAGCTGTAATGCACCGCCAGACCCAGACCACGGCCCTTGGGCAACTGACGTCCCCAACCGGCAGCCTTGGCCGCAGTTTCCAGTACCGTGCGCATGCGTCCGGTGTCGATCGGGTAGCGCTCGGGGGATTCGCCGTAGTTCCACTCCTCGCTCAGGGTGCGTGGATCGATCTGCCGATCCGGGCCGAGCAACTTGATCTGATATTTGAGCGGATCGACGCCGGCCTTGTGCGCCAGCTCATCGACAAAACTCTGAATCGCAAACCCGTGAGGAATGTTCGACACCGAGCGATACCAGCCGACGCGGGTATGCACCGTGGCTTCGGGGTTTTCCAGACGCACGTTGGGAATCGAGTAGGCCATGTTGGTAAAGCCCATGCCCAGCTCGAACGCCGCTTCATGGTTCATGCCCGGCGCAAACAGCGCGGTAATGCTTGGTGCCACGGTACGGTGCAGCCAGCCGGACGGCATGCCGTCCTTGCCGACAGCCGCCTTCAAATACTCGGCGGACACTGTGTGGAAATACGAGTTATGGATGTCATCTTCGCGGGTCCATTGCACTCGCACGGCTTTACCGGGGAACTCCTTGGCAAGGATCGCCGCTTCGACGACGAAATCCGGCTTGGATTTACGTCCGAAACCACCACCGAGCAGCGTGACGTTGAAGGTGACATTGTCGAACGGCAGCCCCAGGCGCTCGGCGATGCGCTCGCGAGTCACCTGCGGCGCCTGGCTCGGCGCCCATGCTTCACACACACCTTTGTCGTAGCGAGCGATGGCGACCATCGGCTCCATCGGTGCCTGCGCCAGATGCGGCAAATAGTAGGAGGCTTCGAGGCTACTGGCAGCGCCGCTCAGTGCCTTGTCGATATCACCGGTATTGCGTACCACTTTGCCGGGTTTGCGCGACGCCGCTTCCAGCGCTTTGCGGTAAGCGATCGAGTCGTAACTGGCGTTGGGGCCGTCGTCCCATTGGATCTTCAGCGCCTCGCGCCCCTTGATCGCCGCCCAGGTATTGCTGGCAATCACCGCAACGCCGCCCAGCGGCTGGAATTCCGACGGCAGCGGACGGCTTTCGATCTGCATGACCTTCAGCACACCCGGAACCTTCAGCGCGGCGCTGTCATCCAGCGACTTGACCTTGCCGCCGTACACCGCCGGACGGGCGATGGTCGCGTAGAGCATGCCGTCGAAATGCACGTCGGCGCCATACACCGCGCGCCCGTTGACGATGTCGGCACCGTCGATGGCTTTGGTGCCTTCCTTGCCGATGTAGCGAAACTCCGACGGCTGCTTGAGGCGCAAGCTGTCACGGGCCGGCACCGCCAGCGCACTGGCTGCAGCGGCAAGTTCGCCGTAACCCAGCTCGCGGCCGGACGGTGTGTGCAGCACTTTGTGCAACTGCGCATGGCACTCGCCCACCGGCACCTGCCACTGCGCAGCGGCGGCTTGTTCCAGCATGGTCCGGGCCGCCGCGCCGCAACGGCGCATCGGTTCATACCAGTGACGCATGCTGCGTGAACCGTCAGTGTCCTGGTTGCCGAACCGCACTTCATCGCCCGGCGCCTGCTGCACTTTGACCTTGGCCCAATCGGCGTCCAGTTCATCGGCGACCACCATGGTCAGGCTGGTGCGCACACCCTGGCCCATTTCCGAGCGGTTGCAGACCACGGTGACCGTGCCGTCTGCGGCAATGCTCACGTAAACCTTGGGATCGTCGATCCAGCCGTTGGGCATGCCATCAGCGCCAAACTTCTTCGGCGCGTCTTCAGCAAATGCATCCTGCCAGCCCCAGCTCGCGGCCAGCACCAATGCGCCCGTGGCGCCGACGCCTTTGAGAAAACCGCGGCGGCTGAGATTGCTCAGGGCGAAATCATTCGGCAAGCGGCTCATGCCTTGGCCTCCTTCAGGTGAGTTGAAGCCTGACGGATCGCGGTCTTGATCCGGTTATACGTGCCGCACCGGCAAATGTTGCCGACCATTGCCTCTTCGATCTGCTCGTCGCTCGGATTAGGGTTGGTCTTGAGCAATGCGGTGGCAGACATGATCTGCCCGCCCTGACAGAAACCGCACTGCGCCACGGCGCTGTCGAGCCAGGCTTGCTGAACGACTTGTCCAACCGGATCGGCGTGCAGATTGTCGATGGTGGTGACGCTTTGCCCGACCACCGAGCCGATCGGCGTAATGCAACTGCGCGCCGGCAAGCCGTCGATGTGAATGGTGCAGGCGCCGCACAGGCCCATGCCGCAGCCGAATTTGGTGCCGTTGTAACCGGCGACATCACGAATAGCCCACAACAGCGGCATGTCTTCGCTGACATCCAGTTGATGGTCCTGGCCATTGAGTTTCAGGGTAATCATGGGCACGCCCGCCTATTCTTGGTGGTTATGGGGTCGAGCAGAACTGGCGGTGATTCACGCAGATCGACTCAGGCTAATGGGCCAATACACATCAGTGAAGCCGAACACTGAACCTGTGGCGAGGGAGCTTGCTCCCACTGGACTGCGGAGCAGGCCCTTCTTGAAAGCGGGGCCGCTACGCGCCCCAGCGGGAGCAAGCTCCCTCGCCACAGGGTCATCGCTGACTGATATGTGGTTGGCACAGGCTCTCTTGTGCCGACGCGAACGTCTGCACCGGGCCTTTGGTGGAGCAAATGACGGTTATCGTTAGCTGGCTAAGTTTACCCACCGTTAACAAAAAAGCCCTGCACTTTTTGTTCAGTGCAGGGCTTTGGATACCGACCTGAAGCGTAGCCTCAATAGCGGTTCGGCTCCATTTCCAGCTCGACATTGAAACGTTCGGCAATATCTTTCTGGATGCGTTGCGCCAGCTCCAGCAATTGCAGACCGGTCGCGGTGCCGTAGTTGACCAGCACCAGCGCCTGCAATTTATGCACGCCGGCATCGGCCTCGCGGAAACCTTTCCAGCCAGCGCGCTCGATCAACCAGCCGGCGGCCAGTTTCATCTGCCCGTCCGCTTGCGCATAGGCCACCAGATCCGGGTGCTGCGCCTTGATCTGCTCGACCAGTGCGGCCGACACCAGTGGATTCTTGAAGAAACTGCCGGCATTGCCGAGCACCGCCGGGTCCGGCAGTTTTTCGCTGCGGATACTGCAGATTGCGCGGCTGACGTCGCTCGGCGTTGGTTGCTCAATGCCCTGCTCAGCCAGGCGCTGGCGCACCGGGCCGTATTCCAAATGCAGATGCGCGACACGATCAAGCTTGAAGCGCACCCGCAGGATCAGCCAACGTCCCGGCTGCTGCTTGAACAGACTGTCGCGGTAGGCGAAGTTGCACTCCTCCAGGCTGAAGTCGCGCAGTTCGCCGGTCTGGCGGTTCAGCGCGGTCAGCCCGGCGAACACATCCTTGATCTCAACGCCGTAGGCGCCGATGTTCTGCATCGGCGCCGCGCCAACAGTGCCGGGGATCAGGCTGAGGTTTTCCAGGCCGGAAAAACCCTGCGCCAGCGTGTGCTGCACGAACGGATGCCACGGCTCGCCGGCCTCGGCTTCGATCACTACACGGTTGCCGTCGTCACTGATCAGCCGAATGCCTCGGGTCGCCATGCGCAGCACCAGCGCCGGAATATCTGCAGTCAGCAGCAGGTTGCTGCCGCCGCCGATCACCAGCAACGGCACGTCATGGGCAGTCGCGTAGGCCAGCGCTTCGCGGACGTCGGCGTCGCTGTGCGCCTCGGCGAACAACTGCGCGCGAACGTCGACGCCAAAACTGTTGAACGGTTTCAGCGAAACCTGTGATTGAAGCTGCAAACTCATAACCGGCCCTTCACTTCGATCAACAGTTGGTCACACGCCGCTTCGATCAGGTCCAGCACCTGCTCGAAGCCCTGATCGCCGTCGTAGTACGGATCCGGCACTTCATCGACCACACCGGCGTAACGGCGCAGGAACAGGTCCAGTTCGGCCTTGCCGGTGGACGGTTGCAAGGCCTTGAGGTTGCGCAGATTGCTGTGGTCCATGGCCAGAATCAGGTCGTAACTGGCGAAATCGGCACGGCTGACCTGCTGCGCGCGTTGCGCCGACAGGTCATAACCGCGCACTTTGGCTGCGGCCTGGCTGCGTTTGTCCGGCGGATTGCCGACGTGCCAGTCACCGGTGCCGGCGGAGGCCACTTCGACCTGATCCGCCAGCCCCGCTGCGCGCAGTTTGTGGCGCAACACGCCTTCAGCGGTGGGCGAACGGCAGATGTTGCCCAGGCACACGAACAGAACGCGCATCAGGCCTCCAGCAGGCGACGAACGCGCTCGAGGTCTTCAACGGTGTCGACCCCGGTTGGCGGCGCGATCAACGCATCGGCCACATGAATCCGCACGCCATGCCACAGAGCACGCAGCTGTTCCAGCGATTCAGTGTTTTCCAGCCAGCACGGGCCCCAGCTCACAAAGTCCTGAAGGAAGCCGGCGCGGTAGGCATAAATGCCGATGTGGCGACGGTATGGCACGCCTTCCGGCAACACGTCACGGCTCTTGGCGAAAGCATCGCGGGCCCACGGCAAGGTGGCGCGACTGAAGGTCAGCGCCAGACCGTTAGTGTCGCTGACGACCTTGACTACGTTGGGGTTGAACAGGGTTTCAACGTCTTCGATCGGCTCGGCCAGGGTGGCCATGCGCGCTTCGGTGTGGGCCGCGAGGTTGGCGGCGACCTGGTCGATCACGCTTGGCGGGATCAACGGTTCATCGCCTTGCACGTTGACCACGATCGCGTCCGGCGCAAGGCCCAGCTTCGCCGCGACTTCCGCGAGGCGGTCAGTCCCGGAATTGTGATCTTCACGGGTCAGCACCACTTCCGCGCCGAACGCCTTGCAGGCCTCGACGATGCGCGCATCGTCAGTCGCAACCACCACGCGGCTGGCGCTGCTTTTGCTCGCCTGTTCCCAGACGTGCTGAATCATCGGCTTGCCGGCGATATCCAGCAGTGGTTTGCCCGGCAGGCGGGTCGAGGCGTAGCGCGACGGGATGACAACGGTGAAGGCGGTGGTCATTTATCCAGACGCTCGTCGGTGGTCAGGGTGCGCGCTTCGCTTTCGAGCATCACCGGGATGCCGTCGCGGATCGGATAGGCCAGCCCGGCCCCCTTGCTGATCAGTTCGGTCTTGTCGGCGCTGAGCTTGAGCGGGCCTTTGCAGATCGGGCACGCGAGGATATCGAGCAATTTGGTGTCCATGAACATTCCCTGGATAAAGAGTTAAGGCAAAAGACGATTGGGCAACAGGCGCATCAACTGGGTGTCGAACCAGGCCACGAAGGCCGGTGACGGCACGGCATCGACCGCCAGATACCACCAGTCGTCAGCCGCGAAGGCACGGCACTTCACCGCATCCTTCTCGGTCATCACCAACGGCAATGACGGTGTGAAATTCAAGGCCTGCACGCTGTACTCGGCGTGGTCGGCAAACGCATGGGGGATTGCCCGCCAGTCTAGCGCTTCGAGGGTATTGAAGAAACGTTGCGGATTGCCGATCCCGGCCACCGCGTGCACTGATTGACCGGGCGCAAAATGCGCCAGCGGCTGGCGCTCGCCGCTGCGCAGATTGACCAGCGCCGTCGGCCGCAGGTGAAAGGCGAAACCCTCTTCACGATCCGCCGTGGCACCGTTGAACAGTACGCCATCGACGCTTTGCAGGCGCTCGATCGGCTCGCGCAACGGGCCTGCCGGCAGGCAGCGTTTGTTGCCCAAACCTCGGGCGGCGTCGATCAGTACCAGCTCCAGATCCCGCGCCAGACGGTAATGCTGCATGCCGTCGTCGGAGAGGATCAGATCCAGCGGTTCACTGGCGAGCAAGGCTTTGACCGCTGCGCTGCGATCAGGGTCGATCATCAGCGGTACGCCGGTGCGCTGCACGATCAACAGCGGTTCGTCGCCGGCGATATCGGCGCCCTGCTCGGCGGTGACCCGCCATGGCAGTTGCGGTGGTTTGGCGCCGTAACCACGGCTGACCACGCCAACGCGCAGGCCGGCACGGCGGCAATGCTCGATCAACCACAGGATCATCGGCGTCTTGCCGGTGCCACCCACCGTGATGTTGCCGACCACGATCAACGGCACCGGCGGCTGATAGATCGGGCCTTCACCGTCGAGAAAACGCTGGCGCTTGTTGACCACCACGTGGCGGTAGAGCATTTCCAGCGGCCGCAGCAGCGTCAGGGCCGAATGCCCCTGATACCAAGCGGCGAGCAAACGATCGGACAGGCTCATCAGGATTTGGGCGCCGCCTCGACCGTGGTCATGCGCAGATGGCTGAAACCGAGCTTGCCGGCCGCATCCATGGCGGTGATCACCGATTGGTGTTGGGTCTTGCCGTCGGCACTGATCGACAACGGCATGTTGGTGTCACCGTTGGCTTCTTTCTGCATGGCTTCCATCAGCGTCGCCAGGTCGTTCTTCGGCAGAATCTTGTTGTTCACCGAGAACACACCTTCGGCGCTGATCGCGACGTCCAGTTGCTTGAGCTGCTGGTCTTCGGCAGGCGAGCCGCTGACCGATTCCGGCAGATCGACACGTAGCTGGGTTTCGCGGGTGAAGGTGGTGGTCACGACGAAAAACAGCAACAGGATGAAGACCACGTCGATCAGCGAAGCGAGGTTGATGTCGATCGTTTCCCGGGGTTTGCGACGGAATTTCACGCTTTGTCCCCGGCCAGATCGACGTCACGGTCGCCCTGCACCACTTCGACCAGTTTGATCGCTTCCTGCTCCATGCCCACCACCAGCTCATCGATGCGGCGCTGCAGGAAACGGTGGAAGAACACCGACGGAATACCGACCATCAGGCCCGCCGCCGTGGTAATCAGCGCCTTGGAAATACCGCCGGCCAGGACCGAGGCATTAGTAGTCATGCCCGAACCGGTGAAGGCGCTGAAAATGTCGATCATGCCCAATACCGTGCCCAACAGGCCCAGCAACGGCGACATGGCAGCAATGGTGCCCAGCGCGTTGACGTAGCGTTCGAGCTCGTGAATCACCCGCGCCGCGGCTTCTTCGATGCATTCCTTCATGATCTCGCGACCATGCTTGGAGTTGGCCAGGCCCGCGGCGAGAATTTCACCCAGCGGCGAGTTGGCGCGCAATTCCTTGAGCTTTTCTTTATTGAGCTGTTTGTCCTTGATCCAGACCCAGACCTGGCCCAGCAGATGCTCGGGGGTGACGCGGCTGGCGCGCAGGGTCCACAGGCGCTCGGCGACAATCGCCATGGCCGCGATGGAACTCAGAATGATCGGCAACATCATCCAGCCGCCGGATTTGACCAATTCCCACACAGTGACAGTCCCCTCGAAAAAGTGCGCCACTTTACCATACCGTTTCGCGATTAAGACCCGCTGCCCCGACGACCTGATGCCGCATTCGGCGATCCCGCGATCAATGGTGTTTCACCGCCAGAAACGCCGCTGTTGACGCATCAGCCATGGCGCCTGAAAGCCGCCCAGGCGCAGATGAATGGCGCCGTGCTGCGCGCTGTCGTAGATGCGCAGCCCTTGCTGGCGATAACGCGCCAGCACTAGCGGATGCGGATGCCCGAACGAATTGCCCTGCCCACGGGAAATCAGCACCGAATGCGGCCTCAGAGCCCGAAGCAGTGCCATTGAAGACGAACTGCGGCTGCCATGATGCGGCGCTTGCAGCCAGTGCGTCGGCCGCGCCAACGGACTCTCCAGCAGAGCCCGTTCGGCAGCCGTGTCGATATCGCCGGTCAGCAGCAGACGCTCGCCATTGGCCTCGATCTGCAACACGCAGGAGCGCTGATTGCTGTCATGGGCCGCCGACCACTGCCACAGTTGAAACCGCACCCCGTCCCACTGCCATTGACGTCCGCTTTCACAGGCTTCGGCCCGCAGGATGGCGGGCAGCCCCGGAGGATCGCCGCTGATCACCCGCGTCACTTTCAGGCCCCGCGATACCGCCAGCGCACCACCGGCATGGTCGGCATCGGCATGACTGAGCAGCATCAGGTCGATGCGTTCAACCCCCAGTTTGTGCAGCGCCGGCAACACCACCCGCTGCCCCAGATCGAAATCGCCGAAACGTGGACCGGCGTCGTAGAGCAGCGTGTGATGACGCGTGCGGATCAGGATCGCCAGGCCCTGACCGACATCGAGTTGCCAGATATCAGCCAGTCCCTCGGCCACCCGCTCGCGAGGCGGCGCCAGCAAAATCAACAGCAACGGCCAGCCCAATGGTCGCAATGGCACACCGCGCGGCAACAGCAACAATACAGCCCCGAGACTGCCAATCAACAAGGTCCACCACGGCAGCGACGGTGAGATCCATGCCGGCCAGGCGCCGGCGATCACCGACAAGCCACGAAACAGCCAGTCGATCAAACCACCGGCCAGCCACAACAAGCCTGCACCGACGTAAGGCACCGGCAACAACATCGTGCCGAGCAGCGCCGGTGGCAGCACCAGCAGACTGACCCACGGCACCGCCAGCAGATTCGCCAAGGGTCCGCTGAGGCTGATCGGCAGGTTCAGCGCCAGCAACACCGGGCACAGGCCCAGCGCAATCAGCCATTGCGCGCGAGTCCAGGTCTGCCACCATGTCCACGCGCCGAGGCGCCCGCCGAAGGTAAAAATCAAAATCCCCACCGCGGCGAACGACAGCCACAAACCGGGACGCAAACTGGCCAACGGATCGAATAACAGCAGCGCATTGAATGCCAGCAACAGCGGCCACCACGCGCCGAGATGGCGAAAGCGCAGGCGCCACAACAACACCAGCCCAACCATCACGCAGGCCCGTTGCACCGGCACATCAAACCCGGCGAGCAAGCCGTAGCCGAGCGCTGCGGCAAACGCCAGCCCACAGGCCCATGGCAGCCAGGGCCAGCGCAGCGGCCACCAGCCGTAGCGCGCCAGCCCGGCGACCAGCAGATACACGACCGCCGCCAACATCCCGATGTGTTGACCGGAAATCACCAGCAGATGCACGGTGCCGGTGTCCTGCAGGATCTGCCAATCCTCGCGACTGAGCCCGGAGCCGTCACCGAGCACCAGCGCCGCCAATGCACCGCCCCGGCCCTGCGTGTCCACTTCAAGCAAGCGCTGGCGAATGCTGCCGCGCCACGCCCAACCTGCCTCGGCCAGGCGCTGACCGTCCTTGATCGTGCCGGTCGCGCCGATGCGTTGCGCCAGTAGCCACGCTTCGTAATCGAACGCATCGGGATTGAGCAGGCCACTCGGGCGCTTGAGCTTCACCGCCAGCCGCCAACGCTCGCCGCTGTTGAGCGGCGGCCCGGCGTGCCACGCCAGACGCATCAACGACGGCAATTTCTCGTGTCGCGAGCGGGCATCGGCCAACTCGAATCGCACCACGCCCTCGCTGGTTTGCGGCAAACCGACCACCCGCCCTTCGACCCAACGGGTTTCGCCGTCAAGCGCTTCCGGCAGGCGATCATTCAACGCCCATTGCGCACTGACGCACGCCCAGGTGAAACCGAACAGCAGAAACGCCAGGGGATAGCTGCGAAACGGCAGCAACATCAGTCCCACCAACGGCAACAACATCATCAACCCGACCGGCGGTAAAACCGGCAAAAAAACCGGAACCAGCAGACCGACTGCCAGCGCCATCATCCCTGTGCGCATAAGCCCGTCCTTGAGAGTTCCTGCATTAGGGGTAGCTGGTATGAGGGAGGGTCGTCGTCAACAATTGTCACAAAGTCTGAATGGGCGCTTCGTAGAATCCAGACATACTTGCCGCCTTAACCGACCGAGAAGCCTTATGCCCCGGCGCTTATTCAAACGTTACATGCCCGACCCGACGAGCATCAGGGAACACAAATCCTTACGCTTTCTCGGCAAGTTGCTGCATGACCCGAACCTCTGGCACCTCAATCGTCACTCGGTGGCCCGGGCGATGGCCGTCGGCCTGTTCGCCGCGTTCCTGCCGATTCCGGCGCAGATGCTGGTGGCGGCCGCACTGGCGATCACCGTACGCGGCAACATGCCGATTGCCGTCAGCCTCGTGTGGCTGACCAACCCGATCACCATGCCGGCGGTGTTTTTCTGTACTTATCAGGCCGGAGCCTGGTTGATGAATGTGCCCGCCCGCACCCTGCCCGACTCCTTGACCTGGGAATGGATCAGCGGAGAGCTCTCGACCATGTGGCAGCCGTTTTTGCTGGGGTCGGTGGTATGCGGACTGCTTCTGGGCATCCTCGCCTACTTCACGGTGATGCTGTACTGGCGCTGGTGGGTGGCGCGGCAATGGGCGCGGCGCAAAAAAAACCGCATGCATTGAATGCAAAACGGCCTCCGCAGTGGGAGGCCGTTTTTTGTAGCGTCTGAATGGGCCCCATCGCGGGCAAGCCCGCTCCCACAGAATCTGGTTTGCCCGAAATTATTTGAACGACACAAATCCCTGTGGGAGCGGGCTTGCCCGCGATGGCAGCGACGTGGTATCGGATCAGGTCCGCATTCCGCGCCCACTCACCAGCAACCGCGCACAACCGAGGTACAACACCACGGTCGCCACCAGCATGAAGGTGATCGCGATACCGATGCGGATATCCGACACCCCGAGAATGCCGTAGCGGAAGGCGTTGACCATGTGCAGCACCGGATTGGCCAGCGACACGGTCTGCCAGAACGGCGGCAGCAAGGTGATCGAATAGAACACGCCACCGAGGTAGGTCAGCGGCGTCAGCACAAACGTCGGGATGATCGAAATATCATCGAAGTTGCGCGCAAACACCGCGTTGATGAAGCCCAGCAGCGAGAAGATCGTCGCGGTCAGAATCACCACCAACAAGGTCACGCCGAGGTGATGCACCTGCAGATGGGTGAAGAACAGCGACAGGATGGTCACGATCACCCCGACCATCAGACCACGCAGCACGCCGCCGATGGTGTAGCCGATCAGAATGGTGTGCGGCGACACCGGCGAGACCATCAGTTCCTCGATGGAACGCTGAAACTTGCTGCCGAAGAAGCTCGAGACCACGTTGCCGTAGGAGTTGGTAATCACCGACATCATGATCAGCCCCGGCACAATGTACTCCATGTAACTGAAGCCTCCCATGCCGCCGATCTGCTTGCCGATCAGGTTACCGAAGATCACGAAATACAGAACCATGGTGATCGCCGGCGGCAGCAGGGTCTGCGGCCAGATCCGGGTAAAACGCCGGACTTCACGGTAAACGATGGTATTGAGGGCGACGAGGTTGGGGCGCAATTCGGAACTCATACCGCCACCTTCGACAGATTTTTCTCCACCAGGGACACGAACAGCTCCTCGAGGCGATTGGTCTTGTTACGCAGGCTCAACACTTCGATGTTCTGTTGCGCCAACTGAGTGAACAGCGCGGTGATGCCCATGGATTTGTCGACCTGGACCTCCAGCGTATGGCCGTCGAGCAACCGCGCGGGATAGCCGATCAATTGTGGCGCAGCGTGCAAGTCGTTTTTCAGATCCAGCAGGAAGGTCTCGACGTGCAACTGGCCCAGCAGTTGTTTCATGCTGGTGTTCTCGACGATGGTGCCGTGGTCGATGATGCCGATGTTGCGGCACAACTGCTCAGCCTCCTCCAGATAGTGCGTGGTGAGGATGATGGTGATGCCTTTCTGGTTCAGCTCGGTGAGGAATGTCCACATCGAACGACGCAGTTCGATGTCGACGCCTGCGGTCGGCTCATCAAGGATCAGCAGGCGCGGCTCATGCACCAGGGCGCGGGCAATCATCAGACGCCGCTTCATGCCGCCGGACAGCGAGCGCGACGGCACATCGCGCTTGTCCCACAGGCCAAGCTGGGTCAGGTACTGCTCGGCGCGCTCCTTGGCGACTTTCGCCGGAATGCCGTAGTAACCGGCCTGGGTCACGACGATGTCGAAGGTCTTTTCGAACTGGTTGAAGTTGAATTCCTGGGGCACCACACCGATCGAGCGCTTGAGCGCGGCGGGGTTCTTGTCCAGGTCATGACCGAAGATATTCACCGTGCCGCTGGTCTTGTTGACCAGGGTCGAGAGAATGCCGATGGTCGTGGATTTGCCCGCGCCATTGGGGCCGAGCAAGGCGAAAAAGTCACCTTCGGCGACGTCCAGATCGATACCACTCAAGGCCTGGAACCCGTTGCCGTAGGTTTTGGTTAGCTGCCGGATGGACAGAGCGGAACTCATATCGGATTTACGCACCAAGAAGGGAAGAAAAGGAAAGATTGGGCCGGGCGGCGAACAAAACAACCACGGCGCGTGAACGCAATGGTGCTTGCCGCCGCCACACAAGTACAGTCAAGAGTGTCGATAGTTATTATCAAGTCAACGCGGTCATGACCGCTTTCTGATAAGCCGGACGCTGCTTCAAACGTGCGTACCAGACCTCCAGATGCGGCTGCGCGGCACGGTCGATGGGCATCTCGAACCAGGCATAAATGAAACTGCCGAGGGGAATATCGCCCATGCCGATTTCGCGGCCGGACAGGTATGGCTGGCTGGCGAGGGCCTGATCGGCCATGGCCAGCAGCGCCGTGCATTCTTTGATCGCGGCGTTGATCGCCGGCCAATCCTGCTTGTCCGCTGGCGTACGCAGCACACCCCAGAACACGGTACGGAAAGGTCCGGCAAAACTCGAGGTGGTCCAGTCCATCCATTTGTCGGCGATGGCCCGGGCTTGCAGGTCTGCCGGAAACCATTGGCTGTTCGGCGCATGTTTGGCCAGCAGGTAACGGACGATCGCATTCGATTCCCACAGCACGAAGCCGTCATCCTCGATCACCGGGACCCGGCCGTTCGGGTTCATCGCACGATATTCAGGTGTGTCGACCACCCCGAAGGCGCCACCGGCGTCAATCGCCTCGTAAGCCAGGCCCAGCTCCTCAGCGGCCCACAGTGGCTTCCTGACATTCGATGAGTTTTTCCGTCCCCAGATCTTCAGCATGACCGCCTCTTTTCCAATGCGTGGGCAGGCAGCATACGCCGGATCATGTGCGGCTCAAATCACTCTGCATATCACCCAGCACCTTCGCCTGATGTTCGCCGAACAGGTGCGGGTAGCACTTTTCCAGATGTTCGAAGAAGAACTGTTCCGGCACGTCGGCGAACTGCCCGTGATCGACCAGATACTCCATCAGCAACGCGCCGTCTCGGTTGTACGGGTGGAAAACGCTGTCATGGATGCCGTCGAACTCCAACGGTGCGACGTTGAACAGTTCGCAGAGTTGCTGGTTGAAGGCCGGCGTGGCCTTGACCCAACGGTCGTTAAGGAACAGCTCGGTGTAGCCGTGCATGGCGAACACATCGCTACGCAGCAGTTCCAGCAACCGCGGGGTCGACAGGTGATTCCTGACGTCGGCCAGACCGATACGCGCCGGGATGCCGCAATGCCGCGCACACCCGGCCAGCAAGGTGGCCTTGGGCACGCAATAACTTTCTCCGGTCGCCAACGCATGGCTGCCACACAGGGTCTGCGGGTCGAGGCTGAACGTGTACGGGTTGTAACGCACTGCTTCGCGCACGGCGTAATAGAGACCGAGCGCCTGCTCGAGCGGGTCGCGGCTGGCACCGCGGTGTTGTTCGGCGAACTCCACCACCGCCGGGTGGTCACTATCGATGAAGCGGCCGGGACTCAGATACTCGCGCATGACGATGTTCTCCTGGGGGAGCCCCGAGTCTAGCGACAGCTCAAGCACAGAGATAACGACGTTTCGGCCAAACATGCACGCGAAGATGCGGGAACGGCGAACGATTTCCCACGGGTGTTGCCCACCGAACCTACGAAAACCATCCGGGGTTTCCCACGAGTTCAATCACCATGTTCTGACCACCCGTTTTACAGATGCCGTCTAAGCTCTGGTGGGTCGGTTGGCCTTGGTTCACGGAGGATTACATATGCTGTTGTTGTGGATACTGGTTCTGATCGTCGGTGTGGCGTACCTCGCTCACCGCCGCATCGCCCCGCTGCCCGCGTTGGGCATCGTCGCCATTTACCTGCTGGCGATGGGTATTTTCAGCCATGCTCCGGGCTGGTTGCTGCTGGTGCTGTGGGTCGTGCTCGCAGTGGTTGCCGCGCCGTTGCTGCTGCCCGACCTGCGCCGCAAGCACTTCACCGCGCCGCTGTTCAACTGGTTCCAGAAAACCCTGCCGCCGATGTCGCAGACCGAACGCGACGCGATCGATGCCGGTACCGTCTGGTGGGACGGCGAGCTGTTCAGCGGCCGTCCAGACTGGGACAAGCTGCTGTCCTACCCGAAGGCGCAACTGAGCGAAGAGGAACAGGCCTTTATCGACGGCCCCACCGAAGAGCTCTGCGCGATGGTCACTGACTGGCAGATCGGCCAGTCGATGGACCTGCCGCCAGAAGCCTGGAGCCACATCAAGGAACACGGCTTCTTCGCCCTGATCATTCCCAAGGAATTCGGTGGCAAGGGATTTTCCGCCTATGCTCACTCGCAAGTGGCGATGAAACTCGCCACCCGCAGCGGCGACCTCGCCTCCACCGTAATGGTGCCCAACTCCCTCGGCCCGGCCGAATTGCTCCTGCATTACGGCACCGACGAGCAGCGCAATCACTACCTGCCGCGGCTGGCCCGTGGCGACGATATTCCGTGCTTCGCCCTCACCGGCCCGCTGGCCGGTTCCGATGCTGGCGCCATGCCGGACACCGGGATCATCTGCAAAGGTCAATGGGACGGCCAGGAAGTCATCGGTCTGCGCCTGAACTGGGAAAAGCGCTACATCACCCTCGGCCCAGTCGCGACCCTGCTCGGTCTGGCCTTCAAGGCTTATGACCCGGAGCATCTGCTGGGCGACAAGGAAGATCTCGGTATCAGTCTGGCGCTGATCCCCACCGATACACCGGGTGTGGAAATCGGCCGTCGCCACCTACCACTGGGTGCCGCATTCATGAACGGCCCGAACTCGGGCAAAGACGTATTCATCCCGCTGGACTATCTCATCGGCGGCCAGGAAATGCTCGGCAAGGGCTGGATGATGCTGATGAACTGCCTGTCGGTCGGGCGCTCGATTTCGCTGCCAGCCGTCGGCACTGGCGCGGCCAAGTTCACCAGTCTGGTGACCGGTCAGTACGCGCAGATTCGTGAGCAGTTCAACGTTCCACTGTCGGCCTTCGAAGGCATTCAGGAAGCCATGGCGCGCATCGGCGGCAACGCCTGGATGATGGACGCCGCGCGGATGCTGACTGCCAACGCAGTGGATCTGGGCGAGAAACCATCGGTACTGTCGGCGATCCTCAAGTACCACCTGACCGAACGCGGCCGCGAGTGCATCACCCACGCCATGGACGTGCACGGCGGCAAGGCGATCATCATGGGGCCGAACAACTACCTCGGGCGCAGCTGGAACGGCGCGCCGATCTTCATCACCGTGGAAGGCGCCAACATCCTTTCGCGCAACCTGATGATCTTCGGTCAGGGCGCCATTCGCTGCCATCCCTTCGTGCTCAAGGAAATGGCCCTCGCCGGCCGTGAAGACAAGGAACAGGCACTGAAAGAATTCGATGGCCTGCTGCTCAAGCACATCGGTTTTGCCGTCGGCAACGCCGCCAGTACCCTGGTGCTGAACCTGGGCTTTGGCCACTTCGAACATGCGCCAGGGGACAGGATCAGCCAAGGTTATTTCCGCGCACTCAATCGGCAGGCGGCAGCGTTCGCCATGCTCGCCGACTTCAGCATGATGTTGCTGGGTGGTGAACTGAAGCGGCGCGAACGCCTGTCGGCGCGTCTCGGCGATGTATTGAGCAACCTGTACCTGGCCTCCGCCGCGCTCAAGCGTTATCACGACCTGGATTCGCCGGCGCATATGGAGCCGCTGTTCCGTTGGGCGATGGAAGAAAGCCTCGGTCAGTCGGAACGGGCACTGGATGAGCTGCTGAGCAACTTCCCGAACAAAGTGTTTGGCTGCCTGCTGCGGGTGATCGTGTTCCCGTTCGGCCGTCGCCACAAAGGCCCATCGGACAAGCTCGGTGCCGAAGTGGCAGCTGTTATTGGTCGCGCCAAAGGTGATCCGACTCTCGAAGAACTGCTCGCCGGTTGCTATCGCCCGCAGTCCGCCGACGATGCCGTGGGTGCCCTGCAACACGCCAGCGATCTGCTGGGTGCCGCGCAACCCCTGCACAAGAAACTGCACACTGCGCTGAAAAGCGGCCAGGTCAAACCGGAGGCGGGCGAACACGCCATCGACGCCGCGCTGGAGGCCGGGGTGTTGCAAGCGGCGGAGGCGCAAACCCTGCGCGATGCTGAAGCGGCTCGGCGCAAGGTGATTGATGTCGATGATTTCGACAAGGAAGAACTGAAACAGGCAGAAGGCAAAGTCCGCTGATGCTGACGACCGTGTAGCTGTTTATTTGTGAAAAACGGGCGCGAGAGCTTTATACTCCCGCGCCCGTTTTGCTCTTGAGGACTTATCTCGTGTCCAACGTCGTTGCCGATCATCTGGTTTTGCTCGACCACCTGCGCAGTATCCTGGTCGCCGTAGGTGAGGCCGATCAGGTTCCCGAAGAAAGCCATGCCTTGTTCCTGGAGCGCTTTGACGAACTGCTGGCATCCCTGCCGATCGATCCGATCGAAAGCCAGTACCTGGGCCAGGACATCCTGACCCAAGTGATTACCCGCTATCCGCAAATTGCCCACCTGATCCCGCGGGATCTGCTGTGGTTCTTCGCTGGTGACTGCCTGCACTACTTGTCTGATGAAGAAATCGACCTGTATCAGGCACTGGAAGAACGTCGCTACGAAGCCGAACAGAACGACGAACCGTTCGACTGGAATCAGGAAAAACAGCTGCTGGCGATGTCTGCCCAGGACAGCAAGCACTGATTTTCTGCTCGGTTAAGAAAAGGCCCGCATGGTGATCCATGCGGGCCTTTTTATTGTTCGGCGTTTACAACAATCCTTCGCTTTCGGGCAGCTCGTAGGCCATCGCCAGATTATTCGGCGCCCCCGCCTTGCCCGGCTTGCTCAACGTCGGCTCCTTCTCCAGGCACTCCACCAGATAGTCGATGAACACCCGCAGCTTCGGCGGCAGATAACGCGTCGGTGAATGCAGCAGCCACAGCCCACCGTGATAGGACGCGAGGAATGTCCACTCCGGCAACACCTGCACAATCAGTTTCTGCTCCAGCGCATAACGCGCGGTGAAGTACGGCAAGCTGCCGATACCAATGTGCTGCAACACGGCTCCGAGCCGCACGCCGGTATGGTTGGCGGCATAGCGGCCACGCACGCCGACCGTCACTGCTTTACTGCCCTTCTTGAATTTCCAGCGGGCATCGCTCGGGGTTTCTCCCAGATAGATACAACTGTGATTGAGCAGATCATGCGGATGCGTCGGTGTGCCGTGGTCGGCCAGGTATTGCGGGGTGGCGCAGAGCAAATGGTCGATGGTCAGCAACTGTCGCCCGACCAGCCCGGCCGGCGGACGGTCCGTAATTCGAATCGCCAGGTCGACATGATCGTCAATCAAATCAACCTGGCGGTCTTCCAGCAGCAACTCGACATCGACCTTTGGATAACGCCGCAGAAACTCGGGCATGTGCGGATGAATCACGAAGCGTCCGACCGCTTTCGGCACACTGACCCGCACCAGCCCTTCTGCCTCGTGGGTGAACTGCCCACTGATCTCCATCACCGACTTGGCGGCGCTGACCATCTCCTGACAGCGCTTGAACACTTCTTCACCACCGTCACTCAGGCGCAATTTGCGCGTTGTGCGCTGCAGCAAACGCGTGGCCAGAGCCTTTTCCAGTCGGGAAATGCTGCGACTGATCGCCGACGGCGAGGAACCCAGCTGGCGGGCGGCTTCGGAGAAACTGCCGGTCTCCACGACCTTGACGAAGATCGCCATTTCACCGAGCAGTGGCAGCGGAAGATTGATGCTCACAGCGCACAAGTCCTTTGATGTTTGAACGGATTATCACGTTATTGCACGATTCATATAATAAAAAAAGACACTTTAATAAGGGCATGGAATATGACGCTTCGCCTCTTTTTCCATAGTGATGACCTCAAGGCTAATGTGGAAGTCCTCGACTGCACGCCCCACGAGAACGAATTTGCCGTGGTGTTGCGCGCCACGCTGTTTCATCCGCAAGGCGGTGGGCAGCCTTGCGATACCGGCATGATCGGCGAAAGCCAGGTGCTGCGCGTGGTCCAGGAGCCGGATCGGATCGTGCATTACGTCGACCGTCCGGTGAAACTCGGCATGACCTGCATCCACGTCGATGAACAACGTCGCCGCTACAACACCCGCATGCATTCAGCCGGGCACCTGATCGGGCATTTCGTGCAAGCGATGGGCTGGACGCCAGTCAAGGCGCACCACTGGCCAGACGAAGGTCGGGTGCAGTTCAAACCGGGCGATGCTGCTCAGGAAGTCGACGCACCAACCGTTCAATACGGTATTCGTGAGTGGATCGAACACGACCTGCCCCGCCTGACCTCGCTGCGCGAAGGCGCGCGGGAAATCGGTTTTGGCGAGCTGCCGGCCTACGGTTGTGGTGGCACCCATGTACGCAGCCTGAAGGATTTGGGCACAGTCACGATCGCTTCCCTTTCGCAGAAGAAAGGTACGTTATCCGTCCACTACAGCGTGGATTAAGCATCTCGGGCGCTGCCACGCGCAGCGTCCGGCGCCGGGGGAACCGCACTCGCCGGTTCCGTTGACTATCGATAGATGGACCTAAAACAATGATGCTAGACGTCGAGCGTCTCGATGAGACGTGCATAAAAAAACTGGCCAACGAAGAAGTCCTCGCCATCCGCGTCAAAGGCTTTCTGCCGGAGCCGCTGGCGGTTCAGCTTGGCGACAAGATTCTGGCTCCGGGCTTTGAGGGCTACATCAACGCGCCGAGCATCGGCCGCATCGGCATGGCGTTTTACGAGGCGGAAAACCAGCCGCTGCTGATCGAGGACTACTTCGAACGCGCCACCCGCAACATCGCGGAACTGCGCGAACGTTGCGCCCCCTACTCCTCACCGGTCGATACCCTGCGCTGCATGCTCGACGAGTCCTGGCCGGCCGGCGCTCATCTGGAAAACCTCTATGGCCGCAAGATGTATGTCGGCCTGTCGCGGGTGGTCAAACCCGGTGTGTGTTTCCTCGCTCATCACGATATTTTCGCCAAGGACGCCCCGGACAGCTTTCAGGCCCGCAGCCTGGAGGCGCAGTTCGCCTGCAACGTGTACCTGAACATGCCGACCGAGGGCGGCGCACTGCAGATGTGGGACGACGACATCACCCCGGATCAGTTCGACCAGATGCGCGGCGACAGCTACGGCATCGACCCGGCGCTGCTCGGCCCACCGACTCTGGAAGTGCGGCCGGAGCCGGGCGATTTCATCATGTTCAATTCGCGCTGCATGCACTCGGTGACGCCGGGCGTAGCGGATCCGCGACTGAGCCTTTCATTCTTTGTCGGCTATCGCGGCAATGCTTCTCCCCTGACCTTCTGGAGCTGAGATGTTATCGAACTACCTGGGCGAGTTTCTGGCACTGGCCACCATTCACTTTCTGGCCGTGGTCGCTCCCGGCCCGGACTTCGCCGTGACCATCCGCCAGAGCGTACGCTTCGGCCGACTGGTGGGCATCTGCACCGCACTGGGCATCGGCGCCGGTATTTCGGTGCACGTTCTCTACACCTTGCTCGGCGTTGGCGCGCTCATGCACACCACGCCGTGGTTGCTGACCGTGGCCAAGGTGATCGGTGGCGCGTACATCTTTTACCTCGGCATCAGCCTGATTCGCAGTAAACCGAAGTCCACGCTCGAGGGTGAAAACAATACCGACGAGCCGCTGGTCGCGCAGTCACTGTTCAAGGCGTTCAGCACCGGTTTTCTGACCAATGCCACCAACCCCAAGGCCACGCTGTTTTTCCTGGCGATCTTCACCACGATCATCAGCGCCACTACCCCGCTGAATATCCAGGCGCTGTACGGGGTGTGGATGTGCTTCGTCAACGCGCTGTGGTTCGTGATCGTCGCACTGTTTTTTTCCAGCAGCCGGGTGCGGACCCTGTTCATGCGCATGGGCCATTGGTTCGAACGCAGCATGGGCGTGATCCTGATTCTGTTCGCCGGCAGGCTGGTGCTGTCGATGTAAACGCTGCGCCCAAAGACAAGGCCCGATCAGTTGCACACTGCTCGGGCCTTTTTCGTTTGTGCGCCGCTTTTGCATTTCTGTGCGACGGATCCCACTTCAGGGGCTCCCCTTCAACACCTTCGCGGTGTTAGTTTGGAAAAGATTTGTTTCAACTTTCAAACACTTCCCTTCAAATGCCTGCAAAGGAATGCCCACTGCAATGAATTTTTCCCTCAAGCGTCTGGCTGCCGCCAGCCTGATTCTGGCCAGTCTTTCGTCGTTCACCCTGCCGGCCCAGGCCAACATCAGCACCGAGCAAAGTGCTGCGATCCTCAAGGCCTTCAGCGATACGACGGTCAGCGATTTTCGTCAGTTTCTCGGTGCGGTAGCGAGCAGCAATCCGGGCAAGACCGACAACCTCGCCCCGGCGATCAATGGTTTTCTCGACAACAAGACCCTGACCGCCGAGCAACAGAACGAGATCCACCGTCTACTGGGCCTGTACACCCGCGCCAAGTACGGCAAGGCCGCCCTCGAGACCCTGCGCGAGCTGGTGGAAATCCCGACCTTCCGCAAAGAAGGCGTGGCCCAGCACGACAATCCCGAGTTCATCAAGATCGCCGAAAAGATCAAAAACCTCGCCGAATCGTTCAACCTGAAATTCCGCAACGTCGACAACCGCGTCTATGAAATTTCCCTCGATGGCAGCGGCGATGACGTCGTGGGCATTCACGCGCATGCCGACGTGGTACCGGTCACCCCGGAAAACTGGGTGCTGAAGGACGGAACCAAACTCGATCCATTCAAAGTGACGTTGATCGGCGACCGCATGTATGGCCGTGGCACCGAGGACGACAAGAACGGCATCGTCGTCGCCATGTACGCCATGAAAGTGATCAAGGAAGAAAAGCTGCCACTGGCACGCAACTTCAAACTGCTGGTGGACACCACTGAAGAAACCACGGGTGACGCGATCCCCTACTACTTCGAACACAACCCGACGCCGAACTACAACATGGCACTGGATGGCGGTTACCCGGTGGTCATCGCCGAGAAAGGCTACGGCACGGTCATGGCCAATTTCCCGCTGCGCAAGGCTGAAGGCAGTGGCGCCGAAATCACTTCGATGACCGGCGGCCTGGCGACCAACCAGATTCCGTCGGTTTCGGTCGCCACCCTCGTCACCGACAAGCCGGAGCAATTGGCGGCGAGCCTGCAGAAGGCCGGCAACGAGTACGCGAAAAAACACGGTGGCGACTTCAAAGTGGCGGCAAAAGTTGACGGCAAAGACGTCAAGCTGAGCGTCACCGGTGTGTCCGCGCACTCCTCCGAACCCGAGTCCGGCGTCAACCCGGTCGCGCGGATGCTCGACTTCATCAACGGTCTCGACGGCAAGGTGGCGCTCAAGCACAACCAGATCACCGACGCTGCACGCTATGCGTCCAACAACTGGGGCCTGGATTATCTGGGGAAAAAACTTGGCGTCGGCTTCTCCGATGCGTTCATGGGCCCGCTGACTGCTTCGCTGACCTACGTCGGTGTGGACGACAAGGCCTTCAAACTGGCTGTCAACTTGCGCGTGCCGAAGGGTAAATCGCCAGAAGTGCTGCAGAAGGAAATCGCTGACAAACTCGCCGCCTGGAGCAAGAAAACCCACGTCGCTGCGGACTTCACCTACTCGATCGACGAACCGATGTACCGCAACCCGGAAGGCGAATGGGTCAAAGCACTGTTGGCGGTGGCCACGGAGAACCTGGGCATGAAGCACGAGTTCGGCACCTCGGCCGGGGCGACCTCGGTGCATGACCTGCCGAACGGCGTGCAATTCGGCCTGGCCCGTCCTGAAGTCAAATACACCGGCCATACTGACGGTGAGTTCAAGACGGTTGACCAGTTCCTGCTGGACCTGCAGATCGTCACTGAGATGATGGGCCGTGTCGGCCAACTGCCGAAGCTCTGATAAGACACGGGCCCGTGATTCAGCGGGCCTGACGTGAAAACAGAAAAGGACCCGAAGGTCCTTTTTTGTTGCGTGCAAAATGCTGCACAAACAAAAACGCCGATCATCACTGATCGGCGTTTTTGTGAAATTGGAGCGGGAAACGAGA
>NZ_JTKF01000022.1:0-51147 GCF_000828175.1 Pseudomonas sp. W15Feb9B | reverse complement strand
GGAAAGTGCTTGGCTCGCCAAGATCAGACGATACGAGTGTTCCAACCGTCGCCAGGACTGCCATTGGAGAAAATCCTTCTGAAGTGATTACTCGGTTTTTGGTATGGTGCAGCTCGTTTTTTAACGGATTGATGTCATGCCCACGGATCGGCGCTCAAATTATGTCAAAGAGTTGCTGTAGAAATGCCTGAACCCATCCCGATCAAAGATCATGAAAAAGAGAAGCGCTTGGTCAACAAACGGTTGATCGCCTGCGCTCTGTTTGTCTTTGCTATCAGCTGCGCGCTGGTGGTGCGCTTGTACATCCTGCAAGTGGTTGAATATGACTACCACTCGACCATCTCTGAAAACAACCGCGTGCACGTATTGCCGATTCCGCCGACGAGAGGCCTGATCTACGATCGCAATGGTGTGCTGCTCGCTGATAACCGTCCCAGTTACAACCTGATCATCACCCGCGAACGCGCCACTGATGTAAATCAGGAACTGGACGAGGTGATCAATCTGCTGCATTTGCCCGCTGAAGATCGTACGGTTTTCGATAAGGCCATGAAGCAGTCCCGTCACCCATTCACCCCGGTGACGCTGTTCTACGAACTGACGGAAGAGCAAATCGCCGTGTTGGCGGTTAACGAGTTCCGTTTGCCGGGCCTCGATGTCGAGCCGCAGTTTGTTCGGCATTACCCGTTGGGTCCGCACTTTGCGCATTCAATCGGTTACGTTGGCCGGATTAACGAAAAAGAATCCAAAACCCTCGACTCGGTGGAATACCGCGGCACGCAATCCATCGGTAAAACCGGCATTGAACGCTTCTACGAAGCGCAGCTGCACGGTCACGTTGGCTACGAAGAAGTTGAGACCAACGCCCAAGGCCGAGTGTTGCGAGTGCTCAAACACACCGATCCGGTCCCTGGCAAAAACATCGTTCTAAGTCTCGACGTCAAACTGCAGGAAGCTGCTGAAGCCGCACTGGGCGACCGCCGTGGTTCGGTGGTGGCTCTCGATCCATCCACTGGTGAAGTGCTGGCCATGGTCAGCAATCCGAGCTTCGACCCGAACCTGTTCGTCACCGGTATCAGCTCCAAGGAATACTCGGCGCTACGCGATTCCATCGATCGGCCGCTGTTCAACCGTGTGCTACGCGGCCTGTATGCACCGGGTTCGACCATCAAACCCGAAGTGGCGATTGCCGGCCTTGATGCCGGTGTTGTGACCCCGCAGACACGAGTCTTCGACCCGGGCTATTACCAACTCCCGGATTTCGATCACAAGTACCGCAACTGGAATCACAGCGGCGATGGCTGGGTGGACATGGACGCGGCGATCATGCGTTCCAATGACACCTACTTCTACGATCTGGCGCACAAGCTCGGCATCGATCGCCTGCACGACTACATGGCGATGTTCGGCCTCGGCGAAAAAGTCTCGCTGGACATGTTCGAAGAGTCGCCCGGTTTAATGCCATCTCAGGCTTGGAAACGCGCCACGCGCCGTCAAGCCTGGTTCCCGGGGGAAACAGTAATCCTGGGCATCGGCCAGGGCTACATGCAGGTCACGCCGCTACAACTGGCTCAGGCCACCGCACTGATTGCCAACAAGGGCGTATGGAATCGTCCGCATCTGGCGAAGACGGTCGATGGCGTGGCGCCGGTCGACGAGCATCCGATGCCGAATATCCTGCTGAAGAACCCGCGTGACTGGGATCAGGTCAACCATGGCATGCAGATGGTGATGCACGATGCTCGAGGTATCGCGCGCGCCGCAGCGGCCGGTGCGCAGTACCGCATCGCCGGCAAGAGTGGCACGGCGCAGGTGGTGGCGATCAAGCAGGGTGAGCGTTACAACCGTGAGAAAACCCTTGAACGGCATCGCGACAACGCCTTGTTTGTCGGCTTCGCTCCGGCAGAACACCCGAAGATCGCCATCTCGGTGATGATCGAAAACGGTGAGGCCGGTGGTCGGGTTGCCGGTCCCGTGGTGCGGCAGATCATGGACGCCTGGCTACTGGACCAAGACGGCCACCTCAAGCCGCAATACGCGGCGCCGGCCAAGCCGCCGGGTGATCCGCACGTGTAGCCGGGATGCGCTTCACTACACCGGCTCACGTTGGCTGCGCTGTGAAGCTGTCGAGGCAGGGGTTTGGGTAACTGACTATTTGCAGCTGTAACCCTCGGGCATCGTGACGCTGTAGTTGCGTTGCACGCGATCCTGGAAGTTCAGGTTCTGCAGGCCCTGCTCGACCAGAAACGCTTCGACCTTGGCGGCCTGACAGTCCTCGTTATAAGACGACGCCCGCAGCAGATACACCGTGCGTTTACTCTCCTCATCCCGGGCGGTAGCAATAAAGGTACTTAGGGTGGTATAGCCGATTCGCTCCGAAGTTCCCACCGGACCATAGGTCGTATTGGGCTTACTGGTGCAGGTCAGTCGGTCATCTTTCTTCTTGGTGTTCTTGCAAACGGTGGTAGTGCTGGTTGGCACTTGCCCATAGTCGGTAGCGGTATAACGGTAAGACACTTGCCGGCTGCCGATATCGAGGCTGATGGTCATTTTGATCGGTGCGTGATTTCTGGGCAGGCTGGCGTCGGTATAGACCTCTTGGAAACCCCTGTCTTTCAATGCGTTGACCATGTCGCGAAGATGGTAGCGCGCATTCAGTGCGTTCTCATCCGCGCCATTCGTCGAGGTCACCAGTACGGTTGCCTTTCGGTCGAACTGATAGTCCGGATCAGGGATTGCATTGAGTGCTACGTCAAATTGTGTGGCGCAGCCGCTGAGTGACGCTGTCAGCAATAACAGCGTGCATAACAAATAACGGGACATGACAAAGCCGCCTTGAAACTAAGGATTGAATAAGAGTTAAACGATTGGGACCCGCGATAAATAACTCGCCGTCCGGGGAAAGTCTCAGTCTTTCTGGTATTCCAGCAGATCGCCCGGCTGGCAATCGAGCGCAGCGCAGAGCTTGTCCAGAGTTGCCATCTTCACGCCTTTGACTTTGCCGTTTTTGAGCAATGACAGGTTGGCCTCGGTTATTCCGAGCAAGGCGGCTAACTCTTTCGAGCGAATTTTTTGCGTGGCCATGACGACGTCAAGGCGGACGATAATGGTCATTATATTGTTCTATATGTATTGGCTTTGCTCATCGCTGAGTACTTTTGCGTCACGCATGATAATTGAAAAAATACAGAGTAATACGCCTTTGATTATCTCGTAGGCAGAAGCGGAAGACAGGCCGATCGAGAACTGGAAAATCCGATCCCCCGGCGGCAGATCTATCGACAACGCCAGGCCTTGCAAGGTCTCTATTAGCGGGTAGGTTGCCGGAGAAACGATGCAGAGTACGCCCACTCGCCAGAGAACCCTGATGTTGCGGTCGGTCCATGTTTCGCCGCGCGACAATCGCAGAAAAAACAACCCGGTCAGCCATAACGCGTAAGCCGACAGGACAACGGGCAGGAAATCCAGAAAGACGATCAGCGCAGTGACCGTTGATGACAGCCAAGTGTCAGGATCAAGCAATGCACCTTCGACAAATGGGTCAAGCAATTGCGGCGAGCCTTCTGCAAAGGCATAAAGCAGGCTTGCCAGCATTTCATCCTTCTTGAAGAACCAGATCGTCACGTTGCCACCGACCTCCGTCACCCCCAGAACCCAGACAAGAATCGCAGCCAGCAGACCGATCCAATGCATGCGCTGCGGCGCCAATCCGTTGATGTGAGTACTCATGAAAATTCCTGGTTGTTACAATTTGGTAGCGAATTCTCGATGATAAATTATCTGATTACAATAATTAGTTTGGTTTTTATTGCTGCGCCACTTTCCTCTGTTCCGGCTCCGCGCAGTCGTTGGTAATGGTGCGGAAATCGATTCACTGGCCAGCGAGCCGAAGCTGCGCCAGGTGTGGAATCAACAAACCTGACGGCAAGACCGAAGCCACTACAAAATCAGGCCCCTGGCACTGGGCAACTCATGTCACCTTCCTGACACTTCAAATACTGCTTCAGCGCCTCAATCCGTGCCTTGGTCACAACGGTCAGGCAATTGCTGTAGATCAGCGGATAAACACTCCCGCCCTCGACCCCGGATGCCGAAAATTTGCACTCGATATCGCGAAACCCGATCCACGCTCGCTGCGCACCCACCAGCAGCTTCTTGCGGTCAGGGTTGTCCTTCAAGCGGCCGGTGATCTGCTGATACACCACGTTCAACTCCTTGTCAGTCGACTTGAATTCCTGCCCGGCACACTGGTTCATGGTGGCCTGACCGCTGGCATTGGCGCAGTCGACGGCAGCGTGGGCGAGGGGGTTGAACAGAAAGGGTGTCAGGGCCAGAAGCAGGCGTGGGGACATTGGGTAATCTCACTGAGTCGGATGAAAGTGCAGTGCAGTTTAGCGGCTGTGGAGCTTCTAATCAGGGACGCGTAGCCGGGAGGCTTCGAGCAGGCGATCTGCGGTGGCTGCAATCTCCTCGCCGTCATGGAGCATTTCCAGCCAGTGGGCAGGAATCGCCCGAACGCCATAGTAGACCCCAGCCAATTGGCCGACGATCGCGGCAGTGGTGTCGGCATCATCGCCCAGGTTGGCGGCTTGCAGAATCGCCGCAGCGAAACCGTCAGTGTGATGAAAACACCACAGAGCCGCCTCCAGCGACTCGACGCTGTAGCCGCTGCCACGGATTTCGCTCGCCGACTTTGCGAGGTAATCACCTCGGGCGATGGCTGCGACTTTAGGTTGAACGAAGGTTGCGTCTGGCAATTTGCGCAATTCTGACTTGGAGGCGCCTAGCAGTGCTTTGCTGAGCACTTCGGCAAATAACTGACAGCATTCGATGGCTTCAGGTGCAGCATGGGTGGTTCGCGAACTGTCACTGGCGAACTGGCGAATCTGCCGGGCATCAGGGAAATAAAACAGCACCACCGGCACCAGGCGCATCAGCGACCCGTTGCCGGCGGTAAACGGGTCGGTAGATCCCGCGAACGGCTGACCGGTTTGCTGATACCGCGACAGCGCCTGGCTGACCGTCATGCCGATATCGAAACAATCACCGGTGGAACTGAGATACCCCCATTGCCACCAATTCAGATAGCGTCCCATCTGGTCCGCCGCATCGAATGTGTTTTTCCTCAGCAGGCTCTCCGCCAGGCACAGCGCCATCGAGGTGTCATCCGTCCATTGCCCGGGTTTCAAGTGAAAGGGGCCGCCACCGACCATGTCCCTCAGCGGCTGGAATGAGCCTCTTGGCTTGAACTCCAACGTGGTGCCGACGGCGTCGCCGCAAGCGAGGCCGAGCAGGGCGCCGCGATAACGTTCGGAGAGAGATGGCTGCATGCTTCGTCCTTGTCTGTGTCCATTTCGCAGGAAACGGTAACAGGTTCATCGGAGGGGGGCGCTCGTTTCAATGAACGGAAATGCCGCCGAATGTTTCCTCTGGATTGGACAGGTGCAGCCCTTTGATACAACTTCAGGTTGGACATGTGGTCATACAAGCCTACTGTTCAAAACAGGAGGTGACTTATGAAACCGGTACCCAATAGTTTCGAACGCAAAATCGCGCTCAAGGCGCCACGTTCATATGTCTGGCGTGCATTGGTCGATGCCGAGGCGTTTGGTCAGTGGTTTGGTGTGGCACTGGAGGGCAGGCGGTTCATTGCCGGGGAATGGACGCAAGGGCAGGTCACGTATCCCGGTTATGAACACGTGCTGTGGAACGTGCTGGTGGAGCGGGTGGAGCCGCAGCAGCTGTTTTCGTTTCGCTGGCACCCGTACGCGGTCAATCCGAACATCGACTATTCCCAGGAGCCGACTACGCTGGTCAAGTTCGAGCTGCAGGATTACGAGAGCGGCACATTGCTCAAGGTGTCCGAGTCCGGCTTTGCGCATATCCCCGATGTGCGGCAGAAGGAGGCGTACTACATGGATAGCCGCGGCTGGGAGGAGCAATTAAGTCGACTTGAACAGTTTCTCGCCGAAAGTGCGAAGACGCGCGAGCGTGATGGTGACTGACATGGTGGCTTGCAGGCTGAGTGCCTGACTGACGTAGGGGTTTTCGGAAGGGCTTGTATAGCGAATGTCTTACACGCGGTGGTAGCTTTTGCGACTATTGCCGATTGGATCCACGGCGTAATCTACACCCATCAACTGAGACACAGGGAGTGTTTCAGGATCACGGATGATCGACCATTAGCAAGGATCGCTGCCGACAGGGAGTCGATAATGGTCTTGGGAAAAACCCGCTTCGGCGGGTTTTTTTTCGCCTGCAGAAAAGTATTTGTGTCGAGCACCGGTAGCGAGGGGATTTATCCCCGATGGGTTGCGAAGCGACCCCAAAAAAGGGCCTGCTGCGCAGTCCATCGTAGATGAATCCCCTCACCACGGGAATCAAGCAATCACGAGGCGATCAGTTGCCGCAACACGTAGTGCAGAATCCCGCCCGACTTGAAGTACTCCACCTCATTCAACGTATCGATGCGGCACAGCACGTCGAGTTTCTCCTGGCGGCCGTCCTCACGAGTGATGACCAGGGTCAGGTTCATGCGCGGCGTCAGCTCGACGCCAGTCAGCCCCTGGATATCGAGGGTTTCCTTGCCAGTGAGGTTCAGGCTCTTGCGGTTCTGATCGAGCTTGAACTGCAACGGCAACACGCCCATGCCCACCAGGTTGGAACGGTGGATGCGCTCGAAGCTTTCAGCGATCACCGCTTTGACACCCAACAGGTTGGTGCCCTTGGCCGCCCAATCGCGGCTGGAGCCGGTACCGTATTCCTGACCGGCGATTACCACCAGCGGCGTGCCCGCGGCCTGATAACGCATGGCGGCATCATAAATCGGCATTTTCTCGCCGCTCGGGATGTAGATCGTGTTGCCACCTTCTTCGCCGCCGAGCATCTCGTTACGAATGCGGATGTTGGCGAACGTGCCGCGCATCATCACCTCATGGTTGCCACGTCGTGAGCCGTAGGAGTTGAAGTCTCGCGGTTCCACGCCTTTTTCGCGCAGATAGCGCCCGGCCGGGCTGTCAGTCTTGATGTTGCCGGCCGGGGAGATGTGGTCGGTGGTCACCGAATCACCGAGCAACGCCAAAACCCGCGCACCCTTGACGTCAGTGATCACCGGCAATGGGCCAGAAATGTCGTCGAAGAACGGCGGATGCTGGATGTAGGTCGAATCGTCCTGCCACACATAGGTGGCGGCTTGCGGCACCTGGATCGCTTGCCACTGTTCATCGCCGGCAAACACCTCGGCGTATTCCTTGTGGAACATCGCGGTGTTGACCTGATTCACCGCATCGGCGATTTCCTGACTGCTCGGCCAGATATCGCGCAGGTACACCGGATTGCCTTGCTGGTCGTTACCCAGAGGCTCGCTGCTGATGTCAGTGCGCACGCTGCCAGCCAGAGCATAAGCGACCACCAGCGGTGGCGAGGCCAGCCAGTTGGTCTTGACCAGCGGATGCACCCGGCCTTCGAAGTTACGGTTGCCGGACAGCACCGACGCCACGGTGAGGTCAGCTTTCTGAATGGCCTTCTCGATTGGCTCCGGCAATGGCCCGGAGTTGCCGATGCAAGTGGTGCAGCCATAACCGACCAGCGAAAAACCGAGCTGATCCAGGTATTGCGTCAGCCCGGCCGCCTTGTAGTAGTCGGTGACCACTTTCGAGCCGGGGGCCAGCGAACTCTTGACCCAAGGCTTGCGCGTCAGGCCTTTCTCCACGGCTTTTTTCGCCAGCAGCCCGGCCGCCATCATCACGCTCGGGTTGGAGGTGTTGGTGCAGGAGGTGATCGCGGCGATCACCACCGCGCCGTTTTTCAGGCGATAGGTGTGGCCTTCATACTCGTATTCGGTTTCGCCGACCATATCGGCGTTGCCCACGGCCACCCCACCGCCGCCCTCGCTTTCCAGGCGGCCTTCTTCCTTGCTGGTGGGCTTGAATTGCAAATCCATGAAATCACTGAAGGCCTGCGCCACTTTTGGCAGCGAGACCCGGTCCTGCGGGCGCTTTGGCCCGGCAAGGCTGGCTTCGACGCTGCCCATGTCCAGCGCCAGGCTGTCGGTGAACACCGGTTCCTGACCGGGCAGGCGCCATAGGCCTTGGGCCTTGGTGTAGGCCTCGACCAGTTTCACCACTTCAGCCGGGCGGCCGGACAGGCGCAGGTATTCGAGGGTTACGTCATCGACCGGGAAGAAGCCACAGGTCGCGCCATATTCCGGGGCCATGTTGGCGATGGTCGCGCGGTCGGCCAGTGGCAGATCGGCGAGGCCGTCACCGTAGAATTCGACGAATTTGCCGACCACCCCTTTTTTGCGCAGCATCTGCGTGACGGTCAGCACCAAGTCGGTGGCGGTGATGCCTTCCTTGAGTTTGCCGGTGAGTTTGAAACCGATCACTTCCGGAATCAGCATCGACACCGGTTGGCCGAGCATCGCGGCTTCCGCCTCGATCCCGCCGACGCCCCAGCCGAGCACGCCGAGGCCGTTGATCATGGTGGTGTGGGAGTCGGTGCCGACCAACGTGTCGGGGAAGGCGTAGGTGCGGCCGTCCTCATCCTTGGTCCACACCGTGCGCCCGAGGTATTCGAGGTTGACCTGGTGGCAGATCCCGGTGCCTGGTGGCACCACGCTGAAGTTATCGAAGGCGCTCTGGCCCCAGCGCAGGAATGCATAACGCTCGCCGTTGCGCTGCATCTCTATGTCGACGTTCTGTTCGAAGGCGCTCGGGGTGGCGAATTTGTCGACCATCACCGAGTGGTCGATCACCAGATCCACCGGCGACAGCGGGTTGATTCGTTGCGGATCACCACCGGCCTTGGCCATGGCGGCGCGCATCGCGGCGAGGTCGACCACGGCGGGTACCCCGGTAAAGTCTTGCATCAATACTCGGGCAGGGCGGTACTGGATTTCCCGGTCGGAGCGGCGCTCCTTGAGCCAGGCAGCAATGGCCTTGAGGTCGGCGCCGGTGACAGTTTTTTCATCTTCCCAGCGCAGCAGGTTTTCCAGCAGGACTTTCAGCGACATCGGTAGCTGGTCGATATTGCCAAGGCTCTTGGCGGCATCGGGCAGGCTGAAATAGTGGTAGGTCTTATCGTCGATTTGTAGAGTTTTAAGGGTCTTCAGACTATCGAGGGACGGCATTACGATCACTCCTTTAAGTCCGCACGGCTACGGACTGAGGGGACGGGCAGAGCTATCAACGTAGCCCTGTTTTCAGTAGCTGGCTAATAACTGGACTCTATCGATAAGTCCAAGGTTCCGAACTCGGCTATCATGCGCCGGTTTTCGTGACAGGCTTTGCTTCACCGCAAGGCTTGAGCAGCGTGCAGGGGCCGAATGTCCGCCCTCTGCCCAGGAGTAAGAATGAACACCCTATTCATGCATTGCCGGCCAGGCTTCGAAGGCGAAGTCTGTTCGGAGATTTCCGACCTCGCCGCCCAGTTGAATGTGGCCGGTTACGCCAAGGCCAAACCGGCCACCGCGTACGCGGAGTTTGTCTGCAGCGAAGCAGACGGCGCCGAACGCCTGATGCGCGGCCAGCGTTTCGCCGAGCTGATTTTTCCGCGCCAGTGGGCGCGCGGTGTCTTCATCGATTTGCCGGAAACCGACCGCATCAGCGTGATCATCGAGCGGATGGCGGACTTCCCGGTCTGCGGCAGCCTGTGGCTGGAAGTGGTCGATACCAACGACGGCAAAGAGCTGTCGAATTTCTGCAAGAAGTTCGAAGGCCCGCTGCGCAAGGCGCTGACCGGCGCCGGCAAACTGGTGGACGACGCGAGCAAACCGCGCCTGCTGCTGACCTTCAAAAGTGGTCGCGAAGTGTTTCTCGGCATGGCCGACGCCGGCAACTCGGCGATGTGGCCGATGGGCATTCCGCGCCTGAAGTTTCCGCGCGAGGCGCCCAGCCGTTCGACCTTGAAACTGGAAGAGGCCTGGCACCACTTTATCCCGCGTGATCAGTGGGACGAGCGCCTGCACAGCGACATGACCGGCGTCGACCTCGGCGCGGCACCCGGCGGCTGGACCTGGCAACTGGTCAACCGCGGCATGCTGGTGACCGCCATCGACAACGGCCCGATGGCTGAAAGCCTGATGGACACCGGTCTGGTGCAACACTTGATGGCCGACGGTTTCACCTTCAAGCCCAAGCAACCAGTGGACTGGATGGTCTGCGACATCGTCGAGAAGCCGGCGCGTAACGCGGCGATGCTGGAAGAATGGATCGGCGAGGGTCATTGCCGCGAAGCGGTGGTCAACCTCAAGCTGCCGATGAAACAGCGCTATGCCGAAGTGAAACGCTTGCTCGAGCGCATCGCCGATGGCTTCAAGGCGCGCGGGATCAAGGTCGACATTGGTTGCAAGCAGCTGTATCACGACCGCGAGGAAGTGACCTGTCATTTGCGTCGGCATGACATCAAGAAAGCCAAATCTCGCTGAGTCACCACTAAACCCTGTGGGAATGATCTCTGTGGTGAGGGGATTTATCCCCGAATGGATGCAGCGCATCCCCACTCTTTGGGGCCGCTTCGCAACCCATCGGGGATAAATCCCCTCGCTACAGATGACTGAGCACCCGGCAATGCGCGACAATGCCGGCCAGTTTCAGGAGTGAATCATGAGTGAAATGATCGATACCCCGGTCGACGGCACCCTCGATGCTACCGGTCTCAATTGCCCGGAGCCGGTAATGATGCTGCATCAGCACATACGTGACCTGGTGCCGGGCGGCCTGCTCAAGGTGATCGCCACCGATCCCTCGACCCGTCGCGACATTCCCAAGTTCTGTGTGTTTCTCGACCACGAACTGGTGGGGCAGCACGAAGAGGCCGGTACTTATCTGTACTGGATCCGCAAGAAGTCCAATTGAATTCGGGCATAAAAAAAGACCTGCATGTGCAGGTCTTTTTTTATGGCTGATCAGCCCACCGAACGACTGATCCGAATACGCTTGCGTGCACTGCGCGTCAGTCGAATCGACAACATCAGCGCCGCGCAGCTCAGGCCGACAATCAGACCTTGCCACAGACCGCTTGGGCCACGCGGTTCGCCGAGCCAGTCGGTCAGACCTAGGGCGTAACCCACTGGCAGGCCGATGCCCCAGTAGGCGAACAGGGTCAGAATCATCGTTACCCGGGTGTCCTGATAACCGCGCAGAGCGCCGGCAGCCGTCACCTGGATCGCGTCGGAGAACTGGAACAGCGCCGAGTACACAATCAGCATTGCCGCGATGTGAATCACCGTCGGATCCGCCGTATAGATCGACGCAATCGGCTCGCGCAGCAACAGCATCATGCTCGCCGACAGGCAGGCATACGCCAGCGCGGTGCCCATGCCGACGCCGGCGGCAAAGCGTGCTTCCCGCGGCTCTTCACGCCCCAGCGCCTGGCCGACACGCACCGTGACGGCCATGCCCAGCGAATACGGAATCATGAACACCAGCGAGCTGACGTTCAGCGCGATCTGATGCCCGGCCACCACGGTGGCGCCGAGGCTGCCGATCAGCAGGGCGATCACGGCGAAGATACTCGACTCGGCAAACACGGCGATGCCAATCGGCAAGCCGATCGCCAGCAGACGTTTGATCACCGCCCATTGTGGCCAGTCGAAGCGGCTGAAGATCTCACTCGAACGATACGCCGGCGCCCAGCGCTCCCATCCGGCCAGACCCAGCGCCATGACCCACATCACGATGGCCGTGGCCCAGCCACAGCCCACGCCACCCATGGCCGGTACGCCGAAGTGGCCATAAATGAAGATGTAGTTCAGCGGAATGTTCAGCGCCAGACCGCACAGGCCCAGCACCATCGCCGGGCGGGTACGGCCGATGCCGTCACTGGTGCAGCGCAGCACGTGATAGAACGCCACCGCCGGCAGACCGCTGGCAATGCCGTGCAGGTATTGCATGCACGGGCCGATCAGCTCGGGATCGACTTTCATCAGGTGCAGCACCGGTTCGGCGGCGACCAGCATGCACGTGGCGATCAGGCCGACCACCAGTGCCAGCCACAGCGCTTGACGGACAATCGGGCCGATTTCGCTGTGGGTGCCGGCGCCGAAACGCTGGGCGACTTTCGGCGTGGTGGCCAGCAGGGTGCCAGTCATCAGCAGAAACACCGGAACCCAGATCGAGTTGCCCAGTGCTACCGCTGCCAGGTCACGCGGCCCGACACGGCCGGCCATCACCGCATCGACGAAGCCCATGGCGGTGGTCGCCAGTTGCGCGATGATGATCGGCAGTGCGAGGGCGAGCAGATTCCTGAATTCCAGGCGAATTCGCGCGGGGCGGGTGAGTGAGGCAGCGAGCGGTTGATCAGTAACAGAATTCACAGGCAAAGCGTCCACAGGGATTGATGCGCAAGGCGCCGCATTCTACGCCGCTGACGCTTTGGTCAGGAAAAATCCTCTGTTGCGGATTTGTAATCTGTAGGAGCTGCCGCAGGCTGCGATCTTTTGATCTCGATCTCGATCTTGAAAAACAAAATCAAAAGATCGCAGCCTGCGGCAGCTCCTACAGTTAAACTGCCGATCCGCCCAAGGAGCCCGCCATGCTGATTGTTGCCGACGAAAATATCCCCCTGCTCGATGCCTTTTTTGCCGGTTACGGCGAGATCCGCCGGGTGCCGGGCCGTGCCATCGACCGTGCGACGGTCGAGCAGGCCGATGTGTTGCTGGTGCGCTCGGTGACTAACGTCAATCGTGCTTTGCTCGAAGGCAGCAAAGTGCGCTTCGTCGGCACTTGCACTATCGGCACCGATCATCTGGATCTCGATTATTTCGCCGAGGCCGGCATTACCTGGTCCAGCGCGCCCGGTTGCAATGCGCGAGGTGTGGTCGATTATGTGCTCGGCAGTCTGATGACCCTGGCGGAAATCGAAGGCGTTGAATTGCCGCAACGTACTTATGGGGTAATCGGTGCCGGTGAAGTCGGCGGCCGGTTGATCAAGGTCCTCAAGGGCCTGGGCTGGAATGTCAAAATCTGCGACCCGCCGCGTCAGGCAGTCGAGGGGGGAGATTACGTCAGTCTTGAGCAGATCATCGAGCAGTGCGACGTGATCAGCCTGCACACGCCGCTGACCCGTATCGGCGCAGGCGCGACCTGGCATCTGTTCGATGAGCCGCGTCTGCAACAGCTCAAACCGGGTACCTGGCTGATCAACGCCGCTCGTGGCCCCGTGGTGGATAACGCTGCGTTGCGCACCGTGCTGCTGGCGCGTGAAGACCTGCAAGCGGTGCTCGACGTGTGGGAAGCCGAGCCTGAAGTCGATGTCGACCTCGCCGAACTCTGCGTGCTGGCCACGCCGCACATTGCCGGTTACAGCCTCGATGGCAAACAGCGCGGGACGGCGCAGATTTATCAGGCCTATTGCGAATTTATCGGTCAACTGCCGAGCATCCAGCTTAGTGACTTGTTGCCGGCTCCCTGGCTGTCAGAAGTGACCCTGCACGCCGACAGTGATCCGGCCTGGGCGCTGGCGATGTTGTGCCGCGGGGTGTACGACCCGCGCCGCGATGACGCGGATTTTCGCCGCAGTCTTGTAGGCAGTGTCGCTGAACAGCGTGCAGCGTTCGACGTGTTGCGCAAGCGGTATCCGGTGCGGCGCGAGATCGAGGGGCTGAAGGTGCGGATCGACGGTGATTCGCCGCAGTTGCAACAGATTGTGGCGGCGCTGGGGGCGGTTGCGGTTCAATAACAGGTCGGCCCTTTCGCGAGCAGGCTCGCTCCCACAGTGTTTGCCCTGACCCTGTAGGAGAGCAGAACGGTGGGCAGAAAAAACCCGGCCAAACAGGGGCCGGGTCAGGAAGACGGTGGCTATATCACTTTTGTTCGGCAGGCTTGACCAATCGCTTCTCCAGCTCGCGGCACGCGTCCTGGATCATGTCTTCAGTGATCGGTACTTCACGCCCATCCTTGTCGATAATCGAGCAACCCAGAGGTTGGCCGGGCTTGGTGCGGATCACTTGAATCTTGTCATCGCTGCTGTGTTGCAAGGACATGGCCTGTCTCCTCATCAGGTTGTGCACGTAGATTAAAACCGCCACGTGACCAGGCTGTGACAACACCCTTGGGTCTGTCAAAAGCGGCATCTCCACTCCAACAGAAATGACCGCTCGTCTCAACCGGGACATTAGACCAATAGCAACTATGGCCTAGTCTTTGGGGGCATATTTAACCTGACTCATTGTGATTTACAGAGTTCCGCCCCATAGAAGGTTTAGGCTAGCCCTTTCATCAACACGGATGTGTACCTGAATGATCTCGAAGCTTTCTTCCCGGCACCGTCGAGCGCTGAGTCTGACCAGCCGGTTTCTGGCGCCTTATCGTTGGCAAGTCTGCGCTGCGCTGTTGGCGTTGATCGTCACGGCGGCCGTTACTTTGTCGATGGGGCAGGGGATCAAATTGCTGGTCGATCGGGGCTTCATGACGCAGTCGCCGCACCAACTGAACCAGAGCATCGGTATCTTCATGCTGATGGTGTTGGGCCTGGCGATTGGCACCTTTGCGCGGTTTTACTGGGTGTCGTGGATCGGCGAGCGAGTTGTAGCGGATATCCGGCGCGAGGTGTTCAACCATCTGGTCTACCTGCATCCCGGCTTTTACGAGAATAACCGCAGTTCGGAGATTCAATCACGGCTGACTGCCGACACGACGTTGCTGCAATCGGTGATCGGCTCGTCGCTCTCCATGTTTCTGCGCAACCTGTTGATGGTGATCGGCGGAGTAGTGCTGCTGTTCGTGACCAATCCGAAACTCACCAGCATCGTGGTGATCGCCTTGCCCTTCGTGGTCGCGCCGATTCTGATTTTCGGTCGGCGCGTGCGCAATCTGTCGCGGTTGAGTCAGGATCGGGTTGCGGACATCGGCAGCTACGTTTCCGAGACGCTCGGGCAGATCAAAACCGTTCAGGCCTATAACCATCAGGTGCAGGATGAACGCCGTTTCGCCACGACGGTCGAGGACGCGTTTGATACTGCGCGCAAACGGATCTTTCAGCGCTCCTGGATGATTACCGTGGTGATCGTGCTGGTGCTCGGCGCGGTGGCGGTGATGTTGTGGGTCGGTGGCATGGACGTGATAGCCGGGCGCATTACCGGGGGCGAACTGGCGGCGTTCGTTTTCTACAGTCTGATCGTCGGCAGTGCCATTGGTACGTTGAGCGAGGTCATCGGCGAGTTGCAGCGTGCGGCGGGTGCCGCCGAGCGCATCGCGGAACTGCTCAATTCGCAGAACATCATCCAGCCACCGACCCTCGGGCTGGTGACGTTGCCAGAACGGATCAAGGGCGAGCTGCAATTGCAGAATGTGCACTTTTCCTACCCGTCGCGTCCGGACAGCTATGCCATCAGCGGCTTGAGCCTGACCATCAGGGCTGGTGAAACCCTGGCCCTTGTCGGGCCTTCCGGCGCCGGTAAATCCACGGTGTATGACTTGTTGTTGCGCTTCTACGACCCACTTGAAGGCCGGATCCTGATTGACGGGGTGCCGCTGACCAGCCTCGATCCGCTGGATCTGCGGCGCAATTTCGCCCTGGTCTCGCAATCGCCAGCGCTGTTTTTCGGCAGCGTCGAAGAGAATATTCGTTACGGCAATGCCGACGCGACACTGGAGCAGGTCAAGGAAGCGGCAAGAATTGCTCACGCCCATGACTTCATCGAGAAGATGCCCAACGGTTATCAGACTCATCTGGGGGACGCTGGCCTCGGCCTTTCCGGCGGCCAGCGTCAACGCCTGGCGATCGCCCGCGCGTTGCTGGTGGATGCGCCGATTCTGCTGCTGGACGAAGCCACCAGCGCTCTCGATGCCCAGAGCGAACATCTGATTCAGGAAGCGTTGCCAAGTCTGATGCACAACCGCACCACGCTGGTGATTGCGCATCGCCTGGCCACGGTGAAGAACGCCGACCGGATCGCCGTGATGGATCAGGGCCGATTGGTCGCAATCGGTACGCATCAGGAGCTGATCGTGAGCAATCCACTGTATGCGCGGCTGGCGGCGTTGCAGTTCAACGACGGGCATGCGATGGCGGTGTAGAACCGCCGAAGGCTTTTCTGGCAGCAAAAAAATGCCCGCATCGATGGATGCGGGCATTTTTCATTTCAGGTATTCAGCACCTGTCACTGATCGTCGAAATACCGCTCGTGCCAATCCACCAGCGGCTGCGGCGAATTGAGTTTCTGCCCGTAGATCACCGAGTACGACAGCACGTTCTGCACGTACTGGCGGGTTTCGTCGAACGGGATGCTTTCCACCCACACATCGAAGCTCAGGTGATCGGCGCCGCGCAGCCACTGGCGCACGCGGCCAGGGCCGGCGTTGTAGGCGGCGGAGGCCAGGACGCGGTTGCCGTTGAACTGGCTGTGCACCTGGCTCAGGTAAGCGGCGCCGAGCTGGATGTTCTTGTCCGGATCGAGCACTTGCTGCGGCGAGGCCAGCGGAATGCTGAACTTGCGCGCGGTTTCCTTGGCGGTGCCGGGCATCAACTGCATCAGGCCGCTGGCGCCGACGCCGGAGCGGGCGTCATCCATGAACGCGCTTTCCTGGCGGGTGATGGCGAACACCCAGCTCGAATGCAGGCCGCGCGTCTTGGCTTCACGCACCAAGGTGTCGCGGTGGGCCATCGGGAAGCGGATATCCAGGTCGTCCCAGTATTGCGCCTGACTGATGGTGCGAATGGCGGGGAAGTACCATTTCAGGTCGTAAGCCAGCCTGGCCTGGGCGACCATTTCGTCACGATTGAAATGGCGGCTGACGTGATACCACTCGCGGCGCCCGTCGACGATCTGCCCGCGCGCATGGAATTCCAGAGCGCGACGCACACCGGGGGTATTACGCACTTTGTTGATGGTGGCCTGGCTGAGTACCAGCGGCTTGTTCATCAGCGAGTAAGGCAGTTGCGAGCGGTCGGCGGCGAGGAAGCCGTAGAAGTCGCGTTCTTTCGCCAGATTCTTGTACAGGGTCTGCGCTTCCGGGTTCTGTGGTTGCGCCAGTTCCAGGCTGCGGGCCTGCCAGTAACGCCAGCGGTTGGTGGTCGCCAGATCCTGCGGCAGCCGACGGGTCAACTGATACGCATCGTCCCAGCGTGCCAGACGCAACAGCAGGCGCAGGCGCCATTCGGACACGGTGTTGTCACGCAGCTCCGGATCGTATTTGGTCATCACGTCCAGCGCGCGGCTGTCGAAACGCCGGGCCAGGGTCAGGCCGATTTCCCGGGCAATCGCGACTTTTTCGTCACGGGAAAAATGCATGCTGCTGGCGTATCCGTCGAGCAGGGCCATGGCCTTGTCCGGATCCTGGCGGGCGAGGCGGCGCAGGCCGAGGCTGACCACGTCGGACATCGGCTCGTCGGCCGGGGTGAAGCGCGACGGCTGATTGAGCAGTTCGGGTTTCTGCGCCACATCCACCAGCAGCCGACCGCGCGGGGCGAGGGTGGTCAGGCCGTTGACCAGACTGTTGGCCAATGGATAGTTGCGCGCCTGGGCGGCAAGTTTGGTGCGTTCCCAGCGTTTCTGTTCGGTCAACTGGCCGTCGGCGGCCCAGATCCCGAACAGTCCGTCACAGGCGGCCGGTTGCGATTTGCCGGTCAGCCACAGTTTGTCGGCATTGGCATAGCCCTCGGCCTTGTGGCCGCTGCTGATCTGGAACTGCGCATTGAGGCAGTCCAGTTCGGTGAAGTTGAGTTTCGGGTCGTAATACTTGGTGAAGGTCGCCCAATCGCCACGGTCGGCGAGCCAGCGCAACCAGCGCAGCTTCATCCAGTTGGCCTGGGGCAGGTCGCCGTGCTCGGCGAGGAATTTCTCGATTTCCTCATTACTGGCAGTCTTCAGACGCGCGGTCAGTTCGTCGTAAGCCAGGTACGGTTCCAGCGGGTAATCGGCCAAGGCCTGGCTGTAACGAAAGTACGGGCCGGTATCGCCCTTGGCCAGTGCGCGCTTGGCTTCATCGTAATACTGGCGTTGGGTCGACAGGTCCACCGCCTGGGCGGATTGAGCGGCAGCGGCGGTAAGTAGCAAACAGGACAAGACACTGAAAAGGCGACTGCGCATGAGACATCCGGGCAGAGAAATCATGACAAGCACCGGCCGCGGCCAGCACTGAATTGTCTGTAGCTTAGCCTTTTGCCAGCAACGGGCGAAAGCTTTGCGGGTCTTGCAGCACAAGTTCGCAACAAATGTTGTGCAGAGTGCTTCAGCAGACAAATTGCCGGCCTGCTGAGGACCTGATTCAGGTAGAATGCGCGCCCGGTTTTTGGAGAAGCTCATGACCCTGCTCAAATTCAGCGATGTGTCCCTTGCATTCGGCGCGATGCCGTTGTTGGACAAGGTGTCCTGGCAGATCGCCCGTGGTGAGCGGGTGTGCATCATCGGCCGCAACGGCACTGGCAAATCCAGCATGATGAAACTGGTCAAGGGCGACCAGAAACCCGATGACGGCTCGGTGTGGCGTGCCCCCGGTCTGAAAATCGGTGAATTGCCGCAAGAATTGCCGGTGGCCGACGGGCGGACGGTATTCGACGTGGTTGCCGAGGGGCTGGACGGTGTTGGCGCCTTGCTCGCTGAATACCATCACCTGAGCCAGAACATCGTCACCGACGCCGATCTGGACAAGCTGATGCACGTACAGCACGACCTCGAAGCCCGTGACGGCTGGCGTTTGCAGACGCTGGTCGACAGTACCCTGAGTCGCCTGCAACTGCCGGCCGACAAGACTCTTGCCGAGTTGTCCGGCGGCTGGCGTCGCCGCGTGCTGCTGGCGCAGGCACTGGTGTCCGAGCCGGACCTGCTGCTGCTCGACGAACCGACCAACCACCTGGACATCGGTGCGATTGCCTGGCTCGAAGAAGCGCTGAAGGATTTCCAGGGCGCCGTGCTGTTCATCACGCACGACCGTTCCTTCCTGCAGAACCTCGCCACGCGCATTCTCGAGCTGGATCGTGGCGGCCTGATCGACTGGAACGGCGACTACGCCAGCTTCCTAGTGCATAAAGAAGCCGCGCTGGCCGCTGAAGAAACCGCCAACGCGCTGTTCGACAAGCGTCTGGCTCAGGAAGAAGTGTGGATTCGTCAGGGCATAAAGGCCCGTCGCACCCGTAACGAAGGCCGTGTGCGTGCCCTGAAAGCCTTGCGCGTTGAGCGCAGCGAACGTCGTGAACGTACCGGCAAGGCGAATATCCAGCTGGAAACGGCCGAGAAGTCCGGCAAGCAAGTGATGGTTTTGGACAACGTCAGCTTCCATCACCCGGACGGTCCGTACCTGATCAAGGACTTCTCGATGGTCCTGCAGCGTGGCGACCGTATCGGTCTGCTCGGCGCCAACGGTACCGGCAAGACCACTCTGCTCAAGCTGATGCTCAACGGTCTGCAACCGACCAGCGGCAAAGTGGAAGAGGGCACCCGGATCGATGTCGCCTACTTCGATCAGTTGCGTCATCAGCTCGATCTGGAAAAGACCGTGATCGACAACGTCGCCGAAGGTCGCGACTTCATCGATATCGACGGCCAGAGCCGCCACGTCCTCAGCTACCTCGGCGACTTCCTGTTCAGCCCGCAGCGTGCGCGCACGCCGGTCAAGGCGCTGTCCGGTGGCGAGCGTGCACGTCTGTTGCTGGCCAAACTGTTCAGCAAACCGGCGAACCTGCTGGTACTCGATGAACCGACCAACGACCTCGACGTCGAGACTCTCGAACTGCTCGAAGAAGTACTGCTGACGTTCAACGGCACGGTGCTGATGGTCAGTCACGACCGGGCATTCCTCGACAACGTGGTCACCAGCACGCTGGTCTTCGAAGGTGAAGGCAAGGTCCGTGAATATGTCGGCGGTTATCAGGACTGGATCCGACAGGGCGGCTCGCCGCGCCTGTTGGGTGTGACCGAGAGCAAGTCGGGCAAGGCTGACCTGAATTCGGCGGTGGTCACTGCTGAGCCTGCACCCGTTGCTGCGCCTGCTGCTGCAGCGCCGGCCGCCAAGAAGAAGCTGAGCTACAAGCTGCAGCGTGAGCTGGAAGCGCTGCCGGGCGACATTGATGCCAAGGAACAGCAGATCGCTGCGGTCGAGGCGGAAATGGCCGAAGCCGGTTTCTACCAGCGTCCGCCAGCAGAAACGGCCAAGGTGATTGCTTCGCTGGAGCAGTTGCAGGCTGAGCTGGATGCGCTGGTGGAGCGTTGGGCCGAGCTGGATGCCTGATTGATCCGGCAACAAAAAAGCCCGACGCTCAGTGATGAGCGCCGGGCTTTTCATATGCGGATATAGGTGAAGATTCCAATGTGGGAGCGAGCTTGCTCGCGAAAGCGGTATGTCAGGTAGCATCAATGTTGAATGTGCCGACGCCTTCGCGAGCAAGCTCGCTCCCACAGGGTTTTGTGTTTCAGCGTTTGATCAGGTGCACCGCGAGCACATCGCAAGGGGCGCCATGCAACACGTCGTTGGCTGTGGAGCCCAGCAATAGCGCCAGACCATGACGGCCATGGCTGCCGACCACGATCAGATCGCAGAGATTTTCCTTGGCGAAATGATGGATTTCCTGACGTGGCTGGCCATAGGTCAGGTGGCAATTGGCACCCTCGAGTTCGGCATATTTGGCTTTCAGGCGCTCTAGACGTTCCTTGGCCTGATCGAACTGCTGCTGTTGCAGTTGTGACAGATCCATCGGCACATCGCCGCCGAACGCCATCGCCATCGGTTCGACGATATGCACCAGCGACAGCTTGGCGCCATTGCTCGTCGACAGCTCTCGGGCGCGGTGAATCACAGGGTCGCACTCTTCGGTCAGATCTACGGCGACCAGGATATGGGAGTAGGGCATGAGGTGCTCCTTGTGACGGTTCAATAGTGCTAAGTATGGCTGGTTTCAAGCGCATTGGTTCCAGAGTGACACAATGCGCTCACCTTAAGTCGGGAGTAGAGATATGACGGTCTGGTTGGTGGTGTCAATCCTGCTGGTGGTTCTGAGCCCACTGGCATGGTTGCGCCCGTCGCGCGTACAGAGCGGCCGGATGGCCCTGCGCATGGAGGCGCGGCGCATCGGGCTGGCCATGCAGCTGGCGCCTCAGGAGTGGCCGCATTGGCTGTCGCAGGAGCCGCCCAGCCCGTGTGCGCAATATCATCGGCCACGGCGTGGCAGCCAGCCAGCGTGCTGGAGTTACTGGCAGAAATCGCCGGGAGTATGGGTCAATCAATGGCAGGAAGCCTGCGAGGATCGGTTGCTGCTCGATTATTTCGAAAAGTTGCCGGGCAATGTGTTCAAGGTTGAGGCCGACAAGCAGATGATCGCCTTGTACTGGGGCGAGAAGGGCGAGGCCAAGGTTTTGCAGGATATCGACGCGACTCTGAAAGCGCTGGCCTGAACCCCGGATTTTTCCCACTGCAACGGTGGGGAGCGTCCGGCAGACGGACAATAAAAAGCCCGACATGATTCATCGGGCGGGGGTGGCCAGGCAGGCCGGAATTCTTTTTGGTGTTGATTCGGAGTGCTCCGGTCAACAAACGTGCGTGTGTTTTCCTTCGTCGTCCAGCGAGCGTAGCCTGTTAAACAAGGCTCGCAGCGAATTAGGGCGACATTTCTAACTATTAATCTTATGAATACCCTCACATGCAAGCATGTGTCGGCGGCTGCGTCTTACAGAAATGACCGCAAAGTCGCATTTCAACCCGTATTTAGGGCGATTGACAATTGTCGGAAATTCCGTGAAGGTGGCGTACCCAAATCAAACGGGCGTATGAATTGAGCGTTTGTCTTACAGACTGCTCCTACAGAATCCCGACTATCGCGTTGGCGGGTGTGCCGGGTGGATTGGCGTCAGCATCGACGAAAAAGCGTCCTGCCGAGCCATTTACCTGCGTCCGACGTGTACTGTTCAGCTTCCATATCGTGGAGATCAGTTGATGATTTACGAAGGTAAAGCCATCACGGTTAAAGCTCTTGAAAGTGGCATCGTCGAATTGAAATTCGACCTCAAGGGTGAGTCCGTCAACAAGTTCAACCGTCTTACCCTGAACGAACTGCGTCAGGCCGTGGACACCATCAAGGCAGATGCTTCGATCAAGGGCGTGATCGTCAGCAGTGGCAAGGACGTGTTCATCGTCGGCGCCGACATCACCGAATTTGTCGACAACTTCAAGCTGCCGGATGCCGAGCTGGTTGCTGGCAATCTCGAAGCCAACAAGATCTTCAGCGATTTCGAAGACCTCAACGTTCCGACCGTGGCCGCGATCAACGGCATCGCCCTGGGTGGCGGCCTGGAAATGTGCCTGGCGGCGGATTACCGCGTCATGTCGACCAAGGCCAAGATCGGTCTGCCGGAAGTCAAACTGGGCATCTACCCAGGCTTCGGCGGTACCGTGCGTCTGCCGCGCCTGATTGGCGTCGATAACGCCATCGAGTGGATTGCCGCCGGCAAGGAAAACCGTCCTGAAGACGCGCTGAAAGTCAGCGCCGTCGATGCTGTGGTGGCTCCAGAGAAGCTGCAGGAAGCTGCCCTTGAACTGATCAAGCGCGCAATCTCCGGCGAGTTCGATTACAAGGCCAAGCGTCAGCCAAAACTTGAAAAACTCAAGTTGAACGCCATTGAACAAATGATGGCTTTCGAAACCGCCAAAGGTTTCGTGGCAGGACAAGCTGGCCCGAATTACCCGGCGCCGGTTGAAGCGATCAAGACCATCCAGAAAGCCGCGAACTTCGGTCGTGACAAGGCGCTGGAAGTCGAAGCGGCAGGTTTCGTCAAGCTGGCCAAGACCTCTGCCGCGCAGAGTCTGATTGGCCTCTTCCTGAACGATCAGGAACTGAAGAAGAAGGCCAAGGCCTACGACGAAATTGCCAAGGACGTGAAGCAGGCTGCGGTACTGGGTGCTGGCATCATGGGCGGCGGTATTGCCTATCAGTCGGCCTCCAAAGGCACGCCGATCCTGATGAAAGACATCAACGAGCACGGTATCGAGCAGGGTCTGGCCGAAGCCGCCAAGCTGCTGGTGGGCCGCGTTGACAAAGGCCGCATGACCGCTGCGAAAATGGCTGAAGTGCTCAACGGCATTCGTCCGACCCTGTCCTACGGCGACTTCGGTCACGTCGACCTGGTTGTTGAAGCCGTGGTCGAGAACCCGAAGGTCAAGCAAGCCGTGCTGGCTGAAGTCGAAGACAAGGTCAAAGAGGACACCATCCTCGCGTCCAACACCTCGACCATTTCCATCAGCCTGCTGGCCAAGGCCCTCAAGCGTCCGGAAAACTTCGTCGGCATGCACTTCTTCAACCCGGTGCACATGATGCCGCTGGTTGAAGTGATCCGTGGCGAGAAGTCCAGCGAGCTGGCAATTGCCACCACCGTTGCCTACGCCAAGAAAATGGGCAAGAACCCGATCGTCGTCAACGACTGCCCGGGCTTCCTGGTCAACCGCGTTCTGTTCCCGTATTTCGGCGGTTTCGCCAAGCTGGTCAGCGCCGGTGTGGATTTCGTCCGCATCGACAAGGTCATGGAAAAATTCGGCTGGCCAATGGGCCCGGCATACCTGATGGACGTGGTCGGCATCGACACCGGTCACCACGGTCGTGACGTGATGGCCGACGGCTTCCCGGATCGCATGAAGGATGACCGTCGTTCGGCAGTCGACGTGCTTTACGAAGCCAAACGTCTGGGCCAGAAGAATGGCAAGGGCTTCTACGCCTACGAGACCGACAAGAAAGGCAAGCAGAAGAAGGTGGCCGATCCGTCGGTGCTGGAAGTGCTCAAGCCGATCGTTTACGAGCAGCGCGAAGTCACTGACGAAGACATCATCAACTGGATGATGATCCCGCTGTGCCTGGAAACCGTGCGTTGCCTGGAAGACGGCATCGTTGAAACTGCCGCCGAAGCCGACATGGGTCTGGTTTACGGTATCGGTTTCCCTCCATTCCGTGGCGGTGCGCTGCGCTACATCGATTCGATCGGTGTTGCCGAGTTCGTTGCCCTGGCTGACCAGTACGCTGATTTGGGCGCGCTGTACCACCCGACCGCGAAGCTGCGCGAAATGGCCAAGAACGGCCAGAGCTTCTTCGGTTAAGCGCCCCCAACTAGAGTGAGAGTGAACTTATGAGCTTGAATCCTAGAGACGTCGTGATTGTCGACTTCGGTCGTACTCCGATGGGCCGCTCCAAGGGCGGCATGCACCGCAACACCCGCGCCGAAGACATGTCGGCGCACCTGATCAGCAAACTGCTGGAACGCAACGCCAAGGTCGATCCTGCTGAAGTCGAGGACGTGATCTGGGGCTGTGTGAACCAGACCCTGGAGCAGGGCTGGAACATCGCGCGCATGGCGTCGCTGATGACCCAGATCCCGCACACTTCGGCCGGCCAGACCGTCAGCCGTCTGTGCGGCTCGTCGATGAGCGCCCTGCACACCGCTGCGCAAGCGATCATGACCGGTAACGGTGACGTATTCGTGGTTGGCGGCGTCGAGCATATGGGTCACGTGAGCATGATGCACGGTGTCGATCCGAACCCGCACATGTCGCTGTACGCGGCGAAAGCCTCGGGCATGATGGGTCTGACCGCGGAAATGCTTGGCAAGATGCACGGCATCACCCGTGAGCAGCAGGACGCCTTTGGCGTGCGCTCCCACCAGCTCGCCCATAAGGCGACGGTGGAAGGCAAGTTCAAAGACGAAATCATCCCGATGCAGGGTTACGACGAAAACGGCTTCCTGAAGCTGTTCGACTACGACGAAACCATTCGTCCGGAAACCACTCTGGAAAGTCTGGCGGCCCTCAAGCCTGCCTTCAATCCGAAGGGTGGCACCGTGACTGCCGGTACTTCGTCGCAGATCACCGATGGTGCTTCGTGCATGATCGTGATGTCGGCGCAACGTGCACAGGACCTGGGGATCCAGCCGATGGCCGTGATCCGTTCGATGGCGGTGGCGGGTGTGGATCCGGCGATCATGGGCTATGGTCCAGTGCCGGCTACACAAAAAGCCCTGAAGCGTGCGGGCCTCGGCATCAACGATATCGACTTCTTCGAGCTCAACGAAGCTTTCGCTGCACAGGCCCTGCCAGTGCTGAAAGATCTGAAAGTGCTCGACAAGATGAACGAGAAGGTTAACCTGCACGGCGGCGCGATCGCCCTGGGTCACCCGTTCGGTTGCTCCGGTGCCCGTATTTCCGGCACTTTGCTGAACGTGATGAAGCAGAATAGCGGCACCTTCGGGGTGGCCACTATGTGCATTGGTCTCGGCCAAGGCATCTCCACCGTCTTCGAACGCGTTTAAGCGTCTCGTCGATGGAAGCCGGGGCCCAGTGCCCCGGTTTTTGTTTTTGTGGATTTATTTTTGTATTTATTTTGAAAAAATTTGAGTGAGGGCCGAAGCATGCCGATACAACCTGGGCTCTACCAACATTACAAGGGTCCGCAGTACCGCGTATTCAGTGTGGCGCGGCATTCCGAGACCGAGGAAGAAGTGGTCTTTTACCAAGCCCTGTATGGCGATTACGGCTTCTGGGTACGCCCTTTGAGCATGTTCGTCGAGTCGGTCGAGGTTGACGGCGAGCAGGTGCCACGCTTTGCTTTGGTGCAAGCCGAACCGAGCCTTTTTTCCAAGCCATGAGGCGAGTGCGCACAGAACCCTGTGCTTGACCTCACCTTGTAGCCACTATATATAGCGGTGCCGCGTCAGGCGCCAACCGCCTTTCACTTCTAGAATTCAGGAATTTTCTGATCCATGGGCAAATCGCTGGTCATTGTGGAATCCCCGGCTAAGGCCAAGACCATCAACAAGTATCTGGGCAACCAATACGTGGTGAAGTCGAGTATCGGCCATATCCGAGACCTGCCCACCAGCGGTTCGGCTAGCGCCAGCAAAGAGCCGGCCGCCAAGCGCGGCAAGGCCGCCGCGGGCGAAGGGCCGGTGCTCACGCCGAAAGAGAAGGCGCGCAAGCAACTGGTTTCGCGCATGGGTGTCGATCCGGAACATGGCTGGAAAGCCCAGTACGAGATCCTTCCGGGTAAAGAGAAGGTCATCGAAGAGCTGCGCCGGCTCGCCAAGGATGCTGACACCATCTATCTCGCAACCGACTTGGATCGCGAGGGGGAAGCCATTGCCTGGCACCTGCGCGAAGCCATCGGTGGTGACGACAGCCGCTACAAGCGCGTGGTGTTCAACGAAATCACCAAGAAAGCGATTCAGGAAGCGTTCTCCGAGCCGGGCGAGCTGGACATCGATCGTGTGAATGCCCAGCAGGCGCGTCGTTTCCTCGACCGCGTTGTGGGTTACATGGTCTCGCCACTGCTGTGGGCCAAGATCGCCCGTGGCCTGTCGGCCGGTCGCGTGCAATCGGTTGCCGTGAAGCTGGTGGTCGAGCGTGAGCGTGAAATCCGTGCGTTCAACCCGGAAGAGTACTGGGAAGTGCACGCTGATCTTGGCACCGCCAAGGGCTCGACTGTACGTTTCGAAGTGGCGCGCGAGAAGGGCGAGGCCTTCAAGCCGCTGAACGAAGCCCAGGCCACGGCCGCGCTGGAGAAACTCAAGTCCTCCAGCTACAGCATCGTCAAGCGCGAAGACAAGCCGACCAGCAGCAAGCCGTCGGCGCCATTCATCACGTCCACCCTGCAGCAAGCCGCGAGCAATCGTCTGGGCTTCGGCGTGAAGAAAACCATGATGATGGCCCAGCGTCTGTATGAAGCCGGCTACATCACTTATATGCGTACCGACTCGACCAATCTTTCGGCCGATGCCGTGGCGATGGCGCGCACCTACATCGAAGACGAGTTCGGCAAGAAGTACCTGCCGGAAACGCCGAATGTCTACAGCAGCAAAGAAGGCGCACAAGAGGCTCACGAAGCGATTCGTCCTTCCGATGCCAACACTACGCCAAGCAAGCTTGCAGGTATGGAGCGTGATGCTGAGCGCCTTTACGAGCTGATCTGGCGCCAGTTCCTTGCTTGCCAGATGCTGCCGGCGCAGTACCTGTCGACCACTGTCAGCGTCGCTGCTGGCGACTTTGAGCTGCGCGCCAAGGGCCGCATCCTCAAGTTCGACGGTTACACCCGCGTTCTGCCGCAGATCGCCAAGCCTGGCGATGACGACGTTCTGCCCGACATGGCGCAGGGCGATGTGATGAAGCTGATCAAGCTTGATCCGTCGCAGCACTTCACCAAGCCGCCAGCGCGTTACTCCGAAGCGAGCCTGGTGAAAGAAATGGAAAAACGCGGTATCGGTCGTCCTTCGACCTATGCAGCCATCATTTCGACCATTCAGGATCGCGGCTACGTGACCCTGCACAACCGTCGTTTCTACTCGGAAAAGATGGGCGATATCGTCACCGAGCGTCTGTCGGAGAGCTTCTCGAACCTCATGGACTACGGCTTCACCGCCGGCATGGAAGAGAACCTCGATGATGTAGCTCAGGGTGAGCGTGACTGGAAAAACGTGCTGGACGAGTTCTACGGCGACTTCAAGAAGAAGCTGGAAGTGGCGGAGAACCCGGACAATGGCATGCGTGCCAACCAGCCCGTGATGACCGACATTCCGTGCACCACATGCGGTCGTCCGATGCAGATCCGTACCGCATCGACCGGTGTGTTCCTTGGCTGCTCGGGTTACAGCCTGCCGCCGAAGGAGCGCTGCAAGGCCACCGTCAACCTGGTGCCAGGCGACGAGATTGCCGCGGACGACGAGGGCGAGTCGGAGTCGTTGGTTCTGCGTGGCAAGCATCGCTGCCCGATCTGCAGTACGGCGATGGACGCCTACCTGCTTGATGAGAAGCGCAAACTGCACATCTGCGGTAACAATCCGGATTGCGCGGGCTACGAAATCGAAGAGGGCAACTACCGCATCAAGGGCTATGAAGGTCCGAGCCTGGAGTGCGACAAGTGCGGCAGCGAGATGCAGCTCAAGACCGGTCGTTTCGGCAAGTTCTTTGGTTGCACCAACCCGACTTGCAAGAACACCCGCAAACTGCTGAAGAGCGGTGATGCGGCGCCGCCGAAGATGGATCCGGTGAAGATGCCTGAGCTGAAATGCGAAAAGGTCAACGACACCTACATCCTGCGCGACGGTGCTTCCGGTCTGTTCCTGGCAGCCAGTCAGTTCCCGAAAAACCGCGAGACCCGTGCTCCACTGGTGATCGAGATTCTGCCGCACAAGGACGAAATCGATCCGAAGTACCACTTCCTGTGTGAAGCGCCGCAGAAGGATCCTGATGGTCTGCCAGCGGTCATCCGCTACAGCCGCAAGACCAAGGAGCAATACGTGCAGACCGAAGTAGACGGCAAGCCTACCGGCTGGAAGGCGTACTACGATGGTGGTAAATGGACTGTTGAAGACAAGCGCACGAAAGCCAAGGCTGAGTAAGCGTTAGACTGATACAAAAAAGGCCGCATGATAACCCTCGGGTTTTCATGCGGCCTTTTTGTTTTGTGCTTGCGGTCGGATCCGTTGATCCATGACACTGTCGGGTCTGTGTGACGCAATTATTTCGCTGTGGAGACTGCCGGCATGGCGCACGAACTCTATACCCGCACCAATCAGAAAATCTATTTCGCCGGCCTGTCGCTGGAGGCTCTGGCTCGTGCCGAAGAGGGACGAGCGATGAATTCGCTGGCGCTGATCCAGGCTGGGCGTGAATCAGCGTTATTTCACCTCTACGGCGCGCTTTTGGGGCTCTGCCATGAGATCGCCGGTTTCTATCGTCTGCCTCAGGCCAATGCGTCGCGAGCAGAAGTGTTGTTGACTCGTGACGTCCTGGAATCGATTGCAATCCCTGAGCTGGCCGAGATGGTGGAACTGGCCGGTAACCCTGAAACCTGGCTGGCGAAACTGCTGGCGGCGCATTCGGCGTTGTTCCAGCCGCCACGGGTGCCACAGAAGCCCAAGGGCGATGTGACGCAGCCATTGATTCAGGCCATTAATCTCGATGAGGAAGAGGCGCCGCAGGAGTTGAGTCGCGAAGAGCTGGAGAGCTGGCGGCAGAATCTCAAAGGTCTGGCGATCCGCTTTCGCGAAGGTCTGAACGAATGCTGATGGGGGTTGGTACGGTGGCAATCTGAAACATGCTGCTGGTCAAGATCCCGAGCGAAGCCCGAATGATGTCTATATAATCCCTGCCTTTCGTGGAGAACAGACCTATATGCCAACGTCCTTTCTAGAAATTGTCGAGTTACCAGACGGCCGAATCGAACTGCGCAGGGCTGAGGACGAGGGTTCTCTGGTGACGCTGGATTTCTCCGAGGATGCCAAGGCGTTCCTGCAAGGCCAGCATGTGGAAATCGCCAAGGCGATGTTAAGCGTCGGCGTACAGATGGCCGGTCGTATGGTCGAAGGCGAGTTTGATAAGGAAGAAGGGCCGCGGGTTCTTCACTGAGCCCCGCCTGTCGGCGATTGCCGCTATCGCATCGGATCGGCTTCTCTGTCCCTGGAGAAGCCATGCGCTTCACACAGCGCGCGTTACCAGTGAATCAACCCAGTCGAATGTTCAGGCTCTGAGCGTCGCCCGTGCGGGCAGCGCCGATCAGCTGTTGCCGGGAACTTGTGTTCAGTGGGTTGAGCCATGTCACCACTGTGTGGCTGCGGCCCAGACGCAGCGCTTCACACGCCAGTTGCTGAGCGCTTTGCGCGCCACGTGGTTGCAGCAGCAGAATGCGTTCACGGTTCAGGCCAGCCTCTCGCAGCCAGGTTTGCGTCAGGCTGGCGGGTGGGGCGATCAGCGTCAGCCAGCGCGCGTCCTGATCCTCGCTCAGTTCGCGAAGGATCGGGGCTAGCAGGTTCAGGCAGTTCCCGGCCGCACCGCGCAGTGACAGCTCACTGAACACTTCCGGTTCGGCAATCCATGGGCGCTCGACGACATCTTTCAGGATCGGCGCCATCGGTTGTGCCAGAAACGCTTCGAATAAAGGCAGTTGTGTTTGCTGAGGTGTGTGTGGGAACTGCATAAAGCCTCCTTTAGCGGCGGATGACGCCGACACTCAAGCCTTCGATCACCAGTTCCTGATCTTTCAGGTCGACTTCGATAGGGGCGAACTCAGGGTTTTCGGCAATCAGCCAGACTTTGCTGCCTTCGCGTTTGAAGCGCTTGACGGTCACTTCATCGCCGATCCGTGCAACCACGACCTGGCCATTGCGTGCTTCGCGAGTAGTGTGAACCGCCAGCAGGTCACCGTCGAAAATGCCGATGTCCTTCATGCTCATGCCGTGTACGCGCAACAGGTAGTCGGCTCGGGGATGGAAGAAGGCCGGGTTGATGTTGCAGGACTCTTCGATGTGCTGCTGGGCGAGGATCGGAGCACCGGCGGCGACCCGGCCAATGATTGGCAGGGTGGAGTCATCGGCCTTGGCTTCGAAGCCCGGGATGCGGATGCCCCGAGAAGCACCAGGCGTCATCTCGATGGCGCCTTTGCGGGCCAGGGCCTTGAGGTGCTCTTCAGCCGCGTTTGGCGACTTGAAACCCAGCTCCTGAGCGATTTCCGCGCGGGTTGGCGGGTAGCCGTTGTCTTCGAGGCAACGTTTGATAAAGGCCAGAATCTCGGCTTGGCGTGGCGTCAGCTTTAGCATATTGATCGCTCTGTCTTTTTATACAGTGACTGGGATTATATACAGTGAAGCGGTCTTGGCAATGCCCGTTTTTTTGCAGCCCGCCGGACGGTCGGCGGCCGTGCTTATTAAAGGAGCGGATGAGTGTGGTTAAATAGCTGACCGACCATTCCCAAAACGAACTGGCAGGCTTGACAAGGCACAGGCTGAAACGTATGTTTCAAACAAGTGTTTGTCAGGCGGAGTAGCCATGGCCCAGTCGGAAACCGTTGAACGCATTCTTGATGCTGCCGAGCAGTTGTTCGCGGAGAAAGGTTTCGCTGAAACCTCATTGCGTTTGATCACCAGCAAGGCCGGGGTAAACCTGGCGGCGGTGAATTATCATTTCGGCTCCAAGAAAGCCCTGATCCAGGCGGTTTTCTCACGCTTCCTCGGCCCCTTCTGCATCAGCCTCGATAAAGAGTTGGAACGGCGTCAGGCCAAGCCGGAAAACAAGCCGACGCTTGAAGAGCTGCTGGAGATCCTCGTCGAACAAGCGCTCGTGGTGCAGCCACGCAGCGGTAACGACCTGTCGATTTTCATGCGTTTGCTCGGTTTGGCGTTCAGCCAGAGCCAGGGTCACCTGCGTCGTTATCTGGAAGACATGTACGGCAAGGTGTTCCGCCGCTACATGCTGCTGGTCAACGAAGCGGCTCCGCGCATCCCGCCAATCGAGCTGTTCTGGCGCGTGCACTTCATGCTCGGCGCTGCGGCGTTCAGCATGTCCGGGATCAAGGCCTTGCGCGCGATTGCCGAGACCGATTTCGGCGTCAACACGTCGATCGAACAGGTGATGCGCCTGATGGTGCCGTTCCTTGCCGCCGGCATGCGTGCCGAAACCGGTGTCACCGACCCGGCGATGGCGACTGCGCAGCTTCGCCCGCGCAGCAAATCGACTCCGGTGGCCGCCAAGGTTTAACCGCACACGGGTGGGCGCGGCTGCTTGTATCCGCTAAGCTAGCCGCCCATGCCGACTTTCGTTCTGAACCCGATCTCCATAGAAATTACTGACCTACCGAGCCCTGCTCACGGTAGCGATTTCCTGCGGATCGGTTTTTTCGTTTTCAAGGAATTTCTATGACTGCTGGCCTGCAAGGCTCGTTGATGGTGGACGTCGCCGGTACCTGGCTGACGGCCGAAGATCGCCAATTGTTGCGCCAGCCCGAAGTGGGCGGCCTGATCATTTTCGCGCGCAACATCGAGCACCCGCGCCAAGTGCGCGAGCTGAGTGCTGCGATCCGCGCCATTCGCCCGGATCTGCTGCTGGCGGTCGACCAGGAGGGCGGCCGGGTGCAGCGTCTGCGTCAGGGCTTCGTGCGCCTGCCCGCGATGCGTGCCATCGCCGACAACCCGAACGCCGAATACCTCGCCGAACAATGCGGCTGGGTCATGGCCACCGAAGTGTTGGCGGTCGGCCTCGACCTGAGTTTCGCCCCGGTGCTGGATCTGGATTACCAGCGCAGCGCCGTGGTCGGCACTCGTTCGTTCGAAGGGGATCCCGAGCGCGCAGCGTTGCTCGCCGGCGCCTTCATCCGCGGCATGAACAGCGCGGGCATGGCCGCTACCGGCAAGCATTTCCCCGGTCACGGTTGGGCCGAAGCCGACTCCCACGTCGCGATCCCGAATGACGAGCGCAGTCTCGACGAGATCCGCGCCAACGACCTCGTACCGTTCGCCAGACTCAGCAAGCAACTCGCTGCGGTCATGCCGGCGCACGTCATTTATCCGCAAGTCGATTCGCAGCCGGCCGGGTTCTCCCGTCGCTGGTTGCAGGACATCCTGCGCGGCGAGTTGCAGTTTGACGGGGTGATCTTCAGCGACGACCTTTCGATGGCCGGCGCCCACGTGGTCGGCGACGCTGCCAGCCGGATCGAAGCCGCGTTGACTGCCGGTTGCGACATGGGCCTGGTGTGCAATGACCGCGCTGCGGCCGAACTGGCCCTGAGTGCTGCGCAACGGATGAAGGTCAAGCCGTCCGCACGCATTGCGCGGATGCGCGGGCAGGCGTTCGCCAGCACCGACTACCGTCAGGATCCGCGCTGGCTCACCGCCATCGGCGCGCTCAAAGACGCTCAACTGATCGATTAAGGATTTTTGCTATGACGGTTTACGCAATCATCGGTGGCACCGGCCTGACCCAGCTCGAAGGCCTGAGCATTCGTCAGTCGTTGGCGGTGGATACGCCTTACGGTTCGCCGTCGGCTGAAGTGCAGATCGGGGAATATGCCGGCAAGGAAGTGCTGTTCCTCGCCCGTCACGGCCATCCGCACCGTTTCCCGCCGCACAAGGTCAACTACCGCGCCAACCTGTGGGCACTGAAGCAGGCCGGCGCCGAGGCGATCATCGCGGTCAACGCGGTGGGCGGGATTCACCCGGCCATGGGCACCGGACATTTCTGCGTGCCACACCAGATCGTCGATTACACCAGTGGCCGCGAACACACGTTTTTCGCCGATGATCTGGAGCACGTCACCCATATCGATTTCAGCTTCCCTTACAGTGAGCCGCTGCGTCAGCAATTGATCGCCGCGCTGGCTGCCGAAGGCTGCGAATACAGCGATCAGGGCGTGTATGCCTGCACCCAGGGCCCGCGTCTGGAAACCGTGGCCGAGATCGTGCGTCTGGAGCGCGATGGCTGCGACATCGTCGGCATGACCGGCATGCCGGAAGCGGCACTGGCCCGTGAGCTGGATCTGGATTACGCCTGCCTGTCGCTGGTGGTGAATCCGGCGGCGGGCAAGACCACGGCGGTGATCACCATGGCCGAGATCGAGCAGGCGCTGCATGACGGGATGGGCAAGGTGAAATCGACGCTGGCGCGAGTGCTCAAGGGCTGAGTCTGACCGAGACCGATTTGGCCCCATCGCTGGCAAGCCAGCTCCCACAGGTAGCGAGTTGAATCACAGTGTTGTGTTCGACTTATAACCTTGTGGGAGCTGGCTTGGCAGCAATAGCTCTCTAACTGGCAAGGAGGGGCTCAACGCTTGTCGAACTTATCCGGCAACGGCGCAAACAGCGCCTCGATATCATCGCTCTGCAGTTTCCAGTCCCCGGCCTTGCGCCCATCCAGCACGCCTGCTGCCAAGTCGGACTTTTCCTTCTGCAGGTGCTGAATTTTCTCTTCAACCGTGCCTCGGGCAATCATCTTGTAGACGAACACCGGTTTCTCCTGGCCGATTCGATACGCGCGGTCAGTCGCCTGATTCTCAGTGGCCGGGTTCCACCACGGGTCGTAATGAATCACTGTATCTGCTTCGGTCAGGTTCAAGCCGACACCGCCGGCCTTCAGACTAATCAGAAAAATCTGACGCTTGCCGCTCTGGAATTCCTTCACCGGCGTGCGCCGATCGCGGGTCTGGCCAGTTAACAGGGCGTAGGCCACGTTGCGTTTTTTCAGTTCGTCTTCAATCAGTGACAACATCGACGTGAACTGCGAGAACAGCAGAATTCGCCGACCTTCCTCGAACAACTCCTCGAGCATTTCCATCAGACTGTCGAGCTTGCCGGAACTGCTGCCGCGAGCGGGCAGGGTGGCGTCGTTGACCAGGCGCAGGTCGCAGCAGACCTGACGCAGCTTGAGCAGGGCTTCAAGAATGATGATCTGGCTGCGCGCCACGCCCTTGCGAGTGATCTCGTCGCGGACTTTCTTGTCCATCGCCAGGCGCATGGTTTCGTACACGTCGCGCTGCGCTTCATTGAGCTCGACCCAGTGGATGATCTCGGTCTTCGGCGGCAGTTCGGTGGCCACTTGTTCTTTGGTCCGGCGCAGCAGAAACGGTTTTATCCGCCCATTGAGGTGCTGCAATCTGACTTCGCTGGCGCGTTTTTCGATCGGTACGCGGTAGTCGGCATTGAAACTTTTGACGTCGCCCAGCCAGCCCGGCAGCAGGAAATGAAACAGCGACCACAACTCGCCGAGGTGATTTTCCAGTGGTGTACCGCTCAGGCACAGCCGTTGGCGAGCGTTGAGTTCGCGAGCGGCCTGCGCGGCTTTGCTGTTGGGGTTTTTGATGTACTGGGCTTCGTCCAGCACCAACACATGCAGGGGTTGTTGGGCGAGGCGTTCGACGTCCTTGGGCAGTAGCGCGTAGGTCGTCAGGATCAGGTCGAAGTCGGCCAGATGTTCGAAATGCTTTTTGCGACTGGCACCATACAGCGCCACCACTTTCAGTTGCGGCGTGAAGTGCGCGGCTTCGTCGAGCCAGTTCGGGATCAGGCTGGTGGGCATCACCACCATGCATGGCCGATCCAGGCGTCCGGCGTTTTTCTCACTGAGAATATGTGCCAGGGTCTGTAGGGTTTTACCCAGGCCCATGTCGTCCGCCAGAATCCCGCCGACCTCAAGCTGACGCAGGGACTGCATCCAGCTCAGGCCTTCGAGCTGATAAGGGCGCAACGTCGCGTTCAAACCCTTCGGTGCCTTGGCCGTGTAATCACGGATGTCGCGCAGGCGTTGGGCAAAGCTGCGGATCTGTTCGCCGCCTTCCCACAGCAGGGGAAGGCCTTCCAGTGAGTTGAGCCGCGTGGCGTCGGCCTTGCTCAGGCGCAGGGTGGTTTCGCCCGGCTCCTGCAAGTAAAACTCGCCCAGTGTCGCCAGCACCGGTTTCAGTCGGCCAAGGGGCAGGGCCACCTGCAGTGGCCCGTGCTCACTGTTGCGTTGCGGAATATTGACCAGAATCAGTTCGTCATCGCGTCGCCGCGCCAGGCGTTCCGGGTTGAGGATTTCGGTGTGCGAGCGCATCAGGTTGAGCAGGATCGGCAGCAGGCTCAGGCGTTCACCATTGACGATGATCCCCAGCTCCAGATCGAACCAGTCGCGCTCCGGCGCCTGTTCGACGGTGGCGTACCAGTCGTCGACGGCGGTCAGGTCGAAGCCGAATTCCTCGTCGATCTGCAATTCCCAACCTTGGGTGCGCAGCTTCGGCAATTCATTGAGGGTGAAGGTCAGCCAGGCGCTGTCGTTGACCATCTCGTACAGCTCGCCGGCGCTTTCCGGCAGGGCCTTGCTCTGGCGGGTGGCGATGCGAAATCCGAGGATTCTTAACTGCTCGCGGTAGGACTGTTCCACTTCCGGATGGCGTTTTATCCGCAGGGTCTGCGTTTCCTGACGAATCAGAATGTCGCTGTTTTTCTGCCCGCTGACGTATTCGTCCAGATAGCTGAACGACAGCGCCGCGCGATGCTGGATGTAGCGCTGCATCTTGCCGTTGCGTGGCTCGAATGCGCTGAACTCGACGCTCGCCAGCCACAGGCGCGGCAGCGGTTGCACGTTATCCACCAGCACTTGCGGCGGCGCCTTGGGGCTGCGGTTCTCCAATACGGCCTGGAGTTTTTCCAGCAGTTCGGCGTCTTTCGCGGCGGCCGGGTATTCGAGGGTTTCCTGCACTTGCAGCAGCACTGCTGCGCAATGCTTGCAGTTGCTGCGCACCGGGCAGGTGCAAGTGGCGTCAACCAGCAACAGGGTGCCTTTGGCTGACTCACGCAGGTGAAGGGTCTGACGGTAGACGTTACCGCCAGAGCCTTCGCAACTGGCGGTGATGGTCGCATCGCCAACCTGCGCGATGCGTACCCGATTCTCCAGGGCGTAGCGGCGGCCACGCTCCAGGCTCTGTTCCTTGAATCGGCTGACCCAGGAGGGTGCCAACGGTTTGCTCAGGGGCGGGGACATAAGGACTTCGATCAGTCCGGAATCGCTTCAGGAGCTTGCCGAGGGGCGGGCGCCGTCAGGGAAGTGATCTTGATCAGCAGCGCCAGGTGGCCGTTGTCGAGATAGTTGAGCTGGCCGTTTTTAGTGTGGCTGTCCTGCTTCAGACGTTCGCTGGCAGTGACCATGCCGTTGGCGTCGATCTGGTTGACCCAGAAGTCGGCGTTCACGTCGGTGAAGCGCCCGAGTTTCATTTCCAGGGTGCCTTCGATCGGGAACTGGCCGAACTGTTCCTTACCGTCGCTGACGGCCACCTTGGTCGGCGCTTCGCCGAGGGTTTGCTGCCAGGCCTTGTGCAGCAGCACGCTGTACTCGCCGCTGGCGCTGAGTTTGTTGGCCACCTCATTCAACGCAGGTGTGCGCTGGCTGGCATCGTCGAGGCGTTGAGCGCCGGCCGCCCAGTCTTCCGGGGCCGCGCGGCTGACAATCGCCGGTACGGCGTTCTGCCGCACAAGAATCATTTCGACCATGTAGGTGTCATCGGCAAACGCCATCGGTGCTACGAAGCTGAGTAGCAAAGTCAGTGAGCGAAACAGGCGCATGCGGCGTCCTTCAAACAGTTTTCGGGAGGAGGCGCTCGAACAGCGCCTCTACAGTATTAAAGCGCTCTTCCGGGCGTTCCATCGGCACCTGGAACTTGAACATTGTGGCGCCTTCGAATTTGTAGCGTTTTGGCTGAGTCTGGATCAGTTTGATCAAGGTCATCGGGTCGACCGGCGTCTGCGCGGCGAACTCGATGCGGCCACCCTGCGGGCCACCGTCGACTTTCTTGATGCCCAGTTGTTCGGCCTGCAACTTCAGCGCGGTGATGCGCACCAGATTCTTGGTCGGCTCCGGCAGCAGACCGAAGCGGTCGATCATCTCCACTTGCAGATCCTTCAAGCCTTCCTCGTCGGTGGCCGAAGCGATGCGCTTGTACAGAATCAGGCGGGCATGCACATCCGGCAGATAGTCTTCCGGAATCAGCGCCGGCACCCGCAGGTTGACCTCCGGGCCACCGCCGAGCGGTTGATCAAGGTTCGGTTGCTCGCCCTTGCGGATCGACTTCACTGCGCGCTCGAGCATTTCCATGTAGAGCGTAAAGCCCACGGCCTGAATCTGCCCGCTCTGGCCGTCGCCGAGCAATTCGCCGGCGCCACGGATTTCCAGGTCGTTGGTCGCCAGCACGAAGCCGGCGCCCAGATCCTGAGTGTTGGCAATCGCTTCCAGACGCTTTTCCGCGTCCGAAGTGATTTGCTGGCGCGGCGGCGTCAGCAGGTAGGCGTAAGCCTGGTGGTGACTGCGACCCACACGTCCGCGCAACTGGTGCAATTGCGCCAGGCCGAACTTGTCGGCGCGCTCGATGATGATGGTGTTGGCGCTCGGCACGTCGATGCCGGTCTCGATGATGGTCGAGGCGATCAGCACGTTGAAGCGCTTGTGATAGAAGTCGCTCATCACCTGTTCGAGTTCGCGTTCGCGCATCTGCCCATGGCCGATGCCGATCCGCGCTTCCGGCACCAGTTCGGCGAGATCGGCAGCGCACTTCTCGATGGTCTTCACGTCGTTGTGCAAGTAGTAAACCTGCCCACCGCGCAGCAGTTCACGCAGCAGGGCCTCTTTGACCGTGCTCTTGTTCTGCTCCATGACGAAGGTGCGCACCGACAGGCGGCGCGCTGGCGGCGTGGCGATGATCGACAGGTCGCGCATACCCGACACCGCCATGTTCAGCGTGCGCGGGATCGGCGTTGCGGTCAGGGTGAGAATGTCGACTTCGCTGCGCAGGGCCTTGAGCTGTTCTTTCTGCCGGACACCGAAACGGTGTTCTTCGTCGATGATCACCAGTCCGAGGTTTTTGATCTTCACATCGTCGGACAACAGCTTGTGCGTACCGATGACGATGTCGATCTTGCCTTCCGCCAGATCGGCAATCGCCGCGTTGACTTCCTTGGCCGATTTGAAGCGACTCATCACTTCCACGGTCACCGGCCAGTCGGCGAAGCGGTCGCGGAAGCTGTTGTAGTGTTGCTGGGCGAGCAGGGTGGTCGGCACCAGAATCGCGACCTGACGCCCACCGTGCACGGCGATGAACGCTGCGCGCATCGCCACTTCGGTCTTGCCGAAACCGACGTCGCCGCAGACCAGGCGATCCATCGGCTTCGGCGCGAGCATGTCTTCGCGCACGGCTTCGATGGTCGCTTGCTGATCCGGGGTTTCTTCGAACGGGAAGCCGGCGCTGAACGTCGCGTAATCGGCTTTCGGATCGGCAAATGCATAGCCTTCGCGCGCGGCGCGACGGGCATAGATGTCGAGCAATTCAGCAGCGACATCGCGCACCTGTTCGGCGGCTTTGCGCTTGGCTTTCTGCCAGGTTTCGGAGCCGAGGCGGTGCAGCGGCGCCAGTGAGTCATCGCTGCCGGTGTAACGCGCAATCAGATGCAGGTTGGCCACCGGCACATAGAGCTTGGCGTTCTCGGCGTATTCCAGGGTAAGGAATTCCGCCGCCTGATTGTCGATTTCCAGAATCGTCAGGCCCAGATAACGCCCGACCCCGTGATCGATGTGCACCACCGGCGCGCCTTCGCGCAGCTCGGTGAGGTTCTTGATCACGGCATCGTTGTTGGCGTCGGCACGTTTTTCCCGGCGACGACGCTGCATCACCCGCTGACCGAACAGCGGACTCTCGGCCACCAGCGCCAGCGCCGGGTCATCGAGCATCAAGCCCTCGTCGAGCGGGGCAATGGTGATCGCCAGACGATCCTTGCTCGCAACGAAGTCCGGCCAGCTGTCGACGGTTTTCGGCCTCAGCTTCAGACGTTCCAGCAACTCCAGCAGGACTTCACGCCGGCCCGCGGATTCGGCGGTGAACAGCACGCGTCCGGGGAATTCGTCGAGAAATGCCGAGAGCGCCGCCAGCGGTTGCGTCGCCTTGGCTTCGATCGCCAGGTTTGGCAGTGCCTGCGCCGGGAAGCGCTCGCGACCGGCACCGGATTCGACGTCCTGCTGGCTGGCGACTACCCGTGGCCAGCTCTTGAGGCGGGCGAAGCAGTCTTCCACCGGCAGGAACAATTCCGCAGGAGGCAATAAAGGACGCGATGGATCGACGCGGCGCTCTTCGTAGCGATTGCGCACGTCGTTCCAGAAGTTTTCCGCTGCTTGTTCGATACCCGGCAGCGAGAACACTTGCGTGTCCTGCGGCAGGTAATCGAACAGTGTCGAGGTTTCGTCGAAGAACAGCGGCAGGTAGTACTCGATACCGGCGGGCGTGATGCCGCTGCTCAGGTCCTGGAAGATCGGGCAGCGTCGGAAGTCGACATCGAAACGCTCGCGGAACCGCGCCTTGAAGCGGGTGACCGCATCTTTCTGTAGCGGAAATTCTCGCGCCGGCAGCAGCTTGACCGATTCGACCTTGTCGATGGAACGCTGGTTTTCCGGGTCGAAGGTGCGCAGGGTTTCGATTTCGTCGTCGAACAGGTCGATGCGATAGGGCAGTTTGCTGCCCATCGGGAACAGGTCGATCAGCGCACCGCGTACGGTGAACTCGCCGTGCTCGTAAACCGTATCGACGTAGCGATAGCCGCTGGCTTCGAGCCGCGCGCGCATCTGTTCGACATCGAGCTTCTGCCCTACATCCAGCACCAGGCTGCTGCCGAGCAGAAACTTGGTCGGCGCCAGGCGGTGCAGGGCGGTGGTGATTGGCACCACCAGCACGCCGTGCGCCAGTTCCGGCAGTCTATAAAGGCTGGCGATACGCTGGGAAATGATGTCCTGGTGCGGCGAGAACAGATCGTACGGCAGGGTTTCCCAGTCGGGGAAATGCAGCACGGGCAAATCCGGGGCGAAGAAACTCAGCTCCTGTTCCAGCCGTTCGGCACTCTGGCTGTCGGCGGTCAGTAGCAGGGTGAAGCGCTTGGCAGCGCTGGCAGCCTCGGCAATCGCGAGGCTGAGGGCAGCACCGGGCAGGTTGCCCCAATGCTGTTTACCTGCCGCGGCAGGGAGAAGCGGTAGACGCAGAACGGGCACGGAAGGTTGAGCTCCAGGCTTTGCGACAAAGTCGGTAATTGTAGCGGCGTCCGGTGCCGGCTGTCAGTTGCAGACTGCGTCTATCTTCGTGGTTTGCACGAAATGTAGTGGTAACCATAAAAACGAGCACTTTTTTTACGGTTATGTAGTGCCGAAATCGACTGGTGTTACGGAGGGTTACAGACATCGTCTAACAGTCGTCGAAAAATTGACTGTGCTGAAAGCCCCGGTTTTACTGGGCTGGCGCGAGGCGTAATTTTTTTGAACGGAATTTTGTTACCGATTGCGCGACAAGCGCGCATTGCTACAAGAGGTTCTCGGCGGCATAATGTAGCCCCTTTTTTCTGCCCCTACATGTGGAAGGTTCCCGTGACTCAGAAGCCCGACCAGTGTCTTGGTGAATGGATCGACCGTGAAGCACTCGCAGAAGCGATGATTCCGCTTATCGGTCAGCTCTACCGCAATAACAACGTGGTGAGCTCGATCTATGGCCGCAGCCTGATCAACCAGTCTGTCATCGCGATTCTCAAAGCTCACCGCTTTGCTCGCCACCGTTCCTCCGACGATAGCGAACTCTCCGTCCACGAAACATTCCCTCTGCTGAAAGCCATGAGCGAGCTCAAGCTCGGCGCAGCTTCGGTAGATCTGGGCAAGTTGGCGTTCAAATTCCGCAGCGAAGGCAATGGCCGCAGCGCCGAGCAGTTCGTGCGTGAAGAACTGGCTGACGTGGTTGGCCAGCAAAACGCTTCGGCCCGCAAAGGCACTGACGTTGTGCTGTACGGCTTCGGTCGTATCGGCCGTCTGCTGGCGCGCATCCTGATCGAGAAAACCGGTGGTGGCGACGGTCTGCGTCTGCGTGCCATCGTCGTGCGCAAGGGCGCCGAAAACGACCTGACCAAACGCGCCAGCCTGCTGCGTCGCGATTCGGTACACGGCCCGTTCAACGGCACCATCGTCATCGACGAAGAAAACAACACCATCACCGCCAACGGTAACCTGATCCAGGTGATCTACGCGAAGAACCCGACCGAGGTGGATTACACCCAGTACGGCATCAAAGACGCGCTGCTGGTGGACAACACCGGTGTGTGGCGTGACGCCGATGGCCTGGGTCAGCACCTGCAATGCCCGGGTGTGGCTCGCGTTGTTCTGACCGCGCCTGGCAAAGGCAAGCTGAAGAACATCGTTCACGGTATCAACCACAACGAAATCACCGCTGACGACAAGATCGTGTCCGCCGCTTCCTGCACCACCAACGCCATCGTGCCGGTGCTGAAGGCTGTGAATGACAAGTTCGGCATCATCAACGGTCACGTCGAAACCGTTCACTCGTACACCAACGACCAGAACCTGATCGACAACTTCCACAAGGGCGATCGCCGTGGCCGTTCCGCCGCACTGAACATGGTGATCACCGAGACCGGTGCTGCCACCGCTGCTGCCAAGGCTCTGCCTGAGCTGGCCGGCAAGCTGACCGGTAACGCGATCCGCGTTCCGACGCCAAACGTGTCGATGGCCATTCTCAACCTGAACCTTGAGAAAGCTGCCAGCCGTGAGGAGATGAACGAGTACCTGCGCTACATGGCGCTGCACTCCGATCTGCACAAGCAAATCGACTTCGTCAACTCGCAGGAAGTGGTGTCCACTGACTTCGTGGGTTCGCGTCATGCCGGTGTGGTCGACGCTGAAGCGACCATCGTTCAGGACAACCGCGTTGTGCTGTACGTCTGGTACGACAACGAGTTCGGTTACAGCTGCCAAGTGGTTCGCGTGATGGAAGACATGGCCGGTGTAAACCCGCCAGCGTTCCCGCGCTAAGCTATAGCTGCAAATGAAAACGCCCCGGCTTAGGTCGGGGCGTTTTTTTATGCCTGGCAGATCTCTATTGCCTGATCCGGCCTCATCGCTGGCAAGCCAGCTCCCACAGGTTTCCTGGCAGGCTGCGCAATGGCATGTACGCCTCAAGACCTTGTGGGAGCTGGCTTGCCAGCGATGGCGTCCTATCGGGCCCCACCTGTCACAGCGGCTTGCGCAGTGCGCAATTCATGTTTGTTCCCGCGGAACAGCACCAGCGTCGCAATCAACCCCAGCACCGCCGCACCGCTGAGCCAGATTCCCGGCGCAGCCTTGTTGTCCAGCACGTGAATCAGGTAAGTACAGGCCGCAGGCGTAAAGCCGCCAAAGGTCGCTGTCGCCAGGCTATAGGCCAGCGAGAACCCGGTCGTACGCACTTCCACCGGCATGATTTCGGTCAGCGCCACGACCATCGCGCCGTTGTACGAGCCGTACAGGAACGACAGCCACAGCTCGACGATCAGCAGATGACTGAAGCTCGGGTTCGCCACCAGCCACGACAGCGCCGGGTAAGCGGTCAGGATCGCCAGAAGGGTCGCCGCCAGCAGTAGGGGTTTGCGCCCGATCTTGTCGGACACCGCGCCCATCACTGGCAGCCAGAAGAAGTTCGACAGACCGATGCACACCGTTACCAGCAGCGCGTCGAAATCCGACAGATGCAGTTCAGCCTTGCCGAAGGTTGGGGTGTAGGCGGTGATCAGGTAGAACGAAACCGTGGTCATCACCACCAGCGCCATGCCGGCGATGACGATGCCAAAGTTCTGACCGATCGAGCGGACGATTTCCCGCAGGGTAGGGCGATGTTTACGCGCCTGGAATTCCGGGGTTTCCTCCAGCGAACGACGAATGACGAAGATCACCGGAACGATCATGCAGCCGATCAGGAACGGCACGCGCCAGCCCCAGTCACCCATTTGATCCGGGCTTAGCCAGTGGTTGAGGCCAACGCCGAGCAGACCGGCGAACACCACCGCCGCTTGTTGGCTGGCAGACTGCCAACTGACAAAAAAGCCCTTGCGGCCCGGCGTGGCGATTTCCGCCAGATATACCGAAACACCGCCCAGTTCGACGCCAGCCGAGAAGCCTTGCAGCAAGCGACCGAACAGCACGATCAACGGCGCTGCGACACCCAGAGTGGCGTAACCCGGCACGCAGGCGATCAGGATCGTACCGGCGGCCATCAGCGCAAGGGTAATGATCAGGCCCTGGCGACGACCGTGACGGTCAATGTAAGCGCCAAGGAAGATCGCCCCCAGCGGACGCATCAGGAAGCCTGCACCGAAAGTCGCCAGGGAAAGCATCAGGGAAGCGAAGGCGCTGTCGGCCGGGAAGAAGGTTTTGGCAATGGCCGTGGCGTAGAAGCCATAGACCATAAAGTCGAACATCTCGAGAAAGTTGCCGCTGACAACGCGAAAAATCGCTTTGCCTTTGCCCGTGGTCGAGGACATTTTCAGTTACTCATTATTGGTTTCTTGTAACGCGTTGCATCCGATGGGGAGCGTGCGGGCCTTTGATCCATAATGGCCGGCGCGCTTTTATGGGGAGATGAAGAATTGTTCACTGGACGATGGGTTGGGCTTGTGAGTGTGGTGGTTGTCCTCGTGGCCTGTGGCAACGGTGATTCCCTGGAAAGTTTTGGTGGCCCGACCATGGGCAGCACGTATTCGATCAAGTACGTGCGACACGCGGGTATTGCCGAGCCGGCGCAAGTTCGCCGGGAAGTGGAAGGTATCCTCGCTGACGTGGATCGACAGATGTCGACCTACCGCAGTGATTCCGACATCGAGCGCTTCAATGCTTTGCCGGCGAACAGCTGTCAGACCCTGCCTGCCGCTGTGCTTGAATTGGTCCGCGTTGGCGAACAACTGTCAGAGCAAAGCGAAGGTGCCTACGACTTGACCGTCGAGCCGCTGATGAATCTGTGGGGGTTCGGCCCGCAAGGGCGTGAAGAGAAAGTCCCCGACCCCGCCGTGCTGGCCGAAACCCTGCAGCGAGTCGGCTACCGCCATTTGCGTATCGACGGCGACCGCTTGTGCAAGGACGCCGCTGTCGAAGTCGACTTCAACAGCATCGCCGCCGGATACGCCGTCGACACCATCGCCGCCAGGCTCGAGTCGATGGGCATCCATGACTATCTCGCCGAAGCCACCGGTGAGCTAAAGGCCAAGGGCAAGAAGCTTGATGGCTCATCCTGGCGTATTGCGCTGGAGGCGCCGCGTGATGATCAACAGGTGGCCGAACGGATCATTCAGGTCGACGGCTACGGGGTTTCCACCTCCGGGGATTACCGTAACTATTTCCTGCAAGGTGGCCGGCGCTATTCCCACACCTTCGATGCGCGGAGCGGGGCGCCGGTCCTACACAGCCTGGCGTCAGTTACGGTGATTCATCCTTCAGCGTTGATGGCCGATGGACTATCGACGCTGTTGCTGATTCTCGGGCCTGATCGGGCTTGGGACTATGCCGAAAAACACGACATTGGTGCATTCTTCGTGATTCGTGCCGATACAGGCTTTGTTATTCGCACCAGTGCGGCTTTCGAGCGCCTGAGTCGCGCAAAAGTTGACTGAAAACAGTACGAAAGCTGGCGTTGTAGTGCAGGCAAAAGTAGCCTACGACGCGACCAAGGGTTAATGTGCGCGGCGTTGACGCTTCTATAGACTGTGTCCGGGTTCTTTACTGACCCCCAATTGTTCCTTCGCGCCACGATTCGGCGTGATTTAGCCGCCGGTGCTGCTGGCACCGCGGCCTGTTCTGAGGAGTACGCATGGCTGTCTACAACTACGACGTGGTGGTGTTGGGTTCCGGCCCGGCGGGAGAAGGCGCGGCAATGAACGCCGCCAAAGCAGGGCGCAAGGTGGCGATGGTCGACAGTCGTCGCCAGGTCGGCGGCAACTGCACCCACCTGGGAACCATCCCGTCCAAGGCCCTGCGTCACTCGGTGCGGCAGATCATGCAGTTCAACACCAACCCGATGTTCCGGGCGATCGGCGAGCCACGCTGGTTCTCCTTCCCGGACGTGTTGAAAAGCGCTGAAAAGGTTATCTCCAAACAAGTCGCTTCGCGCACCGGCTACTACGCCCGTAACCGCGTCGACGTGTTCATCGGTACCGGCAGCTTTGCCGACGAGCAAACCATCGAAGTGGTCTGCGCCAACGGCGTGGTCGAGAAACTGGTGGCCAAGCACATCATCATCGCTACCGGTTCGCGTCCGTATCGCCCGGCGGACATCGATTTCAATCACCCGCGTATCTACGATAGCGACACCATCCTCAGCCTCGGCCACACCCCGCGCAAACTGATCGTGTACGGCGCCGGCGTGATCGGTTGCGAATACGCTTCGATCTTCAGCGGTCTGGGCGTATTGGTTGAACTGGTGGACAACCGTGGTCAGTTGCTGAGCTTCCTCGACTCGGAAATCTCCCAGGCGTTGAGCTACCACTTCAGCAACAACAACATCACCGTGCGCCACAACGAAGATTACGATCGCGTTGAGGGCGTCGATAACGGGGTTATCCTGCACCTGAAGTCCGGCAAGAAGATCAAGGCCGATGCCTTGCTCTGGTGCAACGGCCGTACCGGTAACACCGACCAGCTCGGTCTGGAAAACATCGGGGTCAAGGTCAACAGCCGCGGCCAGATCGAAGTCGACGAGGCTTACCGCACCTGCGTGCCGAACATCTACGGCGCCGGCGACGTGATCGGCTGGCCAAGCCTGGCCAGTGCCGCCCACGACCAGGGTCGCTCGGCGGCCGGCAGCATCGTCGATAACGGTAGCTGGCGCTTTGTGAATGACGTGCCGACCGGTATCTATACCATTCCGGAGATCAGCTCGATCGGCAAGAACGAGCAGGAACTGACCCAGGCCAAAGTGCCGTACGAAGTCGGCAAGGCGTTCTTCAAGAGCATGGCGCGTGCGCAGATCGCCGGCGAGCCGCAAGGCATGCTGAAAATCCTGTTCCACCGTGAAACCCTGGAAGTGCTGGGTGTTCACTGCTTCGGTTATCAGGCGTCGGAGATCGTGCACATCGGTCAGGCGATCATGAACCAGCCGGGTGAGTTGAATACGCTGAAGTACTTCGTCAACACCACGTTCAACTACCCGACCATGGCCGAAGCCTATCGGGTAGCGGCGTACGACGGCCTCAACCGGCTTTTTTGACGGGCTCCGGCCGGTGGCCTGAGCCGGCCGGGGAGACCGATTTCAGCAATTCTCGAGGGTGGCAGTGGCCAAACCGGGAAAGTCTGTAATCAGGCTGTCAACGCCGAAGTCGGCGAGTCTGCGCATCAGCGCAGGCTCGTTGACGGTCCACACCGAGACATGCAGCCCCTGACGCTGCGCCTTCTGCAGGCGTTCCGGCGTACACAGTGTCCAGTTCAGCGCCAAGATCTCACAGCCATAGCTGGCGGCGACCTTCAACGGGTCGAGCCAGGCGTATTCGGCGACCAATCCACGCGATACGTCCGGCACCAGCTCCAGCGCCGCCTTCAGCACTTCCCGCGAACTCGAAGTAATGGTGACCTTGTCCAGCAAGCCATGACGCTGGGCCATTTCGCGAATCGCCAACACGGTGGTGGCGGCGCGGGTGCGTGAAGCGCTTTTGACTTCCAGTTGCCAGTGCTCGAAATCGCACTGTTCGAACAGTTCTTCCAGAGTCGGAATCGGGCACGGCTTGATCCAGCCCGGGCCGCCCTTGCGCGCGTCGTAGGTCACCAGTTCGGCGGCGGTGTGCTCGACCACCTTGCCGCGCCGGTCGGTGGTGCGCTTGAGGGTCGGGTCGTGGATCACCATCAGCTCGCCGTCCTTGGACAGGTGCAGATCCAGTTCGCAACGGCGTACGCCGTGCTTGAGACATTCCTGAAAGCTGGTCAGGGTGTTTTCCGGTGCTTCGCCCTTGGCGCCGCGGTGGCCGTAGATGAGGGTCACGGTGCTTCCTTAATTAAATGCCTAATTCGTTCTGTTCACGGGCCAGGCGTCGTTCCTGGGCCTGTTTCTGCAAGATATAACGGGCGAGCAACTGGCGCTGGGCGTCGGTCAAGTGTTCGAACTCGGTGCCGACGTCGTAGCCATCGCCCTTGCGGTCGCAATGGGTCACGCGGGCACGCAGCAGCAGGCCCAGCGCCTGCGGCATCAGCACCAGTTTCACCGACAGGTGCGCGCCCGTGGCGATTGGCGTCGGGTGCTGAAAGTCGATTCCGCCTTCGGAGAGGATCACCGGTTGCGGCTCGCCAATGTGGCCGAGCACGGTCAGGGCGACCACCTGGCTGAGCAGGTCGATGCGTTTGTTCTGGGATTTGAGGAACGCGGCAATCGCCCGGTCGCGCTCGCTGATCTGGCGCAACAGGTGCTGCGACTCGAATTCGCTCAGGTGCAGTTCGCTGAGCAGGTTGAACAGCGGGGAAGCATCCTGCAACACTTCCTGGCCTGCGGCTTCGGGAGCGGACAGGGGCCGAATTTCCAGTGCGATCATGTCCTCGATACGGTAGTATTCGCGGCGATCTTCTTCATCTAATGTCGACATGGCGAACCCATGGTAGCGGCGGTGGTCTGAGTGTAAAGCTGGTTATCGACCCCCGCCACAAGGACGTTCCTTTTCCCTCCGAACAAGCCCCGACATGTTCAGACCTCTCTTCGTATTTATCGGCACGCGTTATACCCGTGCAAAGCGTCGCAATCATTTTGTGTCATTCATTTCCCTGACTTCGATGATCGGGCTCGCCCTCGGCGTGATCGTGATGATCGTGGTGCTATCGGTGATGAACGGCTTCGATCATGAGATGCGCACCCGCGTGCTGGGCATGGTGCCCCACGCGACTCTTGAAACCGGCGAGCCGATCAACGATTGGCAGAGCCTGGCCGCCAAGGTCAAACGCAACCCTGAGGTGACGGCGGTTGCGCCGTTCACCCAGATGCAGGGTTTGCTGACCAACAACGGCCAGGTGTCCAAGGTGTTGCTCAACGCCATCGACCCCGCGCTCGAGCGCAATGTGTCGATCATCGACAACTTCATGAAGCAGGGCAAACTCGACGATTTGACGCCGGGCAGCTTCGGCATCGTCATCGGCGACAAGGCCGCGACCAAGCTCGGCGTAGGCCTGGGTGACAAGGTCACCTTCGTCGCGCCGGAGGTCAGCGTGACCCCGGCCGGGATGTTCCCGCGCATGAAGCGCTTTACCGTGGTCGGCATCTTTCATGTTGGCGCCGGTGAGCTGGACGGCTATCTGGGCGTCACCAACCTGCAGGATCTGGCGAAGATGCACCGCTGGAAGCCTGATCAGGTGCAGGGCATCCGGTTGAAGTTCGATGATCTGTTCCAGGCGCCGCGCGTGGCCTGGACCATCGCCCAGCAGTTGGGCGAAGACCATTACTACGCCCGCGACTGGACCCGTACCCACGGCAACCTGTATCAGGCGATCCGCATGGAAAAAGCCATGATCGGTCTGCTGTTGCTGCTGATCGTCGCGGTGGCTGCGTTCAATATCATTTCCACGCTGGTGATGGTGGTGAATGACAAGAAGAGCGACATCGCCATTCTGCGTACCCTCGGCGCTACGCCGGGGACGATCATGCGTACGTTCATGGTGCAGGGCACCGTGATCGGCGTGGTCGGTACGGCGATTGGCGCGGTGCTCGGTATTCTCGCCGCGCTCAACGTCAGCGCTGCAATTTCCGCCCTCGAAGGGCTGATCGGCCACAAGTTTCTCAACGCCGACGTGTATTTCATCGATTACCTGCCCTCGCAGGTGCAGAGCCAGGACGTGGTCATGGTCTGCGCCGCTGCGTTGGTCCTGAGTTTCCTCGCCACCCTGTATCCCGCCTGGCGTGCCGCGCGCACCCAGCCGGCGGAGGCGCTACGTTATGAGTGAGTCGGGCATGAGTGATAAAGCAATCTTGAGTTGCCGCAACCTGGGCAAATCCTACGAGGAAGGCCCGGAGTCGGTGCAAGTGCTGGCCGGTCTGCAACTGGAGTTGCACCCGGGCGAGCGTGTGGCGATCGTCGGCAAATCCGGTTCGGGCAAAAGTACCTTGCTCAACCTGCTGGGCGGTCTCGACACCCCAACCGAGGGCAGCGTCTGGCTTGACGGCGAAGAACTGTCAGCGCTGAGCGAAAAGAAGCGTGGCCTGCTGCGTAACCGTGCCCTCGGGTTCGTGTACCAGTTCCACCACTTGCTGCCGGAATTCACCGCGCTGGAAAACGTCTGCATGCCGCTGCTGATCGGCAAGACCGCGATCCCGCAAGCACGTCAACGCGCTACGGCGTTGTTGGAGCGCGTGGGACTGGGCCATCGTCTGGAGCACAAACCGGCCGAGCTGTCCGGTGGCGAGCGCCAGCGTGTGGCCATCGCCCGTGCGCTGGTGAACAATCCAGGCCTGGTGATGCTCGACGAGCCAACCGGCAACCTTGATTCGCACACCGCCGAAGGCATCCAGGATCTGATGCTGGAACTCAGCACTTCGATGCGCACGGCGTTCCTGGTGGTGACTCACGACATGAACCTGGCCCGCCAGATGGACCGCGTCCTACAACTGCAGGAAGGCTGCCTGAATCCAATCGCTTGAGAGCTACTGCGCTCGGAAATACTGCGTTAAAAACAGGCTCGGAATGCTCATTTACAGCCAGTAGACTCCGCTTCCTCGCCTGTTTTTGCCTTGTCTTTCCTTCGCTCGCTACGCTCTCAAACGATTGGCCGCTTTTTTAAGCTTGATTTTTTATACGGTGCCCCAGCGAATGTTCAGACCGTTATCGATCTTTATCGGCACGCGCTATACCCGCGCCAAGCGCCGCAATCGCTTTGTTTCGTTCATCTCGATGACTTCGATGATCGGGCTCGCCCTCGGCGTGCTGGCGATGATCGTGGTGCTGTCGGTAATGAACGGCTTCCAGCGCGAGATGAGCTCGCGCATCCTCGGCATGGTGCCGCACGCGACCATCGTTGGCGTCAAGCCGATCGATGACTGGCAGCCGGTGGCCGCCGCCGCGCTGAAAAATCCCGAAGTGACCGCCGCCGTGCCGTTCACCGAGATGGAAGGCATGCTGTCCTACAAGGGTTTGATGCAGCCGATCCAGATCAGCGGCGTCGATCCGGCCCAGGAAGGCAAGGTGTCGATCGTTGCCCAGCACATTGTGCAGGGACGTCTCGATGACCTGAAACCGGGTGAGTTCGGCGTGGTGATCGGTGAAATCACCGCGCGCCGCTTCCGCCTCAACGTCGGCGACAAGATCACTCTGATCGTGCCGGAAGTCAGCACCGCACCGGGTGGCATTACCCCGCGCATGCAGCGCCTGAACGTGGTCGGTGTGTTCAAGGTCGGCGCTGAACTGGACGGCTCGATGGGCCTGATCCACGTGGCCGATGCCGCGACCATGCAGCACTGGCAGCCGAATCAGGTGCAGAGCGTGCGCCTGGCGGTGAAGGATCTGTACGCTGCGCCGAAAGTCTCATCGGACATCGCCGCCGGGCTCGGTGCCGAGTTCAAGGCTGACGACTGGACCCACACCCAGGGCAGTCTGTTCAGCGCGATGAAAATGGAAAAAACCATGATCGGCCTGCTGTTGCTGATGATCGTTGCGGTGGCGGCGTTCAACATCATCGCCACGCTGATCATGGTGGTGAACGACAAGGGCGCGGACATCGCGATTCTGCGCACCATCGGCGCCACGCCACGGCAGATCATGGCGATTTTTATGGTGCAGGGCACGGTGATTGGCATTGTCGGTACCCTCATCGGCGGCGTGCTTGGCGTAATTGCCGCGCTGAACGTCAGCGAGATGGTCGGCTGGGTCGAGCGCGTTACCGGGCAGCACATCTTCAGTTCCGACGTGTACTTCGTCAGCAACCTGCCTTCGGAATTGCAGGGCGGGGATGTGCTGTTGATCTGCTCGGCGGGCTTTATTCTGAGCTTCCTGGCGACGGTGTACCCGGCGTTGCGGGCAGCGAAGATTGAGCCGGCTCACGCGCTGAGATATTCGTAAGCGCTGAAATCGCCATCGCGGGCAAGCCCGCTCCCACAGGTATTGAGTTGAGTCACCATTATGTGAACGACACAAAACACTGTGGGAGCAACTGTCTT